>CAZEHQ010000030.1:15551-28200 GCA_964512165.1 uncultured Gemmatimonadaceae bacterium | reverse complement strand
GACCTTGTCGCCGCAGGCGATGACGTCGTAGATCTCGCCGCCTCCCCAGCCGACCTTGCCCAGGTCCTCGAGGTTTCGCGATTCCGGGTCGAATCGGAAGATGTGCATGGAGATGATGGTGGCCCCGTAGATGCGGCCGTCGGGCCCGCGGTGGAGGCCGCAGATGTCGGTGGCCACCGTGGGGCGGTAGTCGGCGCGGCGCTCCTCGCCGTCGACGGTGTAGGTGACCCCGTCCTGGCGGAAGCTGGAGGCGGCGATGCTGCGGCTCACGGCGGCGGGGGAGGGCGCCGGCTCGGGGTCCTCGCCGTCGGCCAGGACCCGGGTGGCGCCGCTGGCCGGGTCGTAGGCGATGCGGCTGGACGGGTCGCGCTGGATGCCGCAGACGACCTCGCCCGCCGCGGAGATGTGCTTCGGGCTGCACCAGACCTGCTGGCCGGGCACGTGGGGCGGGGGCGCCTGCACGCCGTGGTCGTGCCAGGCGTCGGCCTCCGGGTCGTAGCTGACCAGCCGGCCCTGGGGATGGGTGCCGAGCCAGACGCGGCCGTCGGGACCGACCACGGCGTTGTAGAACCGCTGCTCGCTCATGAGGGGGAAGCCGTGGGAGCGCAGGCCGTGCTCCGGGGTCCACGACTGCAGCACGTGGCCGTACTCGTAGATCCCGTGGAGGGTGTGGACCCACAGGGTGCCGTTGCGGGGATCGACGTTGCACTGGAACTCGCGGCCACAGATCCAGTGGCGCTCGACGATCTCCCCCGTGTCGGCGTCGATGCCGAAGAGGACGGAGCCCTCCTGGCCGAACTCGCCTCCCCAGAGGATGTCGATGCCGCGCTTGTCGTCGCGCGACACCCAGCCGCCGCCCATCCAGCCGCCCACCACCGCGCGGCCCACATCGTAGAACACGCCCATGTTACGGGGCCAGCCAGCCGCCGCTGTCGCGGAAGGCCGGGAAGCGCAGGACCTGCGCCGCCGTTTCCCCCATCAGCTGCCGGCGCTCCTCCGGCGTCAGGTCGGGGAAGACCTCGCCGGGCAGCCGCACGACCTCGCCGTACCCGGGATCGACGTCGATCCACGGGAAGTCGGTGGCCCACATCATGCGGCCGGCGCCGAAGACCATGCGCAGGCTGTCGCCCCAGCCGGCCAGGTCGGGGTAAGGGTAGCCCTGCTTCGTGAAGGCGTAGTGGCCGGAGAAGTGGACGTACACGTTGGGGTAGGGGTAGCGCCCCCGGGTGTTGCGGGGGATGCGCCCCACCTTCAGGCCCAGGGTCGAGTAGCGGGTCTCCGGGGGCATGGGCACGTCGGCCTGGGGCCGGCCCTTCTCGTCCCACCAGAACCTCGGCCCCGGGCAGACCATGAGGTGGTTGAAGACGACCCGCACCTGGGGGAAGGCCTCGAAGAGGTGGGGCACCACGTGGGCGTCCACGGCCTTCGGGTAGAGCCAGATGACGTAGTCGCGTTTCGCCGCGTGCTCCCAGATGGGGTACACCGGCAGGCGGCCCACGTCCACCGGCTCGAAGGGGTCGGCGGGGCCCCCCAGGCGGCTGAGGCGGAAGCCGATGACGCGGCCGTCGCTGGCCTCGGCGAGCCGGTCCATGTGGGCGCCGGGATCCTCGCAGTCGGGCGGGACCAGTCCGATGCCGAGGAAGCGGTCGGGGTGCTCGCGCAGGCAGTGGAGCAGGTAGGCGTGGACTTCGAGGCTGGTGCCCCCGATCTGCACGAGCACGGCGCCGTCGACGCCGTGGCTCTCCATGCGCTCCAGGAGCCGCTCCACCGGCGCCTCCCGCTCCGCCGGCAGGTGGTCGTTCACCTCCCGCGGGAACTCCGCGGACTGCCGCGCGAAGACGTGCAGGTGCGAGTCGATGACGGGGGAGCGCCGGTCCTTCATGGGGCGGTCTCCGCTTGTGGCCGCGGCTCCTGCCGGAAGAGCTGGCGGCGGTCGGCGGTGGTTAGGCGGTCGGCGAAGCGGGCGAAGGCGCCGGGGTTGAAGGTCGTCTCGCTGTAGACCTCGTAGATGAGGATGATGGACCGCCGTCCGCGCCCTGTGCGGTTGGCCAGGGAGGTGTGCAGGCCGTGGCTGTTGAAGACGACCGCCGTCCCGGCCTCGCCCTCGTAGACGCGGTGCCCAGGCATCTCCCCCGGATCGGCCACCAGCGGCCAGGGACCGCTCTCCGGATGGTGGCTGCCGGGCACGTAGGCGAAGGCCCCGTCCCGGGGCGAGACCGGGTCGAGGTAGACCTGCACCTTCAGGTGCAGGGGAGTGGACCGCGGGACGTCGTAGTGCCAGCCCACGTAGCTGAGGGGCGCCGGCGGCAAGGTGCGGAACTGGGCCCCCAGGAAGGTCGCCCGGCCGCCGGTGAAGGCCATGAGGTGTCCGTACCAGGAGGGGTGATCGACGAGGTCCAGGAAGAGGGGATCGCGGGAAAGAGCGTCGGGGATGTCGAAGAACGCCGCCGGCCGGGTGCCCTGCTCGACGCCCTCGAGCCAGCCCGGTCTGGCCTCGGCCGCCTCCCGGGAGAAGGCCTCCTGAAGGCGGGACAGCTCTTCGCCGGAGAGGGCCCCGGGCAGGGGGACGACGCCGTCGCTGCGCCACAGGGAGGTCTGCTCGGGGGTCGGTCGGTTCACGGCTGGGCTCCTTCGAGGGGCCGCAAGTTAGTGATGGTCGCCGCGCCGACGCCACCGGGGCCCCGACGCTCACCTTGACCCTGCCGGGGGGCCGGCTATCTTGCCCGCGCCGCTCACCATCAAACAGGAGGACTCCCTTGGTCATCCGCAGCTGGCGCGACGCGAAGCCCCACGTAGGCCACGAGAACAAGATCATCTGGTCCATCTTCCGCTCGAAGGGCGCCGAGGACCTGGAGGAGAACGAGGCCTGCCTCCTGGGTCTGTCCGGGCTCACCGTGCACCGGCTGCAGCCCGGCTGCGACGGCGACTACCACGACCACGAGAACAAGGAGCAGGTCTACTACTTCACCGAGGGCCGGGCGAAGATGAAGATCGACGGCGAGATCTTCGAGGTCCGCGCCGGCGACGCCGTGCACCTGCCGCCGAAGTGCATGCACCAGATCGTCAACGACACCGACGACTGGGTGGAGCACCTCATCATCAGCGCCACGGTGGGCGGGTAGCCGATGGTGGTCCTCCCCGCCGCGGCTCCCGCGAGGACCGGGAGGAGGAGTGATGGCCAAGGCTGACACCGTTCCCGTCCTCATCGGCGAGCGCTGGCTGGCGCCGGATGCGGAGCAGCACACGCCCGTGCACCGGCCCGCCACCGGCGAGGTGATCGCACGGACCCCCCACTGCGGCGGCGCCGAGGTGGACCGGGCGGTGGAGGCGGCGGCCAGGGCCTTTCCCGGCTGGTCCGCCACGCCGGCGCCGGAGCGGGCCCGGGTCCTGTTCCGCTACCGCGAGCTGCTCGAGGCGCAGGCGGAGGAGCTGGCGGAGATCGTCTGCCGCGAGAACGGCAAGACCCGCGAGGAGGCGCGGGGGGACGTGCGCCGCGGCCTGGAGGTGGTCGAGCTGGCCTGCGGCATCGGCCAGATGGCCAAGGGCGAGGTCCTGCCGGAGCTGGCCGCCGGCATCGACGGCTCCGCCACCCGCGAGCCGGTGGGGGTCTGCGCCGGCATCACGCCCTTCAACTTCCCGGCCATGGTGCCCATGTGGATGTACCCGCTGGCCATCGCCTGCGGCAACTGCTTCATCCTCAAGCCGAGCGAGAAGGTCCCCCTCACGGTCAACCGCCTGGCGGAGCTGTTCCTCGAGGCCGGGCTGCCGCCGGGGGTGCTCAACGTCGTCCACGGCGGTCGCGAGGCGGTGGAGGCCCTGTGCCTGCATCCCGGCATCGCCGCCCTCTCCTTCGTCGGCTCGTCGCCGGTGGCGCGGCGCGTGTACGAGCTGGCCGGGCAGACCGGCAAGCGCTGCCAGGCGGCGGGCGGCGCCAAGAACGTCCTGCTGGTCATGCCCGACGCCGTCGACTCCGGCCTCCTCGGCGAGGCGGCGGCCGCCGACCCGGCCCTGAACGGGGTCCTGCACTCGGCCTTCGGCTGCGCCGGCCAGCGCTGCATGGCCGGCTCGCTGCTGATGGGCATCGGCGATGCCTGCGACGACCTGCGCGACCAGATGGCCTCGGCCATGGACACCCTCACCGTGGGGGACACCCTCACCGAGGACGTCGACATGGGTCCCGTCATCGACGGCGGCGCCCGCCAGCGTCTCGCCGGCCGCATCGCCGGGGCCGGCGGTGCCGAGCTGACGGTGGTCCGCGACGGCCGCGAGGGCGTTCCGGAGACCGGCTTCTTCGTGGGGCCGACTCTGCTCGACGGGGTGGAGCCGGGCCACGGCCTGTCCACCGAGGAGCTCTTCGGCCCCGTCCTGGGACTGATGCGGCCCCGGAGCCTGGAGCAGGCGATCGATTGGATCAACCGCATCCCCTACGGCAACGCGGCCACCATCTTCACCCGCCACGGCGGCGAGGCCCGCGACTTTGCCCGCGGCGTGGAGTGCGGCATGATCGGCGTCAACGTGGGGGTGCCGGCGCCGATGGCCCTGTTCTCGTTCTCGGGGTGGGACCAGTCCTTCTTCGGCGACCTGCACGTGCAGGGGACCGAGGGGGTCCTGTTCTACACGCGGCAGAAGACCGTCTTGTCGCGCTGGCCCTGAGGGGTAGCGGAGTGGGGCACGGCCGAGAGTATTGCAGATGGGAGGACAATGAACGACTTGTCGACTTGGCGTGTTGCTGCCGCACAAGGCAATCCTGCTGCACAATACAACATGGGTGTTGCATACAACAATGGCGATGGCGTGCCGAAGAGCACCGCCGTCGCCTTTCGGTACTTCTACTATTCCGCGAAGGGAGGCGATAGCGAAGCGGCGGAAGTCCTCCGCATGCTGGGTGATGAACCGGCATGGGCCGAACGCACACAACTCATGGATGCAGCGAGTAAGGGATTCTTCCGGGGTGCGTTACGACGAAGGGCTGAACGTGGCGATGCGGACGCCCAAGTCAGGGTTGGCCGCGGAGACATGAAGGCAGGAAACTACGAGGCAGGATTCTATTGGATCCTCCAAGCTGCCGAACAAGGCCGTGCGGACGCCCAAGCTGTTCTCGGGTCGGCGTACGAGTTCGGTCGCGGAATCGACCAAGATGCCAAGGCGGCCGTAGCCTGGTACCTTAAGGCTGGCCAACAAGGTCATCCCGACGCACAATACAACTTGGGTACTGCCTACGAACATGGGCGTGGCGGAGTTGCCCAGGACTACAAGGCTGCCGCTTCTTGGTATCGGAAAGCGGCACTACAAGGCGACGCCGACGCACAAGCCGCTTTGGGTGGGATGTATGCAAAGGGCCAAGGATTCGACCAAGACTACGAGGCGGCTGTCGTCTGGTGGGCAAAGGCGGCTGAGAACGGGCGCGTGGACTCTCAATACAACCTGGGTGTTGCAAGCGAACGCGGCACCGGTGTTGCCCAAGACTACGAGACCGCTCTTACCTGGTATCGTATGGCAGCGGCACAAGGCAACCCTGACGCGTTGGCGCGCCTTCTCCAATTGGGGGAAACCGACAGTGAGGACTGACCTGATGCATCAGGGCGCCGTGGTGCTGGTGAGCGTCGAGGAAGATCAGGCCCCTCCCGCCGCCGCCATGCGCGGTTCCGCCAGGGAGCGCCAGTTGTCGTAGTAGCGTCGGGTCCGCTCCGGGAGACTGCCCCGCACGTTGCCGGCCAGCAGCCAGCGCTGGTCGCCCTTCTCGCCGTCGTCGTACTCCGACCGGTGGTCGATGAGGGCACCCATCAGGGTCGAGCGCTCCTCCATGCCCTCGGGCTTGCGGCCCCGGTGGATGGTGTTGCCGTTCCAGAAGATGGTCTGGCCCTTCTCGAGGTCGATCCGCAGCCCTCCGGGCAACTCGCCTTGGCCACCCTTCATCAGGCACTCCTTCTCCCGGTCCGTGCGGAAGCGCCGGTGGCTGCCCGGCACGATCCACAGGCAGGGATCGTCCACCAGGGCCAGGTGCCACTTCACGAGGTGCTTCCGGTGCCGGGCGAGGAGCGCCATCTCCTCCTCGTAGCCGGCGTTCCGGTCCTGGCCGCCCACGTCCCGGTGCCAGTTGCCCTTGTAGTCCCCGGCAATGGCGCACAGGTGCACCCATCCCAGGCGCAGCTCGTCGCCCAGGAAGGGGCGGACGCAGGCCGCCACCTCCTCCGAGCCCAGATACTCGGCAAACACGGGCTCACCGAACTCCGGGGCCATGAGGCCGGTCACGAAGGCGGGCTCGGCGCCGGAACCGTTGGTGTCGACCCCGTCGTCGTCGTCCACCACCTCGCCGGAGCGGATGCGGCCCACCACCCGGAGCGCCGCCCCGGTCAGCTCTTCAAGCATCTCCGGCTGTACCGCGTCCTCGGTGATGAGGTAGCCATCCTCGCGGTACTGACCTACCTGTTGCTGGCTGAGCATCCCCTGCTCTCCGCCCTGAATGGTGGTTCGGCCCGAGCGCGTTCAGTCCCGCTTGTAGGCCGCCATCTGCTCCATGTATTCCTCCCGCCCCTGGGCCTCCTTCTTGCTGTACATGCGGCCGGCGTGGGGCACGATCTTCAGGCTTCGGTCCTCGAGGGGCAGAGCGACCGGCGCGTGCCCCCGCCGGTGCGACTCGCGCAGGGCGATGCCGTTCTCCAGGCCATTGCGCATGTTGTCTCCGCTTGTCCTCGGCTCGCGGCCGGCCTCCAGGGCCGCGACGATGGCAGCCACGCTCGACTGCAGGCGGTAGCTGACGTCGCGCCAGCCGTGCTCGTCGTACCCGAGGTCCCAGGTGCCGGCTCTCTCGAACAGACCCTCGCGCTCGCGCAGCACCCTGTCGTCGCCGTCGTCCTCGGCATCCTGGAACGAGAACTTCAGCCAGTCGCTGAGGAACACTCCCTTGTCGGTGAGCACCTCGATTCCCCTCCGGCCCACGGGGTCCATGTGGACGTGGGCGAGGATGCCGTTGGTGAAGCGGATGACGCCGCCCATGCCCTGGTCCTGCTCGTCCCATGGGTCGTCGCGGACCCAGCCCGTGACCCACTCCACGTCGGCGTCCCCGGCCATGAGGCGGGTCACGCCCAGGCTCTGGCAGCCGCCTCCGAGGATCTCGTTGTGGGCGTGGTAGACGTTGATGGCTCGGACCTCGCCGACCTCGCCCGCGTCGACCATCTCGCGGAACTGCCAGAACTGGGGCAGGTTGCGCCAGGCGTCGCCGCAGGCGAAGGGGATCCCTCTGGCGCGGCAGGTCTCGACCATGCGATCGGCGTCGGCGAGGGTGGAGGCGATCGGCTTCTCCGAGAAGATCGCTCCGACGCCGGCCTCGGCGCAGTCGAGCACGGCCCGGGGGTTGACGCTGACGGGCAGCACCGGCGCGGCGATGTCGAGACGCTCCTTCGCCAGCATCTCGTGGTAGTCGCTGTACACGTTGACGCCGAAACGCCGCTCGAAGAGCTCCAGGTTCTCGGGGTCGGTGTCGGCGGCGGCCACCAGCTCGGTCTTCGGGTTGACCGCGTAAGCCCGGGCGTGGTTGGATCCCATGCGGCCGACGCCGATGATGCCGACCCGGTAGGGCGGTGTTCTCGTTGCAGTCATGTGCTCTCCTTGGCTTGGGGCGGCCCTATGTTATGGCCCCGGCAGAGGAGGCGTCCATCCAGGCGCGTCCGGCATGCGGTGGGTCGATCCTCACCCGCGCCTGCGCCTCGGGGCGTCGCTGCAGCTCAGCGTCGACGTCGCCGCCATGGGCCGGCTGCGGGTGGAGCTTCGGCTGGAGGACTGCGACCGCGACGTGGACTCCACCGTCACCTGGAGGGACGGGCCGACGGTCCCCCTTCGGGAACGTCCGCTGAGGCTGCGCATCGCCATGCGCTCGGCCCGGCTCTTTCGCCTTCCCGTTCGTGGAGTCCGAAGGCGCCCGGACCTGATCGCCGCGGCCGCCGCCGCATTTGCAGCCCGGAGGAGGAGCGGTTTTCCTATCGCCCATGAATGAGAGCATGCAGAGCATCGAAGAGGCCGTCGCCGCCGAGATCGAGGCGCGCTCCGAGGCCTGGGAGAACCTGCTCGTCCTGGCCGACGACATCGGCGTGCGCGTCGCCGGCAGCGAGGGCGAGGCCAGGGCCCGCGACTTCCTGCTGCGGACCTTCCAGGAGTACGGCCTCGACGATGTCCACCTGGAGCCCTTCGAGCACCGGGCCTGGCGCCCGGAGCGCGAGGAGCTGGCCGTCGTCGCACCGGAGGCAGGGCGCCCGATCCCGTGCCGGTGCGGGGGGCTGTCGCCGTCGACGCCGGAGACCGGGGTGGAGGGGGAGGTCGTCTTCCTCGAGCGCTGCGACGCCGAGGAGCTGGAGCAGCGCGCCGGCGAGGTGCGGGGCCGCATCGTCGTGGCGCCGTACTACCCCTTCGCCCGCCAGCTCAAGACCCCCCTGGCGGCGCGCTTCGGGGCCGCGGCCCTCCTGGAGCACCGCAACTACGCGGGCGCCTTGCAGCCGGCGCGCACCTGCTGCTTCCAGCGGGTCGGCGATCTGCCGGTGGCCTCCATCAGCCTCGAGGACGCGGAGTATCTCAAACGGCTGCAGCAGCGCCGGGGGCCGGTGCGGCTCCGCCTCACCCTGGACAGCCGCATCGAGACCCGGGAGTCGTGGAACGTCGTCGGCCAGCTCACCGGGACCGCCGATCCGCACGAGATCCTGGTCGCCGGCGGCCACTACGACACCTGGCACGTCGGCCCCGGCGCCATCGACAACGCCGCGGGCGTCGTCGCCGTGGTCGAGGCGGCGCGCGCCCTCGCCAGGCACCGGCAACACCTGCGGCGCACGGTGCGGTTCGTCGCCTTCGGCGTCGAGGAGTCCGGGCTGGTGGGAGCCTGGGCCTACACGCGCCGTCACGCCGCCGAGCTAGACGACATCTGGCTGATGATCAACAACGATGTCGGCGGCCGGCCCTCGGGCCTGGGCATCTCCGGCGCCGAGGAGATGGTGCCGGTCCTGGAGGCGGTGGCCTCCCGGGTGCGCGTGGAAGGGCTGGGGCGACCCTTCGGGGTCTCCTGCGGCGTCCCGAGCTGGGGGTCCGACCACTTCCCCTTCTTCGCTCACGGCGTGCCCACCGCCGGCGTCGGGACCGAGTCGGTCACGCCCGAGGACCGCTTCTACGGCCACAGCCGGGCCGACACGGCGGACAAGGTCTACCCCCGGGGGCTGAGCGAGAGCGCCGCCGTCAACGCCCGGGTCCTGCTGCACGTGGCCAATCTGGAGCAGCGGCCGGCGCGGCGGCGCACGCGCGAGGAGCTGGAGGCGTCCTTCGCCGGCCACCCGCTGGAGGGGGCGATGGAGCTCCTCGACGTGTGGCCGCCCGAGCGCGCCCTCGAGAGGTACTTCGACCAGGCATGAGGCCGCCTCTCACCCGTCCGCGGGGCGCCCGCTACGACCTGCAGGGCGCCGCCGGCCGCTACCTGCGGGCGGTCACCGATCAGTGGCTGCTGCCGGCGCCGGCGGCCAACCCCGCCATGCTCGAGATCTCCGCGACCGGGACCGCACGCCGCCGCGGGACCTCGTGCCCTGGGCCGGGGAGTTCGCCGGCAAGTACCTGACCCACGCGGTGCAGATCCTGCGCCTCACCGCCGACCGGGGCCTGCGCCGCCACCTGCGCTCCTTCGTCTCCGACCTGGTGGCCCTCCAAGCCGAGGACGGCTATCTGGGCCCCTGGCCCCGGGACCACCGGCTCACGGGCACGGCGCCCAACGCCATGGGCGGGCGCGGGACCTGGGACGCCTGGGGCCACTACCACGTGATGCTCGGCCTGCTGCTCTGGCACGAGGAGACGGGGGACCGGGCCGCCCTGGGCTGCGCCGCGCGCATGGGGGACCTGCTGTGCGAGCGGTTCCTCGGGGTGAAGAGGAGGGGCCGCCGCCTCGTCGACACGGGCAGCACCGAGATGAACCTGGCCCCCGTGCACTCCCTGACCCTGCTCCACCGGAGGACGCGGGAGCCCCGCTACCTCGACCTGGCGCGCCAGATCGTCGCCGAGTTCGCCGCCGCCGGCCGCGACGGCGCCCCCCTGGCCGGGGACTACGTCAACACCGCCCTGGCGGGCCAGCCCTTCTTCGAGACCCCCAAGCCCCGCTGGGAGTCCCTGCACCCGGTCATGGGCATGCTCGACGTCGGCCTCCTCACCGGCGACGAGGAGCTGCCCCGGGCCTTCGAGCACATCTGGTGGAGCATCGCCGAGCTCGACCGCCACAACAACGGCGGCTTCAGCTCCGGCGAGAAGGCCCAGGGCAACCCCTACCACCCGGGCGCCATCGAGACCTGCTGCACCATCGCCTGGATGGCGGCCAGCGTCGAGATGCTGCGGCTCACGGGAGACCCGCTGGTGGCCGACGAGCTGGAGCTCTCGACCCTGAACTCCGGCCTCGGCCTGCACTCGCACTCGGGACGCTGGGTGACCTACGACACCCCCATGGACGGGGTCCGCAAGGCGAGCGCCCACGACATCGTCTTCCAGGCGCGCGAGGGCAGCCCCGAGCTCAACTGCTGCTCGGTGAACGGCCCCCGCGCCCTGGGCATGATCTCGGACTGGGCCCTCATGACGGACGGGGGCGAAACCCTCACCCTCAACTGGTACGGCCCGGGGCGGATCCAGGCCGAGGTCGCCGGCACCCCGGTGACCCTGACGATCGCCACCGACTACCCGGTGGAGCCTGCCGTGCAACTGGCGGTCGCGCCCCGGCGGGCCTCCGAGTTCTCCCTGCGCCTTCGCATCCCGCGCTGGTCGGAGCGCACCCGGGTCCGCGTCAACGGCGAGCCGGTGAAGGGGGTGCGCGCCGGGAGCTACGTGGAGCTGTGCCGCCGCTGGAAGCGGGGCGACCGCGTCGACCTGCGCTTCGACTTCCGGCCCCACCGCTGGGTGGGGGAGAGGGAGTGCCGCGGCCTGACGTCCCTCTACCGCGGCCCCCTGCTGCTGGCCTGGGACCGCCGCTTCGACGAAGGCGACCCCGGAGACCTGCCGGCCCTCGACGCCAGGGGGCTGCGCCTGAACCGGGTGGAGTGGACGGGACCCGCCCCCGCTCCGGAGTTGCTGGTACGCACCCGCGGGAACGGGGGGCGCGAGCTGACCCTCTGCGATTTCGCCAGCGCCGGCGAGGGGGGCTCGCCCTACCGCAGCTGGCTCGAGGTGCGCAACGCGGGGCGGCCCCGGGAGTTCAGCCGCGACAACCCGCTGCGCTCCTTCCGCTGAGCCGCCGGCCCGCGGCCTCCCGCGGCGTCACCGAGGAGAGGGGACGGATGGAGGACCACAAGGTGTTCCTGCCCCAGATGACCTTCGCCGAGGTGGAGGACATCCTCCCCGAGGTGAAGCTGGCCGTCCTGCCCACCGGCAGCAACGAGGGGCACGGCCCGCACCTGCCGCTCCAGGTCGACGCGGCGACCTCCACTTACGTATCGGTGCAGGCGGCGCGGCAGCTCTACCCGCGAGTCCTGGTGGCGCCCTGCCTGGCCGTGGGGCACTCGCCCCAGCATCTGGAGTTCCCGGGGAGCATGTCCCTGCGGGTGGAGACCCAGATCCGCGTCCTCACCGACTACTGCCGGTCGCTGATGAACTACGGCCTGCGGCGCTTCGCCATCGTCAACGGCCACGGCAACAACACCTCCGTCAACGCCCAGGCGGCGCGTCGCATCACCGAGGAGCTGGACGGCGTCAGGGTGGCTTCCTTCACCTACTGGCAGGCCATCGACCCCGCCCGCATCGCCGAGGTCAACGACGGACGCAGCTATCCCGGCCACGCCGACGAGTTCGAGACCTCCATGGTCCTCCACATCTGTCCCGAGCACACGCGCATGGACCGGGTCCACGAGATCGAGGACAAGTACGGCCTCCACGGGCCCGGTGCGGACGTGCCTCCCGGGCACGAGTTCCTGGCGACCACGACCTGGCGCCAGACCGGACTGCGGGCGCGGCTTCTTTGCGACGTGGGTACCGAGAGCTACCGCCTGGCCAGCGCCGAGCAGGGAGCCCGCTTCGCAGAGCTGGCCGTGGACGGTACGGCGGCCTACCTGAAGGACTTCATCGACAACGTGCCTGCCGGCTGAATCAGCCATTCAGGACGCATCCACATCATGCGGCTGCACCGGTCGCGACGAGTTGCTGTGCCCTTCCGGAGCTAGGCGGGTGCGGTTGGGCCAGCCCCGGCGTAGACATACAGCATCCAGTAAATGGCGACGCCCGAGAGCCCGACGAACATCCAGATCGGCCACAGCCAGCGCGTCACCCGGCGGTGGCGGCCGTAGCGTCCCTTCCAGGCATGGAGAAGCGCGGCGAAGACGAGGGGAACCATGCCCGCCGCGAGGATGACGTGGGGGACGAGGATGGCGAAGTAGACGGGCCGGGTCCAGTCGCGGAGGGGGTAGGGGACGGAACCGACGCGCAGGTGATAGACCGAGTACGAGGCCAGGAACAGGGCCGACATGGCCACGGCCCCGAGCATGCACAGGCGATGCGGACCCTGGCGTCCGGAGCGGATGAAGAGGAAGCCCGCCGTGAGGAAGAGGGTGGCGGCGCCGTTGAGGGCGGCGTTCAGGGTTGGGAGATCGGTGACGGACACGGGTCTGCCGCGGAGGGCAGCTTCGCCCCCGGTGGGAGGCCTCCGGTCCGG
>CAZEHQ010000030.1:1695-15541 GCA_964512165.1 uncultured Gemmatimonadaceae bacterium | reverse complement strand
CTCATTACGAGTGAGTTGCTCTACCAACTGAGCTAGGGTGGCCAAAATGTTGCGGCGCAACCGGATGGGAGCAATCGAAGCCTCCCCTGCGGAAGGGCGCCCGGACCGGTGGAATCTACGGGGCGACGCGGAATCCGGTCAACGGCCCCGGCTCAGAGGAAGCTGAACAGGCGCGCCACCCGGTCGACGAACCGTGACCGGCTGCGGCCTCCGCCCGATGGTCTCAGGTCGACGCCGGTATCGCAGGCGAAACGGAGCAGACCGATGCTGGTGGCGTACTCGGGGGTCTGCACGGACTCGGGAGCGATGATCTCGGTGGGAACGCCGACCCGCACCGGCATGCCCAGGGCCTCCTCGCCGAACCGGTCGATGTTCCGCAGCAGGGCGCCGCCGCCGGTGAAGACCATGCCGGTGGTCAGCAGGTGACCGCAGCCGCTGCTCTCGATCTCCTGGGCGACGAACTCCAGCATCTCCTGCTGCCGCGCTTCGATGATGCCGTCGAGATCCTCCCGCTTGATCGTGTGGGAGCGCCCCGCCGTGGTCTGGAAGGTGAGGGGCTCGTCCGCCTCCTCGGCATCGGTGCACACGCCGCCGAAGTTGCACTTCAACTCTTCCGCCTCCCGTGGAGAGGTGTTGAGCACCATCGACAGGTCGCGGGTGATGTCCTGGCCGCCCAGGGGCACCTCGGTGAGGTGCCGCAGGGAGCCGCCGGCGTACAGGGCCATGTCGCAGGTGCCGGCGCCGAGGTCCAGGAGGCCGACCCCCATGTCGCGTTCGTCCGTGCTCAGCAGCGCGGCGGCGGTGGCCACCGATTCCACCAGGAACCCGGCGATGGCCACGCCCGCTTCCTCCGCGGCGCGCTGCAGCGTGGTGCAGGCCTGGTCGGAGGCCGTTGCGCTCAGAGTCTCGACCTCGAGTTTGTGTCCGTGGAGCCAGAGGGGGTTCTGCACCGGCTCGCCGTCGACGGCGTAGCTCTGCACGAAGCGGTGCAGAATCGCGGCCTCCGACGGCGGCGCCGTGGCCTCGGCAGCGGCCAGGGCGCGCTCCACATCCTCGTCGTCGATCGGGTCGGAGGGGCCGGAGATGGCCACGGCGCTGCGGCTCGCATGGGCCTGCACGTCACGGCCGGCGATGCCGGCGTAGGCTCCGGTGATGCGCAGTCCGGCGGCGCGCTCCGCTTCGGCCACGGCTGTCCGCATCGACTCCACCACGAGAGGCATGTCGATAACGGCACTGCGGCGGATGCCGCGGCAGGGGCTGGTGCCGATGCCCAGAATCTTGCAGTCCCCGCCGGACTCGGCCTGGCCCACGAGGCAGCGGACGCGGGAAGCTCCGATATCGAGTATGACGACCGGTGATGACATGGATCGTATGCCTGTCCCCTTTTGGTGGTTGGCTGGTTCTGCCGCCATCGTGACAAGGCTGGGCGAAGGCCCGCCCTTGGGACGGCAGGGTGGAGATCGAGGACGGGCCCGGAGGCCGGGGAATGCAGGGAGGAGTGCTTCTGATGCCGCTGGAGAGCCCCGGGGGAGGAGGTCTCCGGAAGAGTATCAATCAAGGTAGTTTGGGACCACCCCCGCAGTCAAGCGAATTCGCTTGACCGGGTTTTGGGGCAGGCGTAAGATAGTTCGCCCGCCATCGCGGGGTCCCGCGGCCTACCAAATTGCAGAGGAGAACTCCATGGCACGGGGGGTCAACAAGGTCATCCTGATCGGCAACCTCGGGGGCGATCCAGAGGTCCGTTACACGCCGAACGGCGCTGCCGTCGCCAACGTCAGCCTGGCCACCAACGAGAGCTGGACCGACCGCAGCGGCGAGCGCCAGGAGCGCACCGAGTGGCACCGCCTCGTTCTCTGGAGCAAGCTGGCCGAGATCGCCGGCCAGTACCTGCGCAAGGGCAGCAAGGTCTTCGTTGAGGGGCGGCTGCAGACCCGTTCCTGGGACGACCAGAGCGGCCAGAAGCGCTATACCACCGAGGTGGTGGTCAACGACATGCAGATGCTCGACGGCCGCGGCGAGGGCGGCGGCCCCGGAGGGCCTCCTCCTCCGGGGGGGGCGTCCGACGGCGGCGCGACCGGCGGTGACTTCCCGCCGACGGGTGAGGCCGGCGGCCCCCAAGGTGGTGGGGCCGGGGGACCGCAGAGTCCGGCCGAAGACGACGACCTGCCCTTCTGACATCGCAGGCGGCGGCCCCGCCGTGGCGGGCAGTTACCTTCACCTGCACCTGGCGACCGGCGCCTTTCGTTCCGCTTTCGGGGACGATCCTCATCGCCGTCCGGTCCAGCATGCCGCCTTTCTGGCCGGCTCTGTCGCTCCCGATCTGGGCTTCTTCCCGGGAGGGCCGTCGGCCTTTTCCCAGCGCGTCCATCACCAGAACACCGCCGATCTCGTTCGCTCGCTGCTGGCCTTCGCCGACGATGAGATCGAGGCCGCTTTTGCCGCCGGATGGGCGTTGCACGTGTGCACCGACGTGACTACCCATCCCGTCGTCAATCGCCGCGCCGACGACCTGCGCCAGGAACGGAGCCGGCAGCCTCCGAGCCGCCTCGATCTCTGGCACAAGCGCGTCGAATGGGGGATGGACTGTCACGTACTTGGCGTCCTGGAGCCCCAGCCCCTGTGGCGCGCGGAGCTGCACTATCCGGCCCGCGCCGGGCGCCCGAGCCTGTTGGCGACGGCCGCAACCCAGGCCTTCGAAGAGGGAATCGACGACGACGCCCTTCGCGCGGGCTGGTCCTCCACGCTCCGCTGGGTGCGCCGCCTGGCGCCGATCTTCGCCTGGACGGGGGCGTGCCGCTCTCCCGGCCGCGGCCGGACGGCGGCCTGCGTCGGCCCGGTGCTGCAACCGCTGGCCAGGAGCGTGGGCCGCCTGCTCCAGGACCACGAGAGGCGGGAGGACGAGGCCGCCGTGCTGGCGCCCGAACCGCCGCCGTCCGCATTCGTCGACTCCATGATGGGGGCCGCGAGAACGGCGGTGACCACCTTCCTGTTCCACCTCCGTGACCGTTTCGAGGATCTGCCCAATCTCGATCTGGACACCGGTGAGCCGGTTGCAGGGGGACCGGGGTGATCGCCCCCGAGACGTGGGTCGCCGCCGCCCTGGTGGCCGCCTCCTTCGGCCTCTTCGCACTCCGCATCGGCGTCGCCGCCTCCGACGCGCCGAGATCCTGGCCGGTGCGGTCGCTGACCGATCCCCAGGCCGTGGCCATTCTCTGTGGAGCCATGCTCGGGTGGGCGGCACCGGAGTGGCTGGCGCGGCCCTTCGGTCTGGTCCTGCTGCCGGGACTGGCTTTCTTCGCCGGCTGGATGGGAGTGGCCGCCGGCTGCGGTCTCGACCTGCGTGCCCTGAAGGGCGGCCAGGTCACCGGCTTTCTCTTCGAGGCCGCTGCCGCGTCCGCCACCGTCCTGGCCCTGTTCTCCCTCTCCCTTCTCGGGGAGACGGTCGCCGGGGTCCGCAACCTCGGTGCGCCCGCCCTCTTCGTGCTGGCCGCCGTCTGCGTCGCAGGACCCGCCATGCCGGCTCCGGGCGTCGGCGGGTCCCGGGTCCGGAGGGGCAGGGGCATGGGCGGCGGAATCCGGGTTCCGTCCACCTTGGCCGTGGTGGCGGTGCTGTTGGCGGCCGTAGGCATGGGCCTCGAATCCCCCCAACCCGTCCACCTGTCCCCGCCCGGCCTCCTCGATTCCCAACCGCTGCTGCAGCTCGAGGGTCCCCTGGAGCGGGTCCTGTGGGGGCTCGCGGCCGGCTGTCTGGCGGGCTTCCTCGCAGATATGGCCACTCGTGTCGATTTCGCGCCCGGGGGCCTCTATCCGCCGCTGGCCGCGGTCGTGCTATTGGCCGTGGGCTTCTCCGGCGGCATCGGCCTGGAGGGCCTGTTCGTCGGAGCGGTCGCTGGATTCTGGCTGATCAATGCCACACTGCGGCGGCTCGATATCCTGCGCGTCCTCGACCGCGGAGCCAGGTTCCCCAGGGTGACGGTGCCCTTTCTGGCTGCCTGGTACGTGGGGTCCGGCCTGCGCCAGGGGTTCATGGACACCGTCGTCTTCGCGGTCGTCGCAGTGGGCGTGGTCGCACTGCGCCCCGTGGTTCGCCTGGTCACCACGCGCGTCGTGGAAAGCGCCATCGACCGGAGGCGCCGCCGGCGGCCGCAACCCTCCGTGGTGCAGAGGGTTTCCATCGACGAGCTCGGACTGGTCATCGGGGTTCTGCTGCTGAAGCCCCTGCACCCGGCCGCCGGGGTGGGCGGGCTGGCCGGAGTGCTCACGGCAGCGCTGGTCCTCGGCGGAATCCGGAACCGGTGGGGTCGGGGGGCCCGGGGCGAGGCGGAGTCCCCGGGGGAGAGGCCGCCGGGGGGTCAGCCGAATCCGGCCAGGGCTTCCGGTCCGGGATAGAGGGCCTGGGAGCCCAAGGCCTCCTCGATCCGCAGCAACTCGTTGTACTTGGCGACGCGGTCCGTCCGCGAGGCCGACCCCGTCTTGATCTGCCCGGCGTTGGTGGCCACGGCAATGTCCGCGATCGTCGTGTCCTCGGTTTCCCCGGAGCGATGGGAGATGACGGCGGTGTAGCCGGCTCGATGGGCCATGTCGATGGCGGAGAGGGTTTCGGTCAGGGTGCCGATCTGGTTGACCTTCACCAGGATGGAGTTGCCCACGCCGTCGGCGATGCCGCGGCCCAGACGCTCGGTGCTGGTGACGAACAGGTCGTCTCCCACCAGTTGCACACGCTTCCCCAACCGACGTGTCAGCTGCCGCCATCCCTCCCAGTCGTCTTCCGCCATGCCGTCCTCGATGGAGCGCACGGGAAACCGCTCGGTCAGCCCAGAGTAGTAGTCCAGCATCGCGTCTGCCGTACGGCTGCGTCCGTCCGACCAGCGAAAGGTGTAGCGGCCGTCCTGGAAGAGTTCGCTCGAGGCCACATCGAGAGCCATGACCAAGTCTTCTCCAAGTCGGTAGCCGGCGCGCTGGACGGCCTCGGCGATGACCCGCAGGGCATCGTCGTTGGAGGTCAGATCCGGGGCGAATCCGCCCTCGTCTCCCACGGCCGTGTTCAGGCCCCGGTCTCTCAGGGCCGCCCGGAGGTGGTGGAATACCTCGGTGCCCATGCGCAGTCCCTCGGAGAAGGAAGGGGCGCCGACGGGCATGACCATGAACTCCTGGAGGTCGACGTTGTTGTCGGAGTGGGCGCCGCCGTTGAGGATGTTCATCATCGGCACCGGCAGGGTCCGAGCCCCCGGGCCACCCAAGTATCGGTAGAGAGGCAGGCCTGCGGCACTGGCCCCCGCCCTGGCACAGGCGAGTGAGACACCGAGGATGGCATTGGCCCCGAGGCGGCCCTTGTTGGCCGTGCCGTCGAGGTCGATCATCTTTGCGTCGACGAGGGGCTGATCCATGGCGTCGAGGCCCTGCAGGGCGGGGGCGATCTCGTCGCGGACGTTGGCCACGGCCCGGCTTGTTCCTCTTCCGAGAAACCGCGTCCTGTCGCCGTCGCGCAGTTCCACCGCCTCGTGCTCCCCCGTCGAGGCGCCGGAGGGAACGGCCGCCCGGCCCCACGGGCCGTCCGCGAGCAGGACATCGACCTCGACGGTGGGATTGCCGCGGGAGTCGAGGATTTCACGGGCGCGGATCTCGTGGATGGGTGCTGGCATGGCAGCCGATCGCTGGCGGTGAGAAGCATCCGGACTTCGGTCCGGAGCGGGCAGAAGGGGAATCCTACCGGGACGTGAGCAGACGGTCAACAGCGATAGCGGCGGCGGTTCTCGCCCTGAGCGGACCGGCCGCCGGGGAGGGGTCCGACGGGCTGCAGGTTCCCGTCGGCCACTGGGGCTACGAACTGATCGAGCGCCTCGAGACCACGGGCGTCCTCTCCGGCACCGGCGACGGGATCAAGCCCCTGAGCCGGCGTGCCATGGCCCGCCTCGCAATCCTTGCGGACAGCGCCGCGGCGGGGGGAGAGGTCACGGCCATCGACGGGCAGCGGATCCGCAGGCTTCTCGAAGAGCTGGGGCACGGGCGCCCGCGCGAGGAGGCTGCCGGTCTGGAGGCCGGATGGCCCGCACAGGGCGCCCCTCCACTGCGCTACAGCACCGACCGCGGGGAGCTCTTCGGCGACCTCCTGCTCCGGCAACAGACCGACCTCCTCTCCGGGCGTGGCCGCGATGGGACCGAAGGGATCTACCGCAACCGGATCGGCGGCCTTGTGGAGGGCAGCCTGGTCGATCGCATCGGTTTCCGCATCGCCCTCGAGCAGACGCGGGAGCAGGGGAGCCGGCGCTACCTGCTCCGTGACGATCTCTTCGAGCCTCGCCGCGAGGCTGTCCAGTTGAGGGACGGCTTCGCCGACTATCACGAGGGCGCCGCGTACGTCACCTTCTCCGTGGGCAGCCTCGTGGAGGTGCAGATCGGCAAGGACCAGGCAGTCTGGGGCCCCGCGTCCCTCGACAATCTGGGCCTGGGCGGCAACGCCCCGGGGTTCCACATGGTGCGGCTGCGCTCGACCTTCGGGGCCCTGCATCTGGTCAGCCTGCACGGCGCGCTGCGGCCCTGCCCGGACCGCCCGGACTCGCCCCTGTGCGCCGGCACCCGCCACGAGGGCGAGTCCTACGTCGTCAACGGCATGAGCCGGCCTCTCGACCGCGAGCGCTGGATCGCGGCCCACCGCCTCGAGGCGGCGGTGACGCCCTCTCTGGATTTCGGCTTCCAGGAGGTCGTGGTCTACGGAGACCGGGGCATTCAGGCGGCCTACCTCAACCCCATCGCCCCCTACTGGGCGGCCCAGAGCTACCTCGGCGACAAGGACAACGTCATGATGGCCCTCGACGCCGACTGGCGCGTGCGCCCCGGGGTGCGCATCTGGGGCGCCTACCTGATCGACGACCTGAGCAAGCTCAAGATCCTGAGCGACGATTTCACCAACAAGTACTCGCTCCAGGCCGGTCTGGTCTGGGCGGACCCCCTGGGCCTGTCCGACCTGGACCTGGAGGCGGAGTACGTGCGCGTCGAGCCCTGGATCTACACCCACAAGTTCCCGATCAACACCTTCCGCCACTTCGACGCCCCCCTCGGCCACTCCCTGGGTCCCAACAGCGACCGGTGGCGCTTCAGCCTGGATCGTCGCTGGTCGGCCGACTGGTCCACGGCCGCCTGGGGGGGCCGCGGGCGGCACGGGGACAACGTGCTCCTCGCCGAAGGGGAGGTGCGCAACGTCGGCGGCGACATGCACTACGGCTGGCGCCCCGGGGACGAGCGCGAGACGAAGAGCTTTCTCGATGGACGTCTGGGGCGCTGGACAACCCTCGGGGGGTCGACCCGCTGGCGCGCAGGCCCCCGGCTCCACCTCCTCGTCGGCGCCGAGTTGGAGTGGGGGGAGGAGGTGCCTCTGCCGCCCCGCGACGGGACCGCAACGGCCCTGGTGAATCGCCGGTACGGCGACGGGCGGCAGCAGCGCCTCTTCCTCGACCTGCGCTACGGCTACCTGTAGCGGACGATGGCCGGCGGCCTCCCGGTGCAGCTGACCTCCCTGGTGCTGCTGGCCGGCACTGTTCTCTACCTCGGCGTCGTTGTCTGGCTGTTGACCGGCATCGGCCGAAGCCGGCGCGTCTCCGGGACGGCCCTCCCGCAGCCTCCGGTCTCGGTGGTCGTCGCCGCCCGCGACGAGGTCGACAGGATCGAGGCCTGCGTCCGCTCCCTGGCCGGGCAGACCTACGGCGGAGCCCTGCAGATCGTCGTCGTCGACGACCGCTCGGGGGACGATACGGGCCGCGTGCTGGCGGCGCTCCGCTCGGACTGGCGGGCGGCGGCCGAACTGGTCCTGGTCCGGGCGCCGGACCCGCCGCGCTTCGCCTGCCCGAAGAAGAGCGCCCTGGCCGCCGGGATCGACAGGGCCGAAGGGGAGATCCTGCTTTTCACCGACGCCGACTGCCAGCCGCCCCCGGAGGTGGGGGCGATGGTCTCGCGGTTCGACGCCGGCGTCGGGCTGGTGGCGGGGTATGCCTATCCCCATCCCCCCGGCGGCGTCCGGCAACGAGTGCTTGCGCTCGACAACCTGGGGGTGGCCGCCCTGGCGGAAGGCAGCATCGGCATGGAGGCTCCGCTGGCCTGCACGGGGAGGAGCTTGGCGTACCGGCGCGCCGTGTACGACGAGGTCGGCGGATTCGAGGCCATCGGCGACCTCGTCAGCGGCGATGACGTCTACTTCCTGCGGCTGGTGACAGCGCGGACCGGCTGGCGCGTCCGCTACTGCGCCGACGAGGCGGCGGCGGTGCCCTCCGCCCCGCCGCCGCCCGGCTGGCGCGCGTTGCTGGATCAGAAGGTGCGGCATGCCTCCAAGGCCTCCCGTTACGAGGGCGGCGCCCGGTGGCTCGGGGCCGCCGTGTACCTCTACCACGCGGCTCTCCTCGCCGGCGGCCTGCTGGCGGCGGGCGGGAGCCAGGCGACCTTCTTTCTCTGCTGCTGGCTGACTCGGTGGCTGGCCGACCTGGTCCTCCTCGCCCGGTTCGCGCCGCGGGCCTCCGACCGGTTCGGCCTCCTCCTCCTGCCGGTGGTGGAGATCCTCTATATTCCCTACGTGCTGCTCCTGGTACCCCTGGGGCGTGCCGGATGGTTCCGCTGGAAGAGCGGCACCCCTCCCCTCTCACGATCCTGAAAGCAAGACACGGTCATGGCCCTGGTCTCTCCGAGAGCGGTCCCGCGCTACATCGAGCGCTACGGCTACGCCTTCTCCTGGAAACGGCTGTGGAACGCCGCCAAGGTCCTCGCCTCCATGGGGCTGTCGTGGAGCCTTCGCCGCCCCATCGTGTGGGGGCGGCCCTTCATGTTGATGGTGGAGCCCACGAACCTGTGCAACCTCAAGTGTCCTCTGTGCCCATCGGGCAACGGCGACATGTCCCGGGAGCGCGGCAACATGGACCTCGGGCACTACAGGAAGCTGATCGACGAGACCGGGGACGACCTGGTCCTCCTGCTCCTGTGGAACCAGGGAGAACCCTTCATCAACAAGGGTCTCACGGAGATGATCCGCTACGCACACGAGAAGCGGATCCCCACGATCACGAGCACCAACGGCCACTTCGTGCGCACCCGGGAGGAGGCCCTCGAGCTGGTGGACAGCGGCCTCGACGAGATCATCATTTCCCTCGACGGAGTCGACCAGGAGACCTACGAGCGCTACCGCGTGGGCGGCAAGCTGGAGCGGGTCCTGGGGGCAGCGAGACTGCTGGCAGAGGCCAAACGCGAGCGCGACTCGCGGACGCCGCTGGTCAATCTCCAGTTCATCGTCTTTCGCCACAACGAGGAGGACCTGACCGAGGCCGAGCGCCTGGCACGGGAGCTCGAGGCCGACCAGTTCCTCGTCAAGACCGCACAGGTCTACTCACCTGAAGAGGCCGCCACATTCCTTCCGGAGCAGGACCTCTACCGGCGCTACGAGGGGACGGAAGCGAACGGCCGGCCGCCGGGGGCAGCTGGGAACGGGTTGCGCGTGAAGGGACAGCCGGCGCGCGGCTGCAAGGTCCTCTGGTACAGCTCCATGGTCAACTGGAACGGCGACGTGGCTCCCTGCTGCTTCGACAAGGATGTCGACTACCGGCTGGGGAACGCGTTCTCCGCCGATGCCGCCAACGGTCGCGGGGGCACCTTCGGGGAGGCCTGGCGGAGCCGCGCCTATGCGGACTTCCGCCGCACCGTGCACGCCGACCGCGGCGCCGTCGACATGTGCCGCAACTGCTCCGAGGGCTATCGCGGCATGTTCTCCCTGGTGAAGGAGCTGCGCGGCTGATCCCGCCGGCCCGGTGATCGTGGACCTGGTTCCGGCGGCTCTGGCCATCTGCGCGGCGGTGTACGCGGCGGGCTTGCTGTGGTTCGGCTTCGGGGCGCTGCGGCCCCGGAGGCCCCCGTCGGCCTCGGGGGATGACCCACCCTCCGTGGCCGTCGTCGTGGCCGCTCGCGACGAGGCGGGTCATGTGGAGGCCTGCCTCGAGGCGCTGTGCGCCCAGACCTATCCGGCCGGCCGCTACGAGGTCGTCCTTGTCGACGACGGATCCCGCGACGGCACCGGCTCCCTGGCCCGGTCCGCCGCCCGGCGCCTCGCTGAGGAGGGGCCGCGCATCCGGGTGCTCGACGGGCCGTCCCGGTACGGCCCGGCCGGGTCCAAGAAGTCGGCCCTCGGCCTGGGCATCTCCGAGTCCGACGCCGACCTGATCCTCACCACCGACGCCGACTGCCGCGTGCCCCGGACGTGGGTGGCGGCCATGTCCGGCGCCTTCGCCGATGACGTGGGGGCGGTCGTCGGCTTCTCCCAGATCGGCCGGCCCGGGGCCGTGAGCGGGCTCCTGGCGCGCTGGGAGGCCCTCGATTTCCTGCAGCTCATGACCGCCGCCGCCGGCAGCTGCGCTCTCGGCCATCCCACGGCCGCCACGGGCCAGAACCTCGCCTTCCGCCGCTGCGCCTACGACCAAGTGGGAGGATACGCGTCCATCCTTCATCGGGTCTCCGGAGACGACGTGCTGCTCCTGCAACTGCTCCGCCGCGCCCGGCGCTGGCGCCCCGTCTTCTGTGACGACCCCGGCGGCCATGTGGTCCACCCGCCGTCCGCCGGCCTCGGCGGTTTCCTCAGTCAGCGCGCCCGGTGGGCCTCCAACGCCCCCGGGCAGAGCCGGCTGGACCCGGTATTCTTCACGTACATCCTGGGTGCTTTCGGACTGTCCGTGGGTCTGACCATCAGCCCGTTGCTCTGGTTCGCCGGCCTCCTGACCCCCGCGGGGACGGGGACCCTGTGGCTGGCGAAGGCGGTTCCGGAACTGGGCCTGGCAATGGTCGGGGCGGCCCGCTTCGGGCGACGGGATCTGCTCGCGATCTTTCCACTGTGGGCCCTGCTGCACCCGGTCTACACCGCCGTCGTCGGCGGCTTCGGCGCGCTGGGCTTCTACCGTTGGAAGGGGAGATCCGCCGCGCTCGGACGCCGCTCCCTGAGGGAGGATTCCACCGCCACCGGCCGGTGAAGAGCGCGGGCGGCCCCCTCAGAGCCTCCCCGCCAGCATCTCCATCAGCAAGCCGTAGCGGATGCCCCGGGTCGAGACGATGACCCCGGGGGACCGCAGGCGCTCGAGGCAGTGCCGCAGGATCAGGGAACCCGCGCCGATGATGTCGGCGCGGGCGTCGCTCACCTGGGGCAAGGCCTTGATCTGCTCCCAGGTCATGCCCAGCAGGCGGTCGCTGAGGCGCCGCACCTCGACCGCGGACAGGAAGTGACCGTCGACGCCCGCCGCATCGAACCGGGGGGCGCCGAGGTCGAGGGCGCCCAAGGTGGTGATCGTGCCGGCAACTCCCACGATGGCCGGGTCGCCCGGCCATCGCGGCAGCTCGTCGAAGGCGGCGCTGATCAGGTTGGCGGCGCGGGCCCGTTCGGCGGCGACGGGCGGCAGCGCGGAGAAGCAGCGTTCTGTGACCCGCACTGCCCCCACGTCGATCGACCGGCAGCGCTCCACCCCGGCGGCGGAGCCCAGGGCCAGTTCGGTGGAGCCGCCGCCGATGTCCAGGACCGCGTACCGTGCCGGGAGGTCGAGCCCGAAAGCGGCGCCGGCAAAGGTGTGGCGGGCTTCCTCCTCGCCGCTGAGCTCGGTCAACTCGATCCCCGTGCGCCGGGCCACGACGTCGATGAACTCGGCGCCGTTGGCCGCGTCCCTCAGGGCCGAGGTCCCGAAGGCTCGGATGCGGCGGGCGCCGAGCCCCTCGGCGCGGCGGCGGTAGCGGGCGAGGAACCCGCAGACCCGGCCGACGGCGTCGGCTCCGATGCGGCGTTCGGCGTCGACGCCCTGTCCCAGACGGGCGATGGCATGGGCGTCGTCGAGGATGTCGATCCCGCCTCCGGGGCCGGTCCGCCCCGTGACCATCAGGATGGTGTTGGTGCCGAGGTCGATGGCGGCCTGAACCGCGGTGGCGGCGCGGCTCATGCGCCGGCGCAGCGCTCGCGGCTCTTGATCAGGGCCGTCAGCTCCGATGGCGTCTGGCAGAGCAGCATGGCGTCCCGCGTCTCGTCGGCGTGCATCAGCGAGGCGATCTGTCCGAGGACGGGGATGTAGGTGCGGTAGTTCTGCTGCGGGGTCAGCAGCAGGAAGATGTAGCGCACGGCGCCGCCCGGGCCGCTGAAGTCGACACCCTCGGGACAGATCCCGAGGGAACCGATGATGCTCGGCAGGCCGGGAAGGGGGGCGTGGGGGATCGCCGTCTCCCTGCCTATGGAGGTGGGGGACTTGCGTTCCCTGGAGCGGGCGGCCTCGAGGACCGTATCCCGCTGGGACGGGGGCACCTGTTTCTCGTCCACCAGGATGTCCACCATCTGGTCGATCGCATCCCACTTGTCCCGTGGATGCAGATCCAGCCGGATCGTGTGTTCCCAGAGGATGTTGCTCAGCCGGTTGCCGCCGGGGGACCGGGAGCGGACCATCAGCACCGAGCAAGGCGCCTTGTAGGCGATCTCGTCCGGGATCGAGCCGGCGAGGAACTCCTCCTGCCGCCAGTCGTTGGAGCCCCCGAGGACGAGCAGGTCGTCCTCCCGGGAAAGCTCGATCAGGGGTGCCGCGACCTCCGCGGCCGGCACCACCCGCCAGGGCGCGTCGATCTCCAGCAGGCGCAGCTGCATCTGCAGGTCGTCGCCCAGTTGCCGGCAGTAGCGCTCGAGGAGTGGGTTGTCCCCCTGCGCCCCGTGGTCCCTGGCGACGCGCACGGCGAGCATTCCCGACGCCCAGGTCCTGGCGAGTTGGTGGGCCACCTCCAGGCCCAGCAGGGAGTTGGTGCCGCCGCCGGTGGGAACCAGCACCCGGCGGGCGGTCTCGAAGCCCTTGTCCTTGAAGATCAAGGTGTCCACGTCCAGGGCCTTCGTCAGGTCCCGGTTGGGGGAGGAGAGGACGGTGGTCCGGTCGACGTCGCCGTACCAGCCCATGAGCAGGATATCGCAGCTCCAGCGTTGGAGACCATCCTGCACCGCCGTATTCACGGTCCCGCCGTGCACGAGATGAGGGATTGCGCTCACACCCATGCCGGCGGCGAGGTCGGCGGCGCGCCGGAGCTGTTCCTTCAGCCCCGGCCGGGGGGCCTGGTCCGGGGTGACCACGTGGGTGAGGTGGAGCTCCCCCCGGGGATCCGTGGCCAGGGCGGCGGCGAGCCGGACGAGGGCGTCCTCCGTCGCCGGGTTCTCAAGGGCGACGAGGATCCGCACGGCGGATTTCGGCATGCTCGTCAACAGGGCGGGCCCGCGCCGGAGAAGCGCTGTGACCGCCGGGCATCGGGGCTGGGGGAGGTGCGGGCAGTGGGGATGGTCGCGCCTTTCCCGTATGGCCTTGAAGATACGCAGGGACCCTCGAAATCGCCACCGGACCCGACTTCTGGCAATTGCTGTAACTCAAGTGTTTTTCATGGCTTGCGCCGGTCCGAGGAGGGTTGCGGCAGGTTTCGGGCATGAGTAGCTTTGCAGTTCGATGGAGGAGGTGGGTCCATCCATGGCCATCGTTACCGTTGCTCGTCAGCTGGGGAGCGGGGGAGACCTCATCGCCGAGAAGGTCGCCGGGGTTCTGGGATACGAGCACGTCGATCGGCGGCTGGTCGAGGAGATCGCGAACATCACCGACACCTCCCCCGAAGAGGTGGAGAAGTACGACGAGAAGGGAGAGGGGAGGGTTCGCTACTTCCTGAAGCGCCTCCTCGTTCCGGAGATGACCCCCGGCGGGTTCCCGCTGTCCTCGGCGGCCTACTTTCCCGAGTTCGGCCTGGAGTTCCCCTATGTCATGGAGCGGGCCGGCGCCGATCAGCCCGCCTACCTCGACCGCGGCACCTATCAACTGCTGATCACCACCCTCGT
>CAZEHQ010000030.1:0-1685 GCA_964512165.1 uncultured Gemmatimonadaceae bacterium | reverse complement strand
CGAGACCGGCAAGGCGGTGGTCGTCGGCCGCGCCAGCCAGGTGATCCTCGCCCAGAATCCGCGGGCCCTGCACGTGAAGATCATCGCTCCCTTCGACCTGCGTTGCGAGCGGATCCGCCAGGGGAGGGAAGTCACGGCCGAGCAGGCCGAGGAACTGGTGCAGCAGCACGACCGCTGGCGCAAGCAGTACCTGCGCAACCACCACGACGCCGACTGGGACGACCTGCTCCTCTACCACCTCACCATAAACACCGGCAAGGTCGATGCGGAGGATGCCGTCGACCTGATCGTCAGGTACGCCAACCGCCAGGGCTGAAGGCCCGGGAGACGGAATGGGAAAGCTGAAGGCAGCACTGATCGGAGGCGGAGGGCCGGACAACTTTTTCGGACACGTGCACAAACGCGCCATCGCCCTCGACAACAGCCGGGAGCTGGTCGCCGGCGCTCTGCGCAGCGATCCCGAAGAAGCCATCGCGGCGGCGGCCGACTACGACGTGACCGGATACGCAAGCCATTCGGCACTGCTGGAGGCCGTGCAAAGGGGGGACCAGCCTCTCGATTACGTGACCATCGTGACCCCCAACCACGCCCACTACGAACCGGCGAGGGACTTCGTGGAGGCGGGCATTCCCGTGCTCTGCGAGAAGCCGATCACCATGACGGTGGAGGAGGCCGAGGACCTTCAGCGCCGTGTCGAGGCCCGGGGCGTTCCCTTCGTCCTCGCCCACACCTACACCGGTCACCCGATGATGATGCTCGCCAAGGAACTGGTGCGGCAGGGCCGGATCGGACAGGTCCGCAAGATCGAGGCGTTCTACAACCAGGGCTGGCTGGCCACGGCCCTGGAGACGGAAGGACTGCAGCAGGCCGAGTGGCGAACCGACCCGTCCCGGACGGGCATCTCCAACTGCGGCGGCGATATCGGCACCCACGCCTTCATCGCCGCCACCTGGGTCGGCGGCCACTCCGTCAAGCGGGTCTCCGCCCGGCTGAACGCCTTCGTCGACGGACGCGTCCTCGACGACGACTTCAATGTCATCGCCGAGCTCGACAACGGCGGCACAGCGGTGATCACGGCTACCCAGATCGCCGTCGGCTACAAGAACGACCACGGCTTCCGCATCTACGGCAGCGAGGGCTCGCTGGAGTGGCACCAGGAACAGGCGGAGTCCCTCCTGGTGCGCACGGGCGAGGTGGACGAGACCTACTGGATCGGGGGCAACTTCTCCTTCTTCCCCGAGTCGGTGGCCTACTACCTGCTCCTTCCCGCCGTCCACCTCGACGACTTATTCTGCTCCCTGGCCAATCTGCACACCTCCCTGGAACGGCTCATCCGCAGAGGCCGGGGCGAGGAGGCCCCCGAGGCCTTCGACCATCCCGGGGCAGCCGAGGGCGTGGCCGGCATGCGCTTCGTGAAGGCCGCCGTGGACAGCTCCGCGGCCGGTGGGGCCTGGAGGGATGTGTGAGGCACACGGAGCGGGGCCGAGGCAGTCCGCCAATCATGGAAGGCGGCGCTTGCTCACCGGGGATGAGCGTCCTATTTTGAGCAAAGTCCAACCTTTTGGGAACCACGACGTGGCTTTGAGGAGGGCAAGCCCATGCGTTGTCATCTGCGGCTTCTGATCGGTTCCGCTTTCGTTCTGTCCCTGGTGACGGTTTCGGAAGCGGTGGTGAACATCCAGAAT
>CAZEHQ010000029.1:22180-28352 GCA_964512165.1 uncultured Gemmatimonadaceae bacterium | reverse complement strand
TGCTGGTCTTCAAAATGTCGAACCACCTGTGGGCGGCGCGCGACCTGGAGGCCGGGGAGCTGGAGCTCTGGTTCGAGGCGATGATGGACTCGGGCGTCCTGGTGGCCTGCTCCCACAACAGCTACCTGATCAACCTGGCGACGCCCGATGCGGAGCTGCGGGAGAAGTCCCGCCGGTCCTTCCGCGAGGAGGTGGAGCGCTGCCACGTGCTGGGCATCCCCAACCTCGTCTTCCACCCCGGGGCCCATCTCGGCTCGGGAGTCGACGCCGGGGTGGCGCGGATCGCCGAAGCCTGCAACCGCGTCTTCGAAGAGCTGCCCGGCAGCGAGGTCGTCCTCTGCCTGGAGACGACCGCCGGAACCGGCACCCACCTGGGGGTCCGCTTCGAGGAGCTGGCCGCGGTCATCGACCGGGTGGACAACCGGGCGATGATGGGCGTGTGCCTGGACACGTGCCACGTCTTCGCCGCCGGTTACGACCTGGCCGGCGCCGAAGGCTACGCCGACATGATGGGGAGCCTCGCGGAGACCGTCGGCCTGGAGAGGCTCAAGGTCCTGCACCTGAACGACAGCAAGACGGCCCTGGGCTCGCGGCGGGACCGCCACGAGCAAATCGGCGCCGGGTGCATCGGCCTCCGGGGGTTCCGCAACCTCCTCGCCGACCCGCGGCTGCGCGGGGTGCCCATGATCCTGGAGACGCCGAAGGGGGCGGACCTGGCCGAGGACGTGATGAACCTCGAGACTCTGCGCCGCCTGGCGGGAGAGTAGCCCCCAATGACAGAGGCCCCGGACCGCCGCGGTCCAGGGCCTCTGCCGAAAGGGGGTGGCGGGAAAGGCCTCAGCCCGCGGCCTGCTCCTGGAGCTGGTAGCGCTCGGGATCGCGCATCCGGCCCAGGGCGCGCTCCTTCAACTGGCGCACGCGCTCCCGCGTGAGACCCATGGACCCGCCGATCTGCTCCAGGGTCAGGGGCTCCTCCCCGTCGAGACCGTAGTAGCAGCGCACGATGTAGCGCTCGCGGTCGTCGAGGGTGGTCAGAACGCCCTCGATCCGGGCCCGGCAGTCGCGCTCGGAGACGGCGTCGTCGGCCAGGTCCACGGACTCGTCGGGGATCGTGCTCAGGAGGTTGCGGTCGTCGCCCTCCTCGAAGGTGCGGTCCAGGGAGGTCTCGGGCCGCCCCTTCAGCATCGTTTCCAGGACCTCGGCCTCGGCCAGGCCCAGACTCTCGGCGATCTCGGCCACCGTGACATCGCGCTGGTCGCCGCCGAGATGCTGGGTCGCCCGGGTGATGTCGCGCATCATGTTCTGCCGCGTCACCGGGACCCGCACCGTCCGCGTCTGGTCGGTCAGGGTCTGCATGATCGACTGGCGGATCCACCAGACGGCGTAGGAGATGAACTTGAACCCCCGCTCGCCGTCGAAGCGGTCGGCCGCCTTCATGAGGCCCATGTTGCCGGCGCTGACCAGCTCGGCCATGGTGAGCCCGCGGTTCTGGTACTGGCGGGCCACGTCGACGACAAAGCGCAGGTTGGCCCGAACCAGCTCGTCCCGGGCCTCCATGTCCCCCCGGGTGATGCGCTCGGCCAGCTCGACCTCGCGCTCCCGAGGCAGGGGCCGGGAGTCCTCGATGTCGTGGAAGTAGCGACGCAGAACCTCGGCGTCGTCGTCGGTGTGGATGACCATGGGGCTCCTCGTGGGTGCAAGAGACCGGTCTGTCCCTCCTCCCGCCTCCCTGTCCAGCGGAAAGGAGGGTCAAGAGAACATCCACATACGCGGTGATCGCGCAACCGCGTGGAGCGACGACCTCCCCCGGCGGATGCGCCCGGGGGAGGTCGTCGATGCTGCAGGCTGACGGGAGGGGCTTCGGGGGCCGGTCAGGCGCGGCCGAGACGGCGGTCCTCGACCTGCAGCCACTCCCCGTAGGGGCGCGGCATCTCCGCCGGCTCGTCGAGGCCGGCCGCCTCGCGCCAGGCCTCCAGGGGGTGGCCTCGGTCGGCCTGGGGCAGCTCGACCTCCCGGCGGTGGGCGCCGGCCTCGAAGATCCCCATGAGGATCTCCATCACGTGGCGGCCCTCGATGCCGCTGCACTCGTGCTCGCGGCCCTCGTCGAGGGCGCGCACGTACTCGTCGGCGTAGTTGTAGTCGGCCTCGGTGGACGGGCCTTCCGGGTCGTAGTGATCGGGGACGATGCTGTCGAGGCGCTGCCACTCGACCCCGGAGCCGGGCACGTCGTGGGGCGTCGGCAGGATCCAGGCATTGCGCATCGTCCAGAACAGCCGGCCCTCCGAGCCGTACACCTCCAGGCAGTACCCGGTGGAATCGACCACGGGAAAGCGGTGCTGCACGAGGACGCCGGTGAGGCCGTGGCCCTCGCAGGGATCGAAGCGCAGGTTGGCGGTGACGTGCTCGCCGGCGACGATGCCCATGCCCGAGGCCGCGGGGACCACATCCTCGGGGGTGACCGGCCGGCCGGCGGTGAGGGCCGTGGCCTGCACCGCCCGGCAGTGGCCGGCGAGGCCGATCATGTTGTTGAGCATGTGGGTGCCGATGTTCATCAAGCCGTAGCCGGCGTAGTACCCCTTGCAGCTGCCGTGGAGGAACCGGTGGGAGCCGACGGCGCCCTCGTCGACGGCCTTCTTCACGGCCCGCATGGCCCCTCCCGTGCGCCCCTGGTGGTGGACGGCGATGCGCACCCCCTTCGCGGCGGCCCGGTCGATGACCCGGTCGGCCTCGTCCAGGGCCTGGCACATGGGCTTCTCCACGTCGATGGAGACGCCGTGCTCCAGAACCCCCATGGACAGGGCGTAGTGGAACTCGGTGCCCGTGGGGATGGCGACGATGTCCGGGGCCTCCTGCTCGATCATGCGGTGGTAGTCGTCGTAGCGCGCCGACACGCCCAACTCCCCGCCGAGCTCCTCGAGCCGCTCCGGCACCAGGTCGCAGAGGGCCACGACCTCGGTCCGCGGATGCTGGAAGTAGGCGCGTCCCGCGGCTCCGCCGCGGCCCCGGCACCCGAGAATGGCTACGCGATAGGTCTTCATGCTCCTTCCCCTCCCTTCAGGAATCGAGGTCCTTCAACTGGGCGCGGCGCCAGTAGAGCTTCAGCCTCGCCTTCACCCATGCGACGGGCGTCAGGGTCAGGGCGTTGTACCCGCCCCATGTCCAGCGCAGCGGCCACGAGCGGCGCCGGATGATCCGGCGGACCAGGCTCTCCCGCTCCGGGGTGACCAGGGGGAGGCGGTTGCTCAGCCGCGCGAGGGCGTGCTCGTAGGCCCCGGTGACGAGGTTGCGGGCGTGGCGGACCAGCTTCTCCGGCTGCGTCACCGTCACCCGCGGGCAGACCATGCCGCTCTCGCGCCGGACGAAGCGGCGGACCCACTCCTCCGGCACCTCGCCCTCGTGGCGCCGGGCCGCCTCGCGAATCGTATCGGGGTCCATCACCGCGTAGGTCCGGCAGATCAGCGGCCTCGCGGCGTAGATCGTGCAGCCGCGGTCGGGCCCCAGGAAGGGGCAGCGCCGGGGCCGCTCCTCGGTGAAGCTCAGCAGCTCGCGCTGGCGCTCCTCCGGGAAGTTCGAGCGGACGTGATCGACGATGTGGGCGTACTCGGCCCGGTAGAGGGGGAACATCGTGGCGTAGCCCTCCACCATCTCCTCCTCCGTCAGCTCGCAGCACTCCCCAGAGTTGGCGCAGCAGGTGGAGGGCACCTGCTCGTAGAGCGCCTCTAGCTCGAGCGCGAGGGTGTCGAGCTGCTCGCGGGACAGGTCCATGGCCGGCGGAGGAAGCGATTGGCTCATCGCTCGATGAAGATGTCTCAAGGGCAGAGCCGGGGCAAACCTCGGGCGCCGGTCGCGATCAGCGCCGGCCGATCCCCAGACTCTGGAGCACCTGCCAGGCCCCCGCCCGGACGATCGCCTCGCTCTCCGGGGCGATCATGCGGACGCTCGGGTAGACCTTGTAGGCCTGGTCGATCTCGTAGCCGCCGCGCTCGTACTCGTCGGCGGTGGGGACGTACCCGACGCAGCCGTTGGCATAGCCGCACAGGATCATCGGCGCCGCGCACCCGCGCTCCAGGTCGAGCTGGTAGCGTTGGAAGATCTCGCCCTCCATCCCCAGCAGGGCGAGGGGGCCGATCCGCAGGCCGTGGATCTCGAAGGCCTGGCTCCCCGCGGGACCGCCCCGGGCGGCCTCGGCGAGCCACTGCCGGGCCCAGTCGCGGCAAGCCTCCGGGACCCGGCGTTCCCAAGGGTCCGGCCCGGCGCTGCTCACCGCCTCTTCCAGGTCGTCCAGGGAGCGCCGGACCTCCTCCTCCATGGCAGCGGTGGCGGCGGTCAGGGGCAGGTCGAGACGGGACTGGCTCCAGGCGATGCCGTCCCCTTCGAGTTCCCGGGCCGCGGCCGCCGCGGCGGCGACGGCGGCGCCCAGCTCGGCGCCCAGGGACTCGACCTCGTCGAAGGAGCCGTGGCCCCCGCGGGGATTGATGTCGGCGGCGGCGCCGTTGACGAAGACCGCCAGGGCGCCGGTGCGCTCCTCCACCGCTCGGCAGGCGGCCCCAGGGAAATCGGCGCTGATCTCGTGGTTCGCGCCGGGGAGGACGACGGGATGACAGGCGTGCTGGAACAGCACCGCGCTGCGGGGGGCTCCGGAGATCGCCTCGAGCACGAGGACATGCGCGTGGGAGGCCACCGGCCCGAGGGGATCCTCGCCGATGACGACCTCGCCCCTCCGGGCCTGCCTCCGGTTGATGCCGATGCGGACCGACGGACGGGCGTATCGCAGGCGCACCGGCCGAAGGCCCTCCGCGGCCCTCCCGGCGCATCGCCCTACGCGCTCGCAGACCGCTTCCAGGTAGCCGGTGTCCACCTCCCCCATGCCGCGGAAGGGCATGGTCAGGGGGCCGGCGTGGGTGTGGCTGCAGCAGACGGTCACCGCTTCGGGGCCAATGGAGAGGGCAGAGCCCGCCGCCTCCACCACCTGGCCCCGGATGCGGTCCGCGAGCCCGGGAGTAACGCCCACGAGGTCGAGGGCGACCAGAGCGGCACACCTGGCCGTTGCGCTGCCCGAACGCCACAGGATCACCGAGGCGGAGAGCGGATCGTGGATCCCGGTGGCGCCCGACCGGCGTCCCCAGTAGCCGCCCATGTGGATCCCCGCCGGGGGCGTGATCTCCTCCCGCGCCCAGCCGGCGCACAGTCCGGTCACCGCTCACTCTCCCAGCCGGAGGGCAGCAGGATCAGGTCGACGCTGTCCGCCGCGGCGTCGAAGAGGGCGCGCAGGTCCTCCCTCCGCAGCCGGATCGAGGGTGGACGCGCGGGACTCCAGATCTCGGAGGCGTACAGCAGCAGGCCCTCGGAGAACAGCAGCCCGGCCTCTGCCGTGGCCTCCGAAACCAGGTAGTGCTCCCAGTCGAAGGGCCCGGGCTCGATCGAGGTGTAGGGATCGGCGCGCCGATGGCGGCGCAGCCTCGCCGTCAGCCGCTGCCGAAGTGGAGTGCCGGCGCCGAGGGAGTCGGAGAGGACCGGACACTGGCGGAGTACCGCGGGCCCGTGGTGGACCCGCAGATGCCCCGCCGACTCGTCGAGGAGAAGGTAGACCTGGTCTGCCTCCATCAGCTGCAGCCACCCCCTCAGAGCCGCGTTGACGCGGCCGAGGTCCTCGGAGGCCTGGACGCCCCCGGCGGTACTCCAACCGACGAGCGCCGCCGCCCCGAGGGCCTGGACGACTCTCCACGCGCCTCCTGTCCCCCGGAGAAAGCCGGACCACGCTCCGGACAGAGGCGGCGCTCTCCCGGAGGCGGACTCAGAATACGTAGACCGGCCAGCCGGTCTGCACGCGCTCGAAGAGATGGCTCAGGTCCTCGTCGCCCAGGCGGACGCATCCATGGGTGATGCTCTTCCCCAGGTTCGTCTCGTACAGCGTTCCGTGGATCATGTAGTCGGGAAGGAAGTAGAGTGCATAGCGGCCGAGAACGCCGCGCTGGAACCGGCGAAAGTCCTCGGGGAGGACGGGCATCTCCTCTCCCGACTCCAGGAAGTGCCACGGCGGCTTGGTCCACAGCGGGTCCTTCACCTTGCGCTGGATCTCGAAGCGGCCCTTGGGGGTGGCAAAGACCCACTTCTGCCAGGGCTTGCGCCCCTCGAAGCGCCGCGCCGCGCCGGTGGAGCAGACCGCCCTGTG
>CAZEHQ010000029.1:0-22170 GCA_964512165.1 uncultured Gemmatimonadaceae bacterium | reverse complement strand
CCTGATGGACGGAGTCCCTCAGCACCAGAAGGTTGGCGCGCGTGTCGATCACCATGTAGGGCGTGGGCACGCGGCGGTGGGAAGCCAGGCGGGAAAGGAGGTCCCGGTGCTCGCGGGCCAGATCGGAGGGGGTTCCCGCCGCCGGGCCGCCGGGGGGTCCGGCGGCCTTGCCCTCGGTACGGGCCGCGCCAGGGGCTGCGGACAGGACGAACAGGATCAGCGCGAGGGACGCAGGCAAAAGAAGGACGGCCGGAGAGGATCGCCCTCTCCGGCCGTCGACATGGGAAGCACGGGATCCGCCACGGCGGACCCCGGTGTGGCCAAGTTGGATTACCCGCCCATACCGCGCTCGTACCAGGGGGTTCTCTCCTCGACCAACTGGTGATACCGGGCCACGGCCGCGTCGACGCCCTCGCTGACGGCCTCGGCCGCCATCTTGGCGGAGCCGGCCTTGGATGCGGCCATTTCGAAGTCTTCTGCGGAAACCGCGGCTCTCGCCGCGCTCAGGTCGGCGTCGGCGGCGTCGAGGTCGGCGCGCAACTGCTCGATGTCGGCCTCGGTGCCCTTGCCGGCCGGGGCGGCTTCGAGGTTGGCGCGGACCCCCTGGATGACCATTGAGGCGTCGGCGATGGCGGACTCGGCGGCGGCCAGGGCGGCAGCCTTGGCGGCCTCGGCCGACGAACGGGCCATGTCGGCCTTGGACTTGGCGTCGGCGATCTGCGGCACCACCGACTCCCAATCCTTGAAGAGCATCTTCTCGGCCTCGGCGTCGAAGGCGGTCTTGGCGTCGGCGAAGGCCTTCTGAGCCGCGGAGAGATCGCTGCCTGCGTACTTCTCGGCCTCGGCGGCTTCGGCCGCGGCGAGGGCCGCCTGGGCGGCGTCCAGATCGGCCTGGGGGGGCTCACCTCCGCAGCCGACGAGAGCGGCGACGGCGAACAGGCCTGCAACCCGCAGGGTGAGGGACCTTGCTGCCCGCATCATGACATCCTCCAGACCGTGTTCGTTTTGATGGCGTGATGGCCGTAACTGACGGCGGGGAAACTACATATCGGTTCTTCCGATTGTCAAGCGAAAAGCCCGGGGCGCGCCCTAGCCATCGGCCCGCGCCGGCGCCATCCGTTCCGCGGCCACCCGCACCTCCCCCCGGGGTGGATCGCCGGGACCGTCCCCCGGACCCGGACGGGGCGCATCCCCCTCCTTCCGCCTCTTCGCCAGCTCCCTGCGGGCGGCTTCCATTCGGTGTCGAAGCTGCTCGCCAGCGCTGCGGGCGGTCTCCAGCCGCGGCTCCAGAGCCCTGCGGTAGCGCAGGTAGTCGACCACGACCTGGGCGGCGATGAACAGACATCCCACGGCGAGCAGGGCCGTTACCCATTCCATCGGCTTACCGATCCTCCCACGCGTCGATCACCTCCGGCTCGTCGCCGTCCTCGTCGCCGTCCTCGTCGTCCTCGAAGATCCAGCCGCAGGAGGGGCACAGAGGGCCGTCCTCCCTGGGTGAGCCGCACTCCGGGCAGCGCGCCTTCCGTGGAACCAGGTAGTAGGCGATGACCACCAGGATGAGAAGCGCGGCAAAAGCGGCGGAGACCAGCACGGGCTCGGATTCGACGGGGCGAAGTCGGCCGCCGTCCGGGGGGAGGCGGTGACGGCAGCGTCACAGGCCGGCGGCGCAGAGGTCCGTGGCTCGGTGTCGGGCGGCCCCCCCTGCCCGCCGGACGGCGGGGAACAGGGTACGGCCACACCTCGTCTTGGCTCACGGTGGGACGCGTATGCTCGTTGAAACGGACGGGAAGAACAGGGCGGGGACGAGCCAATTATACCCCCGCTTCCGCGGAAGCGTCAAGCGGGAATGCAGCTACACTCGCGGGATCAGGAGTCCCGTCGCCGGCTCGCCCTGCGGATCTCCCGGCGCCGGCGCCAGCGGCCTGGCTTGAGGCGCTGGCCGCGCCCCAGGGGGACCAGGATCGCTCCCTCCCGGGCCAGCTCCTCGAGGACGCCGTTGAGGCGATCGGGATGGTTCGTGGCGATCCCCTGCACCCCCATCTGGACCACGTCCCGCAGGACGACCTCCTCGTCCACGGTCCAGGTCCAGACCGTGAGCCCGCGCTTGCGCACCTCTTCGTAGAAGGCCGGGGTCAGGGTCGTGTGCCAGATGTTGAGGATGTTGGCACCCAGGGAAAGGACCTCGCGGACCATGCGCCGGGCCCGCATCCGCGAGGGGGAGGTGGGCAGGTTGCCCACCAGCAGGGCCGCCGGTGCGGCCCCATCGATCGCCTTCACCCGCCGCAGGGTCTCGGAGGAGAAGGACTGGATGACGACCTGATCGGCCACGACGAGGTCGTCCACGACGCGCAGGACCGCCTCCGCCAGGTGGTCGGCCTTGATCTCGATCACGGCCAGGGCCCGGCGCCGCAGCAGGTCGAGGGCCTCGGCCAGGGTGGGCACCTTCTCGCCGGCGAAGGGGCGGCCGAACCAGCCGCCGGCATCGGCTTCGCGGACCTGCGCCAGCGTCAACTCGTGCACCGGCCCCTCGCGGTCGGTGGTGCGGTCCAGCAGGGGATCGTGGAGGACGACGAGGGCGCCGTCGCGAGTGGAGCGCACGTCGAGCTCCACGGCGTCGACGCCGATCTCGATGGCGCGCTCGAAGGCGGCCAGGGTGTTCTCCGGCGCCAGACCGGCTCCGGAGGCCCCGCGGTGGGCGATGCGCACCGGGTGGATCACCCGACCTCGATGGCGGCGGCGCTCAGGCGCCGAACTTGGCCAGGCGCCCGGCGTGGGCCAGGGCGAGGGCCATCAGCTCGGTGGTGGCGATGCGGCCGAGACTGCCGCCGGCGCAGCCGCGCTCGGTCATGCGCGTCCCGGCGACGGGAAAGCCGGCCTCGCCGAGGATCAGCACCGGCACGGGGTGCCAGCTGTGGCCGCCCATCCGCGACGGCGTCGAGTGGTCGCCGGTGACCACGAGGACCTCCGGCTGCAGGTCGAGGAGGCGGGGCAGGTGTCCGTCGATCTCCTCCAGGAGGGACACCTTGCGGTCGAAGTCGCCGTCCTCCCCGGCGCTGTCCGTCGGCTTGAAGTGGACGTACCAGAAGTCCTCGGGGCCCTCCTGCCAGCGCGCCGCCAGCAGGTCGAGCTGGGCGTCGATGCGGGCGCCGCAGCCGGGGGCGTCCATGCCGACGGCGCGGGCGATGCCCCGGTACATGGGATACCCGGCGAGACCCACCGGATCGAGGCCGTAGACCTCCTGCATGGAGGGCAGCTCCGGGTAGCGTCCGAAGCCGCGGATCAGCACCATGTTGGCCGGGCTCTCACCGGCCAGGAGGTCTCCGGCGCGGGCGACGAAGGACTCCGCCACCGCCGCCATGCGCCGGTCATCGGCGGACTCCGCCCGCAGCGGCAGCGGCGGTCTCCCGGTCACCTGGGGGTCCGAGTCGCCGACCCCGTCGGACAGCCCTTCCCCGCGGAAGCGGACCGCGGCCCGGTACTCCATCTCCGGGGCCACGGTCACCTCGACGCCGGGGATGTCGACATCGGCGAGCAGACCGCACAGCCGCCGGCAGGTCTCGGTCGGGATCCGCCCCGCCCGCCGGTCGCTGACCCGGCCATCGCCGTCGACGGTGCAGAAATTCAGCCGCGCCGCCACGTCTCCCGGCCTGAAGTCGAGGCCGAGACCGAGGCAGGAGAGGGCCCCGCGGCCGATCCTCCGAAGCCACGGGTCGTAGCCGAAGAGGGCCAGGTGCGCCGGACCACTGCCCGGGGTGAACCCGGGCCCCAGGGGGGAGTGGAGGCCGCAGCTGGAGCGGCCGCACAGGCGATCGAGGTTGGGGAGCGAGGCGGCCTCCAGCTCGCTGAGGCCCGTTTCGGGGTGGGGCAGCCCTCCGAGACCGTCGATGACGAGGAGGACGATGCGGGCCCCGGAACCGGTGACGAAGAGCTCCCGGGTGAGGTCGGAGCTGATCACGGGATCTCGGGATCGAGCACGGCGGAGGCAACGCTCCCGGCCGCCGCCGGGGCGGGCTCGCATCCGGGTGAGGAGTCCATGTCGCGGATCACCATCTGCACCGTGCCCAACCCGTTGAAGGTGTCCTCCGACAGCTCGTAGGCCACGTCGAGACGCTGGCCGGGTTCGAGGTCGCGGGCCAGGGCCCCCTGGTGCCACCACACCCCCGGACGCACGCCGCCGGCCTTGAAGGCCACCTTGAGGTGTTCCCCCTCCTTGCCGACCCGGGTCCGGCTGGCCAGCTCGAGACCGCGCGTCAGGAACAGGGGCATTCGGTTTTCCTGGCCGAAGGGCTCGAGCCGGCGCTGGACCTCGACCGTGCGCATGTCGATGTCCCCCGGCTGCAGCTCCAGATCGATGTCGAGGTGGGCCTCGAGATGTTCCGGCGTCAGCTCGGTACCGGCGTGGTCGATGAGACTGGCCCGGAACTCCTCGAAGGCCTCGGCGGGCAGGGAGAACCCGGCGGCTCCGGCGTGGCCGCCGTACCTGGTGAGGAACCGGGAGCAGTGGCGGAGGCCGTCGTTCATGTCGTACCCCGGTATGCTGCGCGCCGATCCGACGTAGGTCCCGTCGCGCTGCACGTCGGTGAGGACCACGGCGGGCCTCCAGAAGGTCTCCGACAGGTCGCTGGCGATCAGTCCGATGACGCCCAGGTCCCATTCCTCGCCGAGGACGCACAACAGGCGCTCGCGCTCCAGCTGGTCCTCCGAGACCAGCGACCGGGCCTCGCGGGCGCCCTCCCGCTGCAGCCGCTGGCGCCGGAGGTTCAGGTCGTTGAGCCGGCCGGCCAGGAGGCGGCCCTGCTCGTGGTCCCGCGTGCGCAGCAGATCGAGGGCCAGGTCGGGCTTCTCCAGACGGCCGGCGACGTTCAGGCGGGGGCCCAGGTAGAAGGCCACGGCCGTGCTGTCGACCCGCCCCCGGGGGCAGCGGGCGGCGATGCGCAGCTCCTGCAGGCCGGGCCGGGCGCTGCGCTCGACGGCCTTGAGGCCGTGGCGCACGAGGACCCGGTTCTCGTCGAGGAGGGGGACCATGTCGGCCACCGTGCCGAGGGCGACGAGGTCGAGCAGGTCGTTCAGGTAACGGCGGCGCTCCCCGGACTCGAGGAGGGACTCGCTCAATCGCTGCACGACCTTGAAGGTCACTCCCACCCCGGCCAGCCCCTTGAAGGGGTAGTCGCAGTCCAGCCGGTTGGGATTGATGATGCTGTGCGCCGGCGGCAGCTCCTCGTTCTGCCGGTGGTGGTCGATGACGACCACGTCGAGACCTTCGTCGCGGGCCAGTTCGAGGGCCTCGCCGGCGGAGATGCCGTTGTCCACCGTCACCACGAGGTCGGCGCCGAGATCGAGGGCCTTGCGCACCCCCGGCGGCTTCAGGCCGTAGCCGTCGGTGCGGCGGTCGGGGAGCAGGGCGTGGCCCCGCGCCTTCACGTGCTCGAGGAAGTCGAGGAGCAGGGCGGTGCTGCTGACCCCGTCGACGTCGTAGTCTCCGTAGACGACGATGGTCTCGTCCTGGCGCACGGCGCGCTCGATGCGCTGGGCGCCGCGGTCGAGGTCGGTGAGCAGCTCGGGCCGGTGCAGCCCTTCGGGGCCGGTGTCGAGCTCGTCGAGGCCCAGTCGGCGGCCCGAGAGGAGGGCGTCGAGCAGATCGCCGTATTCCCCCTCGTGGGCCAGGTGCCACACCGGGTAGGTACGCAAGATGACTTCTGACGCAGGCGGTGGAGGAAGGGCCCCGGCCGGGCCGGCGCGAAACCCTCCTGGGGGGAGAGTCGCCGAATATAGCCGTGGACCCCGCAGGGTCAAGGTGGCCCTTCGGCCCGCGGCGCCTTTGCCTCACCCCCACCCGGCTCTACCTTTCACCGGGGTGACGGCCCTGTGGAGATGACGAGGACGGACCCGGTCCGCACCGAGGCGGTGCGCCTGCTGGAGGAGGTCGAGTCGGGCGCCCGGCTCGCACCCCTCCTCGAGGGTCTGGAGAGCCGCTTCGACGGCCGCGACCGGCGCTTCGTCCGCCAGCTGACCTCCGGGGTCCTCCAGTGGCGAGGACGCCTCGACTGGATCCTGGCGTCGTTCTCCAGCCGTCCCCTCGACTCCCTGACCCCCCGCGTCCTCCACATCCTGCGCCTTGGCGCCTATCAGTTGCTCTGGCTCGATCGCGTGCCTCCGAGCGCCGCCGTCCATACCGCCGTCGATCTGGCCCGGCGCCACGGCCACGCCGGGGCCGCCGGCTTCGTCAACGCCGTTCTCCGGCGCGTCTCGGCGGAGGGCGCCCGCGTGGCCTACCCGGACCGCGGCGGGGATCCGGAGGGCCATCTGTCCGTCTATCACTCGCACCCGCAATGGCTCGTGAGCCGCTGGCTCCACCGCTGGGGGCCGGCCCGCACCGAGGCCTTGCTGCGGGCCAACAACGAGCCGCCGACACTCTTCGTGCGCCCCAACCCTCGGTTCGGGAACGCCGAACGACTCGTCGAGTCCCTCCCGGAGAGCCTCGGCGCCGTGCTCGTGGACGCCCGACCGGAGGCCTGCCGGCTCGAACGGCCCGCAGGTTTCTTCGACTCCCACGCTTTTCGTCAGGGACGGTGCTTCGTGCAGGACCTCAACGCCGGACTGGCCGTCGAGTTGCTGGCTCCAAGGCCGGGGGACCGAGTCCTCGACGCCTGCGCCGCCCCGGGCGGCAAGTCGGTGCAGCTCGCCCTCGCCGCGGCGCCGGTCCGGGTTGCGGCGGGAGACCTGTCCCGGTCCCGCCTGCGGAATCTGCGGGAGAACACGGACCGCATGCGTCTGAAGGGGATCCACCTGTTTGCGGGGGACGCCGCCGCGGGACCCCACCCGCCGGGCGCCTTCGACCGCGTCCTGGTGGACGCGCCCTGCAGCGGCACCGGCGTCCTGCGGCGGCGGCCCGAGGCGCGCTGGCGCAAGTCGGAGTCCGACCTGGCGCGGCAGTCGCAGCGCCAGTCGGCCATCCTCGGGGCCGCCTTCGAGGCCCTGAGGCCCGGGGGCCGGCTCGTCTATAGCACCTGTTCCCTCGAGGAAGAGGAGAACGACACCGTCGTCGACGCCCTGCTGGCCCGCAGGGCGGACGCCCGCCTGGAGCCGGCCTCGCGGCGGTTCCCCGGCGTCGCCTGGGCGGAGCGCACGATCCAGACGCTGCCCGGCCGGGAATCCGGTGACGGCGCCTACGCCGCCCTGATCCGCAAGCTGCACCGCCGCGGAAGGAAACCGTGAATCGTCTCCTGCGGACCCTGTTGACGGGCGCGGTGGTGGCCGGCGGCACCGCCCTCCTGTTCCTGGCGGCCCTCGACAAGCTGATCATGCCCGCCATCGTCCAGGTGCCGATGGTCACCGTGCCCGACCTGCGCGGCGGGACGGCGGAGGCGGCACGGGAGCGGGTGGCCGGAGAGGGCCTGCGTCTGGCCCTGCGCGACAGCGTGTTCTCGGAATCGGCGCCCATCGGCCACATCGTCGACCAGGCGCCGCGGACCGGAGAGGAGATCAAGCGCGCGCGGCGGGTCTTCGTCGACGTCAGCCGGGGTCCGCGGCTCTACCCGGTGCCGGAGGTCACGGGCGGCAGCGAGCGCGAGGCGGGCCTCAAGATCCAGGGAGGCCAGCTCCGGCGGGGCACCGTCGAGTACGCCTCCTCCACCACCTTTCCCTCGGGGGTGGTCATCCGGCAGCGCCCCGCGGCCGGCGAGCGGGTCGAACGCGGGTCCACGGTGCATCTCGTGGTGAGCAGCGGCTCCCCTTCCGCCCTGAAGCGGGTCCCCGACGTCGTGGGTCTGCCGATCGAGGCCGTGGCCGACAGCCTTCGCAAGTACGAGATGACCCTCGGCACCATCCGGCGGCGGACGGTGGACGGACCGGCCGGAAAGGTGCTGTCCCAGACCCCCGAGGCAGGCTCCCGCGCCACCCGCCGCACGGCCGTCGAAGTGGTCGTCAGCGCGCCGCCCGCCGCCAACGCCGGAGAGGAACCCCGATGAGCGCCGTCTCCGTGGCCCCCTCCCTCCTGGCCGCCGACTTCGCCCGCCTCGAGAGCGAGATCGAGCGCGTGGAGGCCGCGGGCGCCGACTTCCTCCACCTGGACATCATGGACGGCCGCTTCGTCCCCAACCTCAGCTACGGCATCCCCGTGGTCGAGGCCGTGCGCCGGTGCACGCGCCTGCGCCTCGACACGCACCTGATGCTCACCGACCCCGGGGCCTACCTCGAGGCTTTCGCCCGCGCCGGAGCCGACTCGCTCACGGTGCACGTCGAGATCGAAGCCGACCCCGCCCCGCTGCTGGCCGAGATCGGGCGCCTGGGCCTCGGCCGCGGACTGGCCGTCAACCCCGGCACGCCCGTGGACCCCCTGCTGCCTCATCTGGAGAGCCTCGACCTGTTGCTGGTGATGTCCGTGGAGCCCGGCTTCGGCGGCCAGTCCTTCATGCCCGGGGTGCTCGACAAGGTCCGGGCCCTGCGCACCGTCCTGACCGAGCGCCGCCTCGAGGTCCCCATCGAGATCGACGGCGGGGTCGGCCCCGGCAACGCCGCCGACTGCCGCGCCGCGGGGGCCTCCTGGCTGGTGGCCGGGTCGTCCGTCTTCGGCGCCGACGACGCGGCCGAGGCCATTCGGCGGATCCGCGGGGCGGAGCGCTAGCGGCCGCTCCTGACCCGCGGACCCTCCGCTCGGCAGCCCGACTCAGGGTTGAGAGATTCGCTCGGCCCTCGCGGCCGAGGCACCCTCCCGGGGCTCCCGCGATTCCATGCGCATCGGCATGAGCAGGGCGCGGACCCCGCCGTTCCCCACGTCGAAGTGGAGGGCCGGAAGCCGGCCCTCCCCGGGGCGGATCCGGATCTCCTCCCCCGCGTCCCCCAGGGCCGCCGCGATCGCCTTCAGCAGATCGTGGTTGACTCCCACCCGGAAGGACTCCCCCTCCAGGCCCGTCACCTGCACCGGGCAGGAGACCGAGTGGGTCCATTCAGGCCCCTCCCGATCCAGGTCCGGCGCGGCCTCCTCGACGCGGGCGAATCCCTGGTCCCGGCTCGTTCGCAGGGTCAGCCGGCTCTCCAGCCCCGACAGGTGGATCTCCACGAGAGGGTTGTAGGCCCATCCCCGGCTCTGGGCCCGGTGCCGGGGCCTCAGGTACGGCTCGATCTCCTCCACGCAGGCCATCAGCTCCGCGGTGTCGGCGACAACGGAGACCGATCCGGGCGGGTGGAGGCCGACGGCCTCCTCGTAGCGCACGTAAGGTCCGGGATGGAGGCGGAAGGTGACGCCGGCGCCGTCCCCCGTGTTGAGGGTGGCCTCGTCCTCGTCGATCACCAGGGTGGCCCCGTCCCCCTCGGGGACCGACCCCGCCGTCACCGACTCCAGGACCACCGGAGCCGGCAGCGGGGCCAGGCCCCGGCTCGGCCAGATGAGCATCCGGGCGCCGTCGCAGGCCACCATGCGGCCCCCTGCGTCGAGGCAGATGCACCGCAGGATGCGCCGGTGGTCCCGGCCCTGGAAGCGGGTCAGGTGTCGCAGTCCGGTCAGGTCGGAGGCGGTCAGCTCGTAGCTCTGGGAGAAGCTGGAGTCGGGCATGGCGGTGATCTCCTTGTGAAGTCGTGATCGGGCTTTCTGCAGGCGGCTGCGGACGGTGCCGGTCTCGAGGTCCAGGAGGAGAGCCGTCTGCCGGTAGGAGTAGCCCTTCAGGTAGTGGTGGACGATCACCTCCCGGTGGGCGTCGCCGAGCCGCCCCAGGGCCTCCCGCAGAAGACCGCGGATCTCCTCCCGCGGAGCCGGGGGCGGCGCCGGGACCGTCTCGTGCCCGAACCGGGCCAGCAGTTCGAGCTGCGTGAGACGGCGGCGCTGCCACATGCGCACCTGGTTGTCGGCGATCGAGCCCAGCCAGGCGGGAAAGCGGCCGGGATCGCGCAGCGTCGCCAGCCGCTCCCAGGCCGCCAGGAAGACCTCCTGCAGGAGATCCTCGGCCGTCTCCCGCGAGCCGAGCCTCGAGGCGATCCGCGCCCGCAGCCACCCCGCGTGGCCTTCCACCAGGCGGCCGAAGGCCTCCGCGTCGCCGGCGGCCGCGGCCCTCACCTGCTCTCTACCGTCCCCGTCCATGGTCACCCTGATAGTTGCGCCAGGGGGCCGGAAGTATCCGGACCCCTTCCGGGATACCCCTGCCTCCGGTCTGCCCGCCGTGGCGGATCCGCCCCCCTCCGTCTATATTTAGTCCTTTTGCCCCAAGAGGTTACGAGCCCCGGAGCCGCGCCGGATTTGTTCGAGAGACTGACAGAGCGCTTCGACGATGTCTTCCGCCAGCTGCGCGGCCACGGGCGCATCAGCGAGAAGGCCCTCGACCAGTCCCTGCGCGAGATCCGCCGCGCCCTCCTCGAGGCCGACGTCAACTTCAAGGTGGCCAGGAGCTTCCTCGGCCGGGTTCGCGAACGGGCCCTCGGACGCGAGGTCCTGCGCAGCCTGAGCCCGGGGCAGCAGGTGATCAAGGTCGTCCACGAGGAGCTCGTCGCCCTTCTCGGAGGCACCGCCGCGCCGCTGGAGCTGGCGCCGCAGCCGCCGACGGCGGTGCTCCTCGTCGGTCTGCAGGGCTGCGGCAAGACCACGGTGGCCGCCAAGCTCGCCCGCCACTTCAAGGAGCGGGGGCGCCTCCCCTACCTGGTGGCGGCCGACACCTACCGTCCCGCCGCCGTCGAGCAGCTGCGCACCCTCGGGGCCGGCATCGGCGTCGGCGTCTTCGGGCCCGGCGAGGCCGGCTCCGACGACCCGGTGGAGATCTGCCGCCTCGGCGTGGAGCAGGCGCGCCTCAACAACCGCAGCATCGTCCTCCTCGACACCGCCGGCCGCCTGAGCATCGACGAGGAGATGATGGCCGAGCTGACGGCCGTCCGCGAGGCCGTGCAGCCCCACGAGATCCTCTTCGTCGCCGACGCCATGCTCGGCCAGGACGCGGTGGAGACGGCGAGCCGCTTCCACGAGCGCCTGGCCTTCCAGGGCGTGGTGCTGACCAAGATGGACTCCGACGCCCGAGGGGGCGCGGCCCTGTCGATCCGCCAGACCACCGGGCAGCCGATCCGCTACGTCGGCACGGGCGAGACCCTCGAGGGACTGGAGCCCTTCCACCCGGATCGCGTCGCCTCCCGCATCCTGGGGATGGGGGACGTGCTCTCCCTGGTGGAGAAGGCGGAGCAGAGCTTCGACCGGGAGCAGGCCGCGGCCATGGAGGCCCGCCTGAGCAGGGAAGCCTTCACCTTCGAGGACTTCCAAGAACAGCTGCAGGCGGTGCGGGGCATGGGGCCGCTGGATCAGTTGATGGGCATGATCCCCGGCGCCGGCAAGGCGCTGAAGGGGGCCCCCGTCGACGACGGCGCCTTCACCCGCACCGAGGCGATCATCAACTCCATGACCCTTCAGGAGCGCCGCCGTCCGCAGATCCTCAACGGCAGCCGGCGGCGGCGGATCGCCCGCGGCAGCGGCACCTCCATCCAGGACGTGAACCGTCTCGTCAAGCAGTTCCACGCCATGCAGAAGATGCTGCGCCAGATGAGCCGGCCGGGGCGCAAGGGACGGGGCCGGAGGTCCCTGCCCCTGTCCATGCCGGCCCCCTGAATCCACTCCGAACCCCACCACCTACTCCAGGAGCCATCGACACTTGGTCAAGCTTCGACTCAAGAGAATGGGACGCAGGAAGCGCCCCTTCTACCGCATAGTCGCCACGACGGACAGCCTCCCCCGTTCCGGCCATTCGCTGCAGGAGCTGGGCACGTACGACCCCGTGCACGCGCGCTTCGAGGTCGACGAGGAGGCCGCCGTGGACTGGCTGAAGAAGGGCGCCCAGATGACCCCCACGGTCCACGACCTGCTGCGCAGCAAGGGCATCCTCGCCCGCTGGCGCGGCTTCGAGGGCGTCGACCGCCAGGGCGCGCTGACCACCGACAAGCCCAAACGCCGCAAGAAGCTCGGCGCCGCCGCGCCGGTCGAGGCGGAGGAGGCCCCGGAGGCCGCGCCGGTCGTGGAGGCCACGGAGGCGTCCCCCGAGGCCGCGTCGAGTGAGGGCGGGGAGCCGGCAGAGGAGTAGGGCCGCCGACGGGCGGGCGCCGGGACGCGTCGCCGTCGGCTTTGCCCGGCGCGCCAGGGGCGTCCGCGGCGAGGTTCTCGTGGAGCCCCTCACCTGGGATCCCGACCGGTTCGACGGGCTGCGCTCGGTGCGGCTCGAGCGCGAGGGGCATCCGGATCTCGAGTTGCAGGTCGAAACGTGCCGTCCGGGCCCCGTGGGGTTGCTTGTGAAGTTCGCGGGCATCGACTCCCCGGAGGAGGTGCGGGAGGGGATCACGGGCGGATACCTGACGGTCCCCGGTGATCAGGTCGCCCCGCCTCCCGAGGGCCGTTACTTCGTCTTCGACGTGATCGGCTGCCGGGTCCTGGATGACCGAGGCCGCTGTCTCGGCGAGGTGACCGAGGTGCTGGAGATGCCGGCCAGCGACGTCTTCGCGGTGCGGCTGGAGAACGGCGGCGAGATCCTGCTGCCGGCGGTCCGGGACTTCGTGACCCGCATCGACGTGGACCGGCGTCGGATCGACGTGCGGGGCGTCGAGGAGCTGCTGGAGCCGGGAGGCTGATGTGAGGATCGACGTGGTGACCCTGTTTCCGGGGTTCTTCACCCAGCCTCTGGAGACGAGCATCCTGGGCCGGGCCGCGGCGGGCGGCCGCCTGGAGGTGGCCGTGCACGACCTGCGGTCCTGGGCCACCGACCGGCACCGCACCGTCGACGACGCGCCCTTCGGCGGCGGCGGCGGCATGCTCATCAAGCCGGAGCCCGTGGCCGCCTGCTGGGAAGAGCTGGAACTCGGCCGGGGCCTGGGCATCTACCTCACCGCCGACGGCGAGCCCTTCGGGCAGCAGACGGCGGTGGAGCTGTCGCTGCAGCCGCACCTGGTGCTGCTGTGCGGCCACTACAAGGGCGTGGACGAGCGCCTGCGCGAGCGTTTCATCGACCGCGAGCTGTCCATCGGCGACTATGTGCTCACCGGCGGCGAGACCGCGGCCCTCGTGGTGATCGATGCCGTGACCCGGCTGCTGCCCGGCGTTCTCGGCGACTTCAGCTCGGCCATGGCCGACTCGTTTCACGACGGGCTCCTCGACTGTCCGTGGTACACGAGGCCCGCCGAGTTCGACGGCCAGCGCGTCCCCGAGGAGCTGCTCGGCGGGGACCACGGCGAGGTCGAGGCCTGGCGCCGGCGTCAGGCTCTGCGCCGCACCTTCGAACGCCGGCCCGAGCTGCTGCCCGCGGCGGACCTGGACGACAGGGAGTTGCGGCTGGTGGAGGAATGGTCAAAGGAGAGAGAGGCCGGCAGCGGCCGGTCCCAACCATCACTGGAGAGAGAGAGGGTTTGAATGGACACTGGTATATTGCGGGAGATCACCGCCGATCAGGTGCGCACCGATCTCCCTGAATTCCTGCCCGGAGACTCGCTGCGCATCCACGTCCGCGTCATCGAGGGCGAGAAGGAGCGCACCCAGGTCTTCGAGGGAGACGTCATTCAGCGCAAGGGCAGCGGCATCCACGAGACCTTCACCGTCCGAAAGGTGAGCCAGGGCGTGGCGGTGGAGCGGATCTTCCCCCTGCACTCGCCGCGCATCCTGAGGATCGAGCGCCTGCGCCAGGGCCGCGTGCGCCGGGCTCGCCTGTTCTACCTCCGCAACCGCAAGGGACGCTCCGCCCGCATCCGCGAGAAACGCTGAAGGAGAGCCCCGTGTCACCACCTCCCGCACTGCCTTTCACCCGCCGGAACTGGATCCTCTTCCTCGTCGGCCTGGCGGTCATCGCCCTCGGCTACGTGTTGCTGCGCATACCTCCCGTCGACGGATTCCTGTCCCTCACGGCGGCTCCCATCCTGCTGGTGGCCGGCTACTGCGTGATCCTGCCGGCGGCGATCCTGGTCCGCCACCGCGGCAACGGCGGCGAGGGGCAGTCATGACGGAAGCCCTCCCGCACCCCGTGGGCCTCTACAACGACGAGCGCACCGCCCGGCTGGTGGAGAGTCTCGATTCCGTCGGCGAGGCGGAACGCGCCTTCTTCCACGATCAGGGGTACCTGGCCGTCCGCCGGGCCGTCTCCCGGCGGCGGGTCCGGGCGGCGTCGGCCGCGGTGGACTCCCTCATCGACGGCGGCGATCCCTCGTTCCGCGGCGTGCAGCTCGAAGCCGGCGGCCGCCGGCAGTGGCCGCCCCGGCGGCGGCGCCTGGGCGTGCGCAAGCTGATGAAGTTCGTCGACTACCATCCGGCGCTGAAGGAGCTGAGCGAGGACCCGGGGCTGCTGGGCCTGGTGAGCTCCCTCATGGATGGGCAGAGGCCGCGGATGTTCCAGGACATGGCTCTGCTCAAGCCGCCGGGAGGCCGGGAGAAGCCCTGGCACCAGGACATGGCCTACTTCAACGTGTCGCTGGACACGCCCGTCATCGGCCTGTGGATCGCCCTCGACGAGGCGGAGGCGGCCAACGGCGCCCTCCACGTCATCCCCGGCTCCCACCGCGAGGGCCCGAGGAATCACTTCAACCGCCGCGACTGGCAGATCTGCGACACCGACGTCGCCCCCGGCCGCGACGTGGTGGTGCCCCTCCCCCCGGGGGGCATCCTCCTGTGGCACGGCCTGACCCACCACGGCAGTCCCGCGAACCGCTCCCGCCGCCGCCGTCGGGCCCTGCAGTTCCACTACCGCCCCGCCGCCGCCGAAGAGACCACCACCGAAGAACGGATGCAGGTCTACGGCGGCGAGGTGCGCGGCGCCGAGTGCTGACCGCACCTTCCTGAGCCGAGAGGGCTTCCGGGACGCGCGGACTCAGCTGCCGACCGGCCCGGGCACACCCTCGCGCGCAATGGCACCCTGTGGGAACGGCGCTGTTCTGGAGAGGGCCCCGGACGCCCGCCGGGGCCGGGGACCTCAGCCGCCCGCAGACCCGGCCGCGGCGGCACTGGAGACGGTCAGCAGGTCCAACTGGCTCTGCCCCTCGGATTCGCTGGCCTCGCAGCCGGCGAAGGGGTGGCCGCCGCCGATGCAGTAGGTGCACAGCCTTCCGGAGTCGAGGCCGAGGCGCTCGAAGGCTCGCATCATGCCGCGGGTGGAGATGTAGACCACGGGCAGGCCCATCTTCTCGCTGATCTGATGGGGCTCCCGGCCGCGGGCGATGAACTCCTCGCCTTTCGGCGGCGCGGGCGGCATGTCCACGCCGAACATGCATCCCCGCGGCACCCCGTCTTCGGGTACGATGCCGATGGGCGGGGTGTACGAGGCCACGTAGGCCTTCTTCACACCGAGGTCGTCGTAGAGCAGGCTGCGGGCGCGGATCAGGTTGTTGCCGCGCACGATGCTGTCGTCGATGAACAGCACCGTCTTCCCCGACAGGCGCGGGCGCAGTCCGGGCAGCAGATGCAGGTTGTCGTCGATCGACTGCCTCCGGTCCCGGGCCGTCGACCCCTGGAAGGACCGCTCGCCCCGCATCTTGTAGAACACGGGCATGAAGGGCAGGCCCCGGATCTGGGCGTAGGAGCGCGCCGCCACCTCGGGGCACCGCGGCAGGAAGGTGACCACGTCCACATCGGAGGGGGTGAACTCCTCGGCCAGGATCTCCCCCAGCTGCTCGCGGACGCGGCGGGCGGCGACGTGGTTGATCATCGAGTCGACGTCGGCGATGTAGTTCCATTCGAAGAAGCAGTGACGCGGCTGCGGCTCGATCAGGAGTTCCTTGGAGTACTCCCCCTCCGGGGACAGGTAGTAGAGCGAGCCGGGATCGAGGTCCTCGATGTACTCGCCGCCGTTCTTGCGGAAGGCGATGTCCTCGGAGGCGACGCCGTACTTGCCGTCCTTCCAGCCCAGGACCCCCGGCTTGATGCCGGTGCGGTCGCGCAGGACGATGACGTCCCGCTTGCGCCAGTCGGCGATGGCCATCGTGTAGGCGCCGGGGACGCGGTGGAGGAAGGCCTCCTCGCCGTCGCGCCGGTAGAGATAGAGGAGGGCCTCGGTGTCGCACTTCGACTTCATCTGTGAGAGATCGAGGCCGTCGAAGTACTCGAAGTCGATCTGGCCGTTGTGGACGGCGGCCATCTGGCAGTCGCGGATCAGGATGTGGCTGCCCCGATCCTCCACCTGGCCCCCGAGCACGTGGGGGTGGGCGTCGTCGAGGATCTCGTCCTTGCGGCCCTGCGTGGCGTAGCGCACGTGGGCCATGTAGGTGTGGTAGCTGGGGCTGGGGAAGATCTTGTGGAGGTCGGTGATGTCGAAGCGGTCGACGCCGCCCGCCCACTTGATGACGTCGATTCGCCCTTCGCCAACGGCGGCGATCCCCGCCGCTTCCCGGCCCCGGTGCTGCAGGGCGCGGATGAAGGAGTAGGCGTCGTGGAGGGTATGGGCGACGCAGAATCCGCAGTTGTGGCGGACGGCGCCTTCCATCGAGCTAGTTCACCGGCCCGGCCGCGCGGCTCCAGGCCGGGCCGCCGCGCCTGTCACTTGTCGTCACCAGAGTCCATCCCGTCGTCTCACGAGAATATACGGCCCCTCCACCCTTGCGGATACACCGCCTCACGGCCACCGGGTCTCGAACTCGTCCCGGCCCGACCCGTAGACCAGGTCTCCGTAGGCGCGCCAGCCGGCGATCTCGGACTCGGTGGGGTCCGGCTCCCGCAGGACGGCGAGGTTGGCCTGCAGCTCCTCGAGGCTCCCCGGCGCCGTGAGGGCCACCTGCACGGCGTCGTGTCCGAGGGCGAAGCGGTAGCAGTCGGCGGCCGTGGGGACCGGCCCCGACCAGCCGGGATGACCGGCCGGCAGACCGCCCCAGCGTGTGCAGGTGAAGGCCACCACGGGGATGCGCCGGTCCAGGGCGGCGGGCAGCACGGCTTCCTCCGCGCCCCGGTGGGCCATGTTGTAGCGGTGCATGAGCACGTCGATGCGGCCGCTCTCAAGGAGCCGCCGCGCCAGGGGCCGGTTGTGCGCCGTGGCGCCAACGTAGCGGATCCGGCCCGCCTCCTTCCACCTGTGCAGGAGGCCGACGACACCGTCGTCGGCGAGGAGCCCGTCCACATCGTCGCCGGGATGCACGTACTCGGCGTAGAACAGGTCGACGGGATCCGCCGGCAGGCGCTCCTCCACCTGGCGCAGGTAACCCTCCACCTGCGCCGGATCCCGGCTCTCGGAGCCGGTGGCGCGGAAGATGTCCCTCCGGCCGCCGAGCCTGGCGAGGCCGTCGACGAGACCGGTGAAGCCGAGGTTGTAGAAGAAGAACAGGTTGACGCCCGCCTCGCAGGCGGCGGGCACGCAACCCGGGTCCGTGCTCGGGTGGCCCGCCAGCCCGAGGCGGGAGACGGGGCTGCCGTCGGCGCAGAGCAGGGGCCGCTCCGTCCCGGCAGGCGCCGTCAGATCGCCGATTCCCCGGTCTCCCCGGTGCGGATGCGGACCACCTCGTCGACGGAGAGCACGAAGATCTTGCCGTCGCCGATGTGTCCCGTGCCGGCCGCTTCCTTCACCGCGTCGATGGAGCGCTGGGCGATCGAGTCGGCCACGACCACGTCGATCTGCAGTTTCGGCGTGAAGTCGATGTTGTACTCGGAGCCGCGGTAGATCTCCCGGTGCCCCTTCTGCCGCCCGAATCCCTTCACCTCGCTCACCGTCATGCCCATCACGCCCAGCTCGCTCAGGGCCTCCTTGACCCTCTCGAGCGCGTTGGGACGAACGATGCACTTCAGCAGCTTCATGGCGTCCTCCCTCCTTCCGGCGTAACAACCGTCAACCGGTCAAACCTCCGAATAGTAGCCCTGCTCGTTGTGCAGGGAGATGTCCAGACCGCGGTCCTCCTCCTCCTCGTCGACGCGCAGGCCGATGACCGCATCGACGGCCTTGAGGATGACGAAGGAGAGCACGCCGCAGTAGATGGTGGTGACGAGCACCCCCACGATCTGCGCCCACACCTGGCTGCCCATGGTGTGGGTCACTCCGGCGGCGGTGCCGGCGAAGCCCTGTCCGCCGAGAGACTCGGCGGCGAAGACCCCCGTGAGAATGGCGCCGGCCATGCCGCCGATGCCGTGGACGCCGAAGACGTCGAGGGAGTCGTCGTAGCCGAGGCGCTGCTTGAGGGTGGTGGCGCCCAGGAAGCACAGAACTCCGGCGGCGGAGCCGATGGCGATGGCCCCGAGGGGACCGACGCTGCCCGAGGCGGGGGTGATGGCCACCATGCCTCCCACGGCGCCGGTGACGACGCCGAGGACGCTCGCCTTGCCGTGCTTGATCCACTCCACCACCATCCACGCGGCGGCGGCGGCGGCGGTGGCCACCTGGGTGACGAGCATGGCCATGCCCGCGGCGCCGTCGGCGGCCAGGGCCGAACCGGCGTTGAAGCCGAACCAGCCGACCCACAGCATGGAGGCGCCGATGACGGTGATCACCAGGCTGTGGGGCGGGATGAGGGTGCCCGGATAGCCGCGGCGCTTGCCGATGACCAGGGCCGCCACCAGGGCGGCGACGCCGGAGTTGATGTGGACCACGGTGCCGCCGGCGAAGTCGATGATGCCCCGGTCCCAGAAGAAGGCGCCGTCGCCGCTCCAGGTCATGTGGCAGATCGGCGCGTAGACCACCGTCGACCAGACGACCATGAAGAGCAGCATGGCCGAGAACTTCATGCGCTCGGCGAAGGCGCCGACGATCAGGGCCGGGGTGATGATGGCGAAGGTCAGCTGGAAGGTGACGAAGACCGTCTCGGGCACGGTGCCGGTGAGGGCGTCGATGCCGACGCCGCGCAGCAGGGCCTTGTCGAGGCCGCCCACGAAGGAGGCGGCGTTGGTGACCCCGGCTTCCATCCCCCCCGTGTCGAAGGCCAGGCTGTAGCCCCAGACCACCCAGACCAGGGTCATCACCGCCGCCAGGGCGAAGCACTGCATCAGCACGGAGAGCACGTTCTTGGTGCGCACCAGGCCGCCGTAGAACAGGGCCAGTCCTGGGATCGTCATGGACAGCACGAGGGCCGTGGAGGTCAGCATCCAGGCCGTGTCCCCGGAGTCGAGGCCCTCGGCCCCGGCCACCGCCGGGGCCAGGAGCCAGGTGAGGAAGGCGCCCCACAGGAGCGCCCGGCGCCGGTCTCGCGGCTCGTTCTTGGATGAGGCTGTTTCTGCCATGGTCCCCTTTCCGTGGTAGTGCAGCTTCTGTGACCGGGCTACTCGTACAGCTCCACCGCCGTCTCGCCGCGGGCGAAGCGCTGCGCCGTGGCCGCCGCCGACTGGCTGCCGATGCTCCGGCGCGTGTCCGCCGCCCAGCGCGACAGTCCCACGAGGAGCTGGTTGCGCGCCGGGTGGCCGGCGCAGCGCTCCCACTCGTCGAAGACGGTGCGCAGGGTGTGCAGCAGGTTCCAGCCGTTGTCGTCGGCGAGGATGACGAGGCCCAGCTCGCGCAGCAGGCGGTCGCCGTCGTGGCCGGCGTTGAGGTAGTCCCGCGTCATGCGGCCGATGCGGCGCACCTGGATCGACTCGATGGCCTCGACGATCCGCTCGAGGGCGGTCTCCTCCTCCCCGGGGGCGGCGCCGTTGCCGGAGGCGTCCTCGGCCTCGGCGAGCCGGCGCCGGGGGATGTTGAGCCAGCGGTCGTCGAAGAACTGCCAGGCCGCGTGGTAGAGCGCCCTCCGCGCCGCCCCCGCCCCGGCGCGGCGGTTGACGGTGCGCACCGCCGAGGCCAGGGACATCTCCCAGGACAGGTCCCCCCATCCCGGGCTCATGCCCACGGGGGTGCGCGCCATGCGGTCGGCGGCGAGCATGACCATCGAGGTGGCCAGCTGCTCGACGCCGGCCCCCTCCTTCAGGGCCCGGGTCACGGCGTCGAAGGCGGTGCGCACGCTGCCGCTGACCAGGCCGTCGACGAAGGCGGCCTCGTCGAAATCGCCCGAGGCCTCGTCCGGGTCGTCGGGGATCGGCGTCTCCTCGAAGAGGTCCATGGCCTCGCGCAGCAGATCGCCGGGAACGCCGCGGCCGCGGCCGAGCATCTTCGCCGCGGTGTTGCAGACCAGTTCCTCGCTGGTCTCCCACCCGAACTCGTCGAGCAACTCCATGAGGTAACCGAGGTTGCGCAGGTTGTCGCGGACGGCGATGAAGTGGGGGGCCACGGCGCACTCGAAGAGCAGGGGCGGTATGTCGTCGTCGTGGCCGCCCTGGCCGCGGAGGGTGAGGAGGCACTTCTCGATCCCCTCCCACATCTTGTCCTCGGAGAAGTAGCGCACCCAGCCGGCGAGCTTGTCGTAGGGGACCGTGTCCCCTTCGGCGACCCCGGGCAGGGCCCGCAGGGGGGGCCGGTCTCCGGCGCGCCCCGAGGCGGCGGTGGCGGCCATCATCAGGGGGATCAGCCGCTCCTCCGGCTCGTAGCGCCGGGCCACGGCGAGACCGTTGACGAAGAGGGCCACCTCGTTGCCCGCCTGACGCGCGTCGAGCTGGGTGGCCGCGTAGCGGCCCATGTGGCGCACCAGCTTCTCGAGGGTCTCGCCCTCGGAGACGCCGCGGGCCAGGAGGATGGCGATCGCCTTGGAGAGGGTCCAGCTGTCGCCGTTGTTCAAACCCTCCTCCAGCAGCAGGAAGTGGGCGTCGTCCCGACGGGAGCCGCCGCTCCTCACGTCGATGTGGATCTCGCCGTCCCGCACCTCCACCGGATAGGTGTCCAGGTCGTCGCAGCCGCCGGTGAAGCAGCCGCCGCCGCCGAGGTCGTAGCTGTACCCGTGCCAGTCGCAGGTCAGGACGCCGTCGCGCACGATGCCGCGGGTGAGGGGGTAGCCCATGTGCGGACACTGGTTGTCGGTGGCGTAGTAGCGCCCCCGGTGCTGGAAGAGGGCCACGCTCCGGCCCTCGACGCGGACCGCTTTCGGCTGCCCCTCGACGACCTCGTCGACGGAGGCGACTCTCACGAAGTCTCCATTCGTGCTCATGGCTGGGCCGGCTCCTCGTCGGCGAATACGTCGATGGTGGTGAGGCCCTCGGCGAAGCGCAGGGCCGTGGTCGTCGCCGCGCCGCTGGCCTTGCTGGTGCGCACGTCGGTGGCGTACCTCGCCAGGCCCGCCACCAGCTGCGCCGCCGCCGGGTGGCCGGCGCCGAGGGCGGCGTCGGAGCCCCGGGTGCCGGCGAACTCGTCGACCACCGCCCTCAGCGTCGGCAGCAGACGGGCGCCGGTGTCGTTCCACAGGATCAGCACCCCCAACCGGTGCAGCAGCAGATCGGCGTCGAGTCCGGCGGCCAGGTAGGCGGCGGCGCTCTCGCCGGCGGCGTGGACGTCCAGGGTCTGGACCGCCCGCGCCACCTCCTCGACGCCCTCCGCCGAGGCCACCGTCAACGGCGCGGCCTCCGGCGGCTCCGACAGGGGCCGGGCGGGGATGTTGAGCCAGCGGTCGGCGAAGAGGTGCCAGGCGGCGTGGAACAACCCCATGGCGGCGACCCGGGGGCCGCCGATGCGCAGCGCCGTGCGCAGCGACCGCGCCAGGTCCAGCTCGAGAGTGAGGCAGTTCCAGCCGGCGTCGACATTCACCGGGGTGCGGGCCATGCGGTCGGCGGCGATCAGCAGGAAGGTGGTGATCAGCCGCTGCGGGGACACGCCGGACTGCAGGGTCCGCGCCAGGGAGTCGAAGGACCGCTCCAGGTCGCCGCTGAGGAGGTCCGCCGCCAGGGCGTCCTCGTCGAACTCGAGCCCCTGCCCGGGAGACTCCGCCGCCTGGTCGATGTCGCCGGCGAGGTCCCGCATCTTGCGGATGGCGTCGCGGCGGAACAGCTCGGGCTCGCCGCGTCCCTGTCCCACCGTGCGGGACCCGAGGTTGAGGACCAGCTCCGACGACGCCTCCCAGCCGAAGCGGTCCACCGCGTCGGCCAGGCAGGCGAGGGTGACGAGGTTGCCGCCGAAGCCGAGGAACCCCGGCTGCACGGCGCACTCGAAGAGCAGCGGCAGGATGCGCTCCGTGTCGCCGCGGGAACGGGTGGTGAAGAGGCAGCGCTCGATGCGGTTGGCCTGGCCGTTGCGCGAGAACACGCGCACCCAGTCCTCGATGCGCTCCTGCGTCACCGGCTCGGGCAGGGGCACGACCCGCAGCCGCGAAGCCGCCCCGCCCGAGGCCGCGGTGGCCGCCGTGGCCAGGCAGGCGAGCTGGTCGGCGCCGTCGTAGCCGTCGGCCACCGCCAGGCCGCCCACCAGGCGCCCCAGG
>CAZEHQ010000028.1:0-28922 GCA_964512165.1 uncultured Gemmatimonadaceae bacterium | reverse complement strand
CGGCTGCACCCTGATGACCCGTGAGACGGGGATCAAGGTCTGCGGCCTGTGCCACGGCCACTACGGCTACCACCGCATCGTCAAAGAGCTCGGCTTCGATCTGGAGCGAGTCGACTTCCAGGCGCCGGGGGTCAACCACTGCATCTGGATGACCCATTTCCTCTACGACGGGGAGGACGCCTACCCCCGCATCGACCGCTGGATCGACGAGCACGGCGAGGAGTACTGGCGGACCCACGAGGCCGACGGCACCCATGACATCCAGCTCTCCCGCGGGGCCGTGCACCAGTACCGCATGTACGGTCTGTTCCCCATCGGCGACTCCCCGCGCGTGGGCGGCTGGTGGTATCACACCGACATCGACACGAAGAAGCACTGGTTCGGCGAGCCCTACGGAGGTCCGGACACCCATATCGCCCGGCCCGTCCACGTGGATCGCCTGGAGAAGCGGCTGGCCCAGGTCCAGGCCGCCTGCGAGGATCCGTCGGCGCGCATGACCGAGGTCTTCGGCACGGAGCGCACCCGCGAGCAGCAGGTCCCCATCATCGACGCCCTGACCAACGACGAGCGCGGCACCTTCCAGGTGAACGTGCCGAACCGGGGCGCCCTGCCGGGGGTGGATGACGACGTGGTAGTGGAAGTCCCGGCGGTCATCGACCGCAAGGGGATCCAGCCCCTGCGGGTGGCGCCCCTGCCGAAGAAGATCATGCTCGAGCAGCTGCTGCCCACGATCCTGGGCATGGAGCGGGAACTGGAGGCCTACCGCACGGGGGACCGCAGCATGCTCCTGTGGAACGCCTTGGAGCACCACCAGACGCGGTCCTACGACCAGGCCTTCGCGGCCCTGGAGGAGCTGCTGCGTCAGCCGGAAAACCGCGAGCTGGCCGGGCACTTCCGCTATCCGTGGACCGACGGTGAGAGCGGGCGCTACCTGCAGTCTCGGGAGGGCGCGGCGGCGGGTTGAGGCGGGGCCTCAGGAGGGTACGGCCGGCCGGTCCCCCGGGCGAGCCCCCAGAGCTCGGGCCGGAACTCCACGGCGTTCACCGCCTTGCACTTGCCCGGTTCCTCTTCCACCATCTCGAACTCCACCATCGTCCCACGGGTCTTGTACTGGGCGAACTGGGCGTTGTCCAGGGGCCGGCCCTCGGCCGAGCGCAGGTCGGTGATGTGGAGGAAGATGTCCTCGCGCACGCTGTCCATGCCCATGCCGGTCTGCACGGTGAGGAACCCGTAGCCCCGCTCTTCGTTGACGGCGTGCACGATGCCCCGGAGGCGCTCGGGGCCTCCGCGTTCCTCCGGTAGCAGTCCGGGCACCAGGTACCCGGAGAAGTGGTTGTCCACCTCCTCGCGCAGCCTGGTGCTGGTGTTCATGAAGGAGAGCAGGTCGACCCGCTTGCCCCGGTTCTGCAGGGCCCGCACGAGACGGAGAAAGTCGCCGTCCCCGGTGCCGAGGAGCACGTAGTCGAGCCTCTCCGTCTGCAGCAGGGCGTCCACCGCCAGCTCCAGGTCGGCGTTGGCCTTGGTTATGATCTGGCCCTCCGTATCCCGGTAGATCTGCACTTCCTTCAGGACCAGGTGATAGCCCTCGCGCCGGACCCGGCTGCGGTAGTCGGCCTTTCTCTGCCCGTACTCGAAGTCCCTGGCTTCCCGGTCACGGTCCACCGCGATGTAGGCGTTGGCCCGCACCACCACGGCGCCCTGGGCCTCGGCCAGGGCCTTGACCTGCCGGTACTGGAGGGCGTAGCCGCCGCAGCGGTTGAGGTTCTCCATGTCGAGAAAGATGCCTGCCTTGAGCAATCGGGTGTCTCCCTTTCCGCGGAGTCTCGCCTTCGAGCCGGGGGTACGGCAACCCCCCGAAGGCTTGCGTCCCAAGCGGGTCGGCGAGCCCTCGGGGGGTCGGTAGAGGGGGGCTTGCCCGGGCGGCTGCGTGAGCCCCGTAGAATGCGGCCGCCCGGGGGTCTTGAAGGTGCCGTTACATGCTGTAGCTGTACTTCACGTACCAGAAGGCCCCGCCGAAGCCGAAGGGGCTGAACTGGCTGTAGGTGTTGCCGATGGTGGCGGCGGCGTTCGGATTCTCGTCCGGATAGGTGTTGAGGATGTTCTGGGCGCCCACCGCGATGGAGGAGGAGTCGCCGCCGAAGCCGACGCTCGTCTCGAGGTCGAAGAGGACCTTGCCGTCATAGGTCTCACCGTCCTCGGAGTCGAACCAGGAGCCGAAGTAGCTGGCCCGCGCCAGCCCGTCCCAGCGGCGGGTCAGGGACTGGGTGAGAGTCAGGTTCCCGCGCTGCTTGGGAAGGTTCTCCTCCAGTTCCTTGAGCCGGAGATCGTCGAGGACATCCGGGTTGTAGTCGGTGACCTCGGAGCTGGTGTAGTTGTAGGCGAGACTGGCCATGCCCGAACCCACGGCCGCGGAGAGCACGAGGTCGATCCCCTGGGTGGAGGAATCGAAGTCATTGGTGAAGAAGCGGAACTCCTGCAGGCCGGCGGCGCTGGTGATGCCCTCGGCGATCAGCTGTTCCCTCTGCGCGTCGTCGAGCGCGAAGTCCTGCGAGACCGTCAGACGGTCCGACACCTGGATGTTGAAGTAGTCGATCGTCGCACTGGCGACGCCCATATCGACGACGACGCCCGCAGAGAGGTTGACCGACTTTTCGGCGTCGAGCGCCGGCCCCCCGCCATCCAGACCGAGGACCAGCCCAACCGCGCGGCTCGTGGAGGGGACGGTCCCGTTGTTGACCAGGTCGTTCTTCTCGAAGTTGAACTCCGTGGTGATGTTGAAGGCGTTCTGCTGGCCTGGGGTTGGCGCCCGGAAACCGGTGCTGTAGCTGCCGCGCACCTTGAGGTCGTCGCTGATGCCGTAGTTGGTGGCGACCTTGTAGTTGGCCGTGGTCCCGAAGTCATCGAAGTCCTCGGCGCGCAGGGCCAGGGACAGCAGCCACTGGTCCATGGGGAAGTAGTCACTCTCCACGTACACGGCCGAGTTGGACCGGTCCCAGATCCCGGCCGCCACCGGGCTGAAGCCCGAGAACCCGTTGGTTGCGGGCTGGAATCCCTGGCTGGCCAGGGGCTGGCCGATGATGTACGACTCGATCTGCCCCTTGACGATCTCGAAGGTCTCCGTCCGGCGCTCGAGGCCGGCCGCCAGCAGCAGGCTGGTGTTCACGGGATAGGTGATGTCGAAGTTCAGGTTGACGTCCGACTGGACGTAGGTGCCGGGATCGAAGTAGGTCGGCGTGTCGGGACCCATGGAGGCGTTGACCGTATTGAAGATGAAGTAGTCCGCCTCGTGCCGTCCGTAAGAGGCGCTCAGGTCCCACCGGACCCCTGCCTCGAACCCGCGCAGGCCGAGGAGGAGGGACTCGTCGGTGGTGAAGGCCCCGAAGCGCGGCGTGAAGCCGCCGGGGAACATCTTGAGGAAGGAGAAGCAGTTGGGATCGTCGCGAATCTGCAGCCAGGCGTCCGGGTCGACCTTGTTGTCGATGATGGGAACCTGGGCGCACTCGCTGCCCTGACCGACCCCGTCCAGGTCGCCCACCAGCAGGGAGCCTACCTCCTGGCCGTTCCAGTCGATCACCGGGCCTTTGAAGACGCCGCTGCGGGTATGGGGATTCCGGAAGTAGAACCCTCCTTCCGTCTCCTTGCTGGCATAGTTGCCATGGCCGTAGAAATCGAGGCGCTCGCCGAGGTCGGCGCCGTAATTGGCGAAGAACTTGATGTCGTCCCGGATATAGGGCTGGCCCCAAATCTGGGCGGGATTGGCAACGTCGAGATTCCCCGCCGCCTCGAGAGCGGCGGCATCGTCGCGCTGCACCGAGCGCACCGTGGCCCCCGAGTTGCCGTATTCCAGGCTCAGATTGGCCCAGGCGGCCTCGTTGCCCAGGCCCATGTTGCCGGCGATGGAGAACAGCTCGCCGTCGCCGAGGAACTTGCCGTCCCCGTCGAGGAAGCTGCCGGTCTTGGTCTCGATGGAAATCCCCTCGTTGTTGTCCTTCAACTGAAAGTTCATCACCCCGGCGATGGCGTCGGAGCCGTACTGGGCCGAGGCGCCGTCGCGCAGGACCTCCACTCGCTTGAGGGCGATGGCGGGGATGACGGACAGGTCCGGACCCTGGGCGCCGTCGGCCACGCCGTTGCCGAGCCAGTGGATCACGGCGGCGCGGTGACGACGCTTGCCGTTGACCAGCACCAGCGCGTGGTCGGGCGCCAGGCTCCGCAGGTTGGGCGGCCGGACGACGGTGCCCGCGTCGCTGATGGGCTGGGTGTTGACGTTGTACGAGGGCACGACGTTTCGCAGCAGGTCGGCGAGGTCGGTGCCGCCCTGCTTGACGAACTCCTCGCTGCTGACGACGTCGATGGGCACGGCCGACTCCGTCACGGAGCGGGCCTGGGCGCGGGAGCCCGTGACCACGACCTCGTCGAGGACGATCTCCTCTTCGAACTCGGCGACATCGTCTTCTTCTTCTGCCTCTTGCGCAAGGACCGCGGGCACGGCACCCATCAAGAGCAGTGCGCTCAAGCCAAAGGCGAGCGCGGGGACTTCGAAATGCAGCAAGCGCTTCATCGGAGTGGTCCTCCGTTCAGGGAGTGGGTGTTGCAGGAGAGTGATGAGTTCTTGAGGTCACGAACAACCAGAAGGCGCCGTAGGTCTGCCTGGCCCGCCGTCCCCTCGGGGTCTGCTTCCGGCACCGGATCCAGAAGGCTCTGCGCTCCCCGTCCGGATCCGGCAGCGCTGGCCCAAGCATCTCGTCGATGGCAGTGTCCTAATAATGGTAATGGCCGATGGTCCGGTCCAGATCGTCGGTGAACTCCATGGCGGTGGCGCCGGAGAATCCCACCGGCGTCCCCTCGCTGAGCTCCGCGCCGGCGAGAAGTGAGCCGGTCAGGCCGGGACGCGGCAGCACCGCTCGACGAGGGAACATGGCAGACTCCTCATCCGGGTGCTATCCCCGGGTCGAGACGGCTCCTCCTTGGCCGGAGGCCGGAATTTTGAGAACGTTGGAAAAGCTCTTACTCTACCGCTAGGGCTGTCAACCGGTCAGGGAATAGTCGGCTGCCGGCACGGCAGGTTCAACTTTCCGAAGCCTTCCCCGCCTTGTGGCGGGCATCGGGGCTTATGATCTTTCCCGGCGGGACGGCCGGATCCTCGGCCGCTGCCGCCTTGGGGAGGCCGCCGGCCCCGGCCGGAATACGAGAATGGATGTCACTCTGAGATTCGACGTCGGCCTCGACAGCGAGGAGCCCCGGCGCATTGCGGAGCAGTTCGAGCGTTTCGGGGCCGAGAACGGGCTGCCGGAGAGGACGGTTTTCGGGTTTCAGCTGGCCCTGGACGAGATTCTGACAAACGTGATCTCCTACGGATTCCCGGCAGACGCTCAGGACGCGGTCATCACTGTGACTCTCCACCTCAACGATACCGAGGTCGGGGCTGTTATCGTTGACAATGGAAAGCCCTTCAACCCCCTCGAGGACGCCGCCGAGCCCGATGTGGCCCTTCCCGCCTCGGACCGTACCATCGGCGGCCTCGGCATCCACCTAACCAAGGCATTCGTCCAGAAGCTCACCTACGAGCGGGTGGACGGATGCAATCGCCTGAACCTCGTGCAACCCTTGGAGGCTCCGGAGGACGATGCATGAACGTTGAGACCAGCCAGACCGGAAGCACGGCCGTGGCCGCGGTCAGCGGCCGCGTGGATTCCGCGAACGCCAAGGAATTCGAAGAGGAGCTGAGTGCCATCATCGACAAGGGGGCCACCGGCCTCGTGGTCGATTGCGGCGAGCTCAACTACATCAGCAGTGCCGGGCTGCGGGTCTTCCTGATCGCCATCAGGAAGACGAGCGCAGCCGGGGGCGGGTTGGCCCTGTGCCGGGTGCCCGACCACATCAACGAAGTCCTGGAGATCAGCGGCTTCTCCCGTCTCGCCAAGGTCTTCGAAACGGTGGAGGAGGCCCGCGACAGCTTCGGGTAGGCCCGAGGTCCATGAAGTGCAGCGCATCGGCTGGACCGCCGACGCGGTATGTCCGCCGGGGCGGTGCCCGCATGAACACTCCTATCGCAGACCGAGAACGGCACATGCCGAAATCCAGCCGCAGGAGCATATGCACATGAGCGTACCCAAAGACCAACCTGCCACGGGACACCGCGCACGGGTCGCAGCAATGGCCGGGCCCGCCGGGACCCTCGCCATCGCCGCGATCCTCCTGGCTCCATCGGCGGCGTCAGCCTCCTCCGAGACCGACTTCGTCCTCAATACCTTCTCCTTCCTGGTCTGGGGCGCCCTCATCATGTGGATGTGCGCCGGCTTCACCATGCTGGAGTCCGGCTCGGTGCGCTCGAAGAACGCCTCCATGATCTGTCTCAAGAACATCGGCCTGTACTCCATCGCCGGCCTCGCCTACTACATCCTCGGTTACAGCCTCATGTACGTCGATGTGGGGGACCTGATCGGCTCCTTCGACCTCTTCTACGGGCCCTCCGAGGCCGAACTGGCCCTGCTGGGCGGGGACGAGGCCGCCCTGGCCGGGGTGGCGGCCAGCAACTACTCCACCATGTCGGACTGGTTCTTCCAGATGGTCTTCGTGGCCACCACCGCCTCCATCGTCTCGGGGACCCTGGCCGAGCGGGTCAAGCTCTGGGCCTTCTTCGCCTTCACCGCGGTCCTGACGGCGATCATCTACCCCGTCGTCGGCGCCTGGACCTGGGGAGGGGGCTGGCTCGCCGAGATGGGGTTCAAGGACTTCGCGGGTTCCACCATCGTCCATTCCACCGGCGGCTGGGCGGCCCTGGCGGGCGCCATCGTCGTGGGACCGCGGTGGGGCAAGTTCCGCAAGGACGGCTCGGTGAAGGTCACGCCTCCCTCCAACATCCCCGCCGTCACCCTCGGGGTCTTCATCCTCTGGCTGGGCTGGTTCGGATTCAACGGCGGCTCCCAGCTGGCCCTTGCCGGCGTGTCCGACGCGGTGGCCATGAGCAATGTCCTGGTGAACACCAACCTGGCCGCCGCGGCGGGCGTGGTGACGGCGATCATCGTGTCGCGGCCCATCCTCGGAAGGATCGATCTCTTCGCCGCCCTCAACGGCGCCATCGCCGGCCTGGTGGCGATCACCGCCGGACCGGACATCCTCGATGGCCGATGGGCGATCGTCATCGGCGCCGTGGGCTCGGTCCTGTGCACGGCGGGACTGAAGCTGCTGGAGCGCCTTAGGATCGACGACGTTGTCGGCGCGGTTCCCGCCCATCTCCTGGCCGGCATCTGGGGCACCCTGGCGGTCTGCATCGCCGCGGGGGGGACGTTCCACGTGCAGCTCATCGGCGTGCTGAGCGTGGGAGCCTTCGTCTTCACCGTTTCCCTCCTGCTGTGGCTGGGGTTGGACAGGGCTATGGGCGCCCGGGTCTCGCGCGATGTGGAGGACATCGGCCAGGACGCGGGTGAGCTGGGAATCGACGCCTACCCCGAGTTCGCCCTCATGGTCGATCCCGAGGAGGGGGGAGACTTCCGGGACCCGGACTGAACAGCTCCGCCCTCACCGTCCGGCGAGCCGTCCCATGGACTTCGACGCCTACGATCTCGACGCCGCGATCTACGACGAGATGTTCCTGCCGGACGGCACGGCGCGCGGGCACTGCCAGCCTCTGTACGACACCTTGAGCCATCTCTCGGCGGAGGAAGCGGGCCGGATCCAGGAGCGGGTCACGCGCTCCTTCTCCAACGAGGGCATCACCTTCACGGTGTACGGCGACGACGAGGCGGACGAGCGCATCATCCCCGTCGACTGCGTCCCCCGCATCCTCTCCGCCGAGGAGTGGCGGCATCTGGAGACGGGGCTCACCCAGCGCCTGGCCGCCCTGAACCGCTTCCTGGAGGACGTGTACGGAGGGGCCCGCATCATCGCCGACGGCGTGGTCCCCGTCGACCTGGTGCGCGGTTGTCCCCAGTACCGCGTCGAGATGTGCGGGTTCCCGGTGCCCCACGGCACCTGGGTGGCCGTCTGCGGCACCGACCTGGTGCGCACCAACGACGGCTGGCTGGTGCTCGAGGACAACCTGCGGGTGCCCTCCGGAGTCTCCTACATGATCGCCAACCGCAAGGTGGTCAAGTCGAGCCTGCGCCGCCTCTTCCGCGACTGCCGGGTGCGGGAGGTGGAGCAGTACGGGCAGGTGCTGCTCGAGACGCTTCGCGAGCTCGCCCCCGAGGGGCGCTCCGACCCCTGCATCGCCCTGCTCACCCCCGGAGTCGCCAACTCGGCCTTCTACGAGCACATTTTCCTGGCCCAGGAGATCGGCGCCGCTCTCGTCGAAGGCCGCGACCTGCTGGTCAACGACGGCTTCGTCTACATGCGCACCACCGAAGGACTGCGGCGCGTGGATGTCATCTACCGCAGGGTGGACGACGACTTCCTCGACCCCCTCGTCTTCCGTTCCGACTCCCTCCTCGGAGTGCCGGGGCTGATGCACGCCTACAAGAGCGGGCGCGTCGCCCTGGCCAACGCCCCGGGGACGGGGGTGGCCGACGACAAGAGCGTCTACGCCTTCGTCCCCGACATGATCCGCTACTACCTCGGCGAGGAGCCGGTCCTCGCCAACGTCGAGACCTACCTGTGCCGAAGGCCTCGCGACCTGGAGTACACCCTCGACAACCTGCAGAACCTCATCGTCAAGCGGGTGGGCGAGTCCGGGGGCTACGGCATGCTCGTCGGTCCCCACTCGACGGCGGAGGAGCGCCACGCCTACGCCGGGGAGCTTCGCGCCGACCCGGCGGCATTCATCTCGCAACCGGTGCTGGCCCTGTCGCGCGCGCCCTGCTTCATAGAGGGCCGTCCGGAGCCGCGGCACGTCGACCTGCGCCCCTTCGTCCTCCACGGGCGCGAGACCCGCATCGTCCCCGGGGCCTTCTGCCGGGTGGCGCTGCGCCGGGGCAGCATCGTCGTGAACTCGAGCCAGGGCGGCGGCGGCAAGGATCTCTGGGTGCTGGAGAACTGAATGCTCGCGCGCAGCGCCCAGGGCCTTTACTGGATGGGCCGCTACCTCGAGCGGGCGGAGCAGCTCTGCCGCCTGTTGCGACTGCAGGTGGAGGCCTTGGTGGACCGCCCCGTAGAGGAGATCCACTACGGCTGGAGCCGCATCTACGCCGGCCTCGGCCGCCTGCCTCCGGGCGGGGATCTCGGCACCGGCGGCAGCGACGACTACGTCCTGGCCGATTCCTACACCCTGGCCGGGGACCTCACCTTCGAGCGCTCCAACCCGGATTCGGTGCGCCGCTGTGTCGCCCTGGGCCGCGAGAACGCCCGCCAGATGCGCAACTGCATCAGCGCCGAGATGTGGACCTGCCTCAACCTCTCGTGGCTGCGCATCCGCGACATCGGCATCGAGGACATCTGGAAGGTCTCGCCGGAGAGCTTCTACGCCGAGACCACCCGGGAGATCGACACCTTCAGCGGTGTCGCCGAGGCGACCATGTACCGCGACGAGGGCTGGCGTTTCATGCGCATCGGGCGTTTTCTCGAGCGTTCGCAGCTTCTGGGCTCCTTCCTCCTCGCCCAGCTGGACCAGCGAGACCAGGGCGGGACCTCCGACGCCGGCTGGACGAATCTGCTGCGCCTCTGCCAGGCCTTCGATACCTACAAGCGCAGCTACAGCGTCGAGGTCCAGGGCGACCGAGTGCTGGACCTGCTGGTCACCGATCCCCTGCTTCCTCGTTCGCTGTGCCGCTGCCTCGACAGCCTGGCGGACGAGCTCGCGGCCACGGGTCCGGCGCCGGGGGCGGGAGCCGGGGCGGCGGCGGAGCGTCTCTCCGGCCGGCTGTGCGCCCTGATCCGCTACGAATGGCCGGACCGCGAGGAGCCGGAGGACAGGGAGAGCCTGCTGTCCCAGGTAGGGGAACACTGCCGAAAGCTCCATCAGCTCGTCACCGAGGCGTACATCGATTACGCCGTCGAAGACTCCCCGGTGCACTGACGCAATGACCGGAGCCGTCCGATACGAGATCGAGCACCTCTCGCGCTACAGCTACGACAGCAGCGTGCGACAGTGCGTGATGCTGCTCTGCCTGGAGCCCCTCCAGGACCATCGGCAGCGGCTCCTCCACTTCGAGATCGAGACGAGTCCCGCAGCGTCCCTCAACCGCGAGTCGGACGGTTTCGGCAACGCCCGCCATCTCCTCGATCTGCACCGGACGCACCGTGATCTGGAGATCACCACCCGGGCCACCATCGACGCGGTTCCTGCTCCCGGGCTCCCGGAGCGTCTCGGCTCCGGCGCCTGGGAGGAGATCCGCTCCGCGGGTGGTTCCCTCGCAGACTGGAGCTTCACGAGTCCGAGCGGCCTGGTGCGGCCCTCCCCGGGGCTCGAGGCCTTCGTCCAACGGCATGGCATCGGGGCCGGAGACGATCCCCTCGAGAGCCTGTCGAGGCTCTCGGACACCCTCCATCGCTGCCTGGAGTACATCCCGGGGAGCACCACGGCGGAGTCTTCGGTGGAGCACATTCTGGAGACCGGCCGCGGCGTCTGCCAGGACTACTCCCACCTCATGATCGCCATCGCACGCTCCTGGGGGATCCCCTCCCGCTATGTTTCGGGCTACCTTCATCAGGCCGCGGGCGACGGCGGACAGGCGCCGGCCAACGCTACCCACGCATGGGTCGAGTGCCGGCTGCCCGGGCTCGGCTGGGTGGGCTTCGATCCGACCAATCAGAGCCGCGCCGGCGGTGGGGGAGAGGTGCGCATCGCCACCGGGCGGGACTACCGGGACGTGTCGCCCACCCGCGGGGTTCTGCGAGGCGGCGGCGGGATGAAGCTGGAGGTGGAGGTGCGGATGCGCGCGTCCGGCGGATCCCGGGACCGCGGCACGGGTAACGGGGCCGCGATGTCCTCCAACGGCTGTTCCCCGGAGGGCGGGGTTGCCATGCAGGATCGTGACGCTGCGACGACGGCAGCCCCCGCACCCTGACCTGAGCCAAAGGAGGCACGACATGCTCAAGCGCGCCATCGGCGCATTCCTCGTGGCCGTGGCGGTGGCCGTAGGCGTCCACACGGTCGTGGAACCGCTCTACCACGTCTCCGAGGAAGGGCAGCCGTACAGCCCATTGTGGCGCATCCTCAATCCCCTGATGGCGATCGCCCTCGCCCTCGGACTGATCCTGGGCTACCAGCGCAAGCGAGAGATCGACCGCCAGGGGGACGAGGCCGGGGTGACCCGCGGCTTCGTCGCCGCCAACCTCCAGTTCTACGGGTTCCTCTTCGTGGGCATCCTGTTCTACTGGAACTGGTTCAACCTGCTCATGCCGGCCTGGAGCGCACCCGGCGACGATACGGTCACCCTCGTGTGGATCCTCGTCGACGCCATCCTGCCGCTGGTGACCGGAGCCGCGGGGGTCTCCCTGCTGCGCCGGGGCCGGGACTGACATCTCGAGGGGTGCTCTGCATGAGACAGCAATCCCGCCCTCCCGTCAGCGGCCCGGCGGCGGATGCGGCCAGTCGGTTTCAACACCCTGCAGCCGGGGCACCTCCTCCCCCGTGCGCCTGGTGATCGACAACGCCCCGGTCAGCCGGTGCTCACCCTGGGAGCGAGGATCAGCCGGCGGGGGTCTGCCAGGCGGGGTGGGACGCCCGGGATCAGCGGGGCCGGGTGGCCTCGGCCGGGGTCTGTCCGAGGCGCCTGTCGTGTCCCGGCGGCGGGCAGACGGGGCGGCTGCCCTGACTCGAGCTTGGAAGGAGCGATCGCAATGGGTGACATGATCAGGAGACTGTACCCGGTCCTGGGCGCCGCACTGCTGGCCTCGTGCGGCGGCGAGGACGAACCCGTGGGCAGCAAGGCCGGACCTCTCGGCGCCGTAGTGGTGGGCGCCGGCGAGGCCGTGCAAGTCCGCTCGCTGCTGTCCATCACCGGCGCGGCGTCCCTGGGCGGGGCGTTGCGCCACGGTTGCGAGCTGGCCGTGGCCGACTACGGCGACATCCACGGCCACCCCGTCGACCTCGGGGAGTCCCTGGACGCCATGTGCTCGCCGGAAGGAGGCCGCGCCGGCGCCGAGCAGGTCGCTGCCGACGGCCCGGTGCTGGGCGTCGTCGGCACCTCCTGCTCGGCGGCGGCGGTGGCCGCGTCGCCGGTGATCAGCGAGGCGGGCCTGGTGATGGTCTCGCCGAGCAACACCTCGCCTCGGCTCACCTCCGACCTGGCCGGTAGTGCCGCCCCGGACTATCACGCCGGCTACTTCCGCGTCTCCAACAACGACCTCTACCAGGCACGGGCGGTGGCCGACCATGCGTACAACGAACTCGGCCTGCGGCGCATGGCCGCCGTCGACGACGGCGACCCGTACACTACCGCCTTGGTGGGCGCTTTCGCCTCGGCCTTCGGCGACATCGGGGGCCAGGTCACGGCCACCGCCACGATCGCGAAGGGCGCCACCGACATGGCGTCCGTCCTCGCGGAGTTCGCGGAGTCCGGCCCCGACGGCATCTTCTTCCCCCTCTTCGAGGGCGAGGGCACTCCCTTCGCCGAGCAGGCGAGGTCCTTCGACGGCCTGGAAGGGGTGACGCTCATCACCGGCGCGGCCCTGCTCGTGTCGGAGTTCCTGGGCACGCCCCAGTCCGCGGGCATGTACTTCGCGGGGCCCGAGACGGACCTCGGCGCGAACGTCAACGGCTCGACCGGAAAGAGCGCCGCGGAGGTTCTGGCAGCCTACGGGTCGACCTACGGCGGGTCGCCGACCTCGCCCTACTGGGCCCACGCCTACGATGCCATGACGGTGCTGCTCAACGCCATCGAATCCGCCGCCGAGGTGGAGGGCGGGACTCTGCGCGTGGACCGGGCGGAACTGCGCCAGGAGCTGGGGGCGACCGAGGGCTTCCAGGGCCTCATCGGGACCCTCTCCTGCGACGAGTTCGGCGACTGCGGCACCGGGCGAGTCAACATCTACCACCACACCGACCCGGGTGTCACGGACACCTCGAAGCTGCCGGTGGTCTACCAGTTCTCCCCGTGAGCGGGCCTCGCCCCCGGCGGTGGCCTTCTCGCCGCCGCCTGCTGGTGAGCCCACGGCTCCAGTCCGGCTGAAGGCCGTCGGGACGCCGCGTCCGTCCGCCGATCCGGCCTCAGCGCGCCAGTCCCGCAGGATCCTGCGGGACGACCGCGGCTGACCCCTGACGAGGTTCGCTTTGCCGCCCACCCAGGCTGACGCGCAGATCCACCACGACCCGGATGCTGAGTGCCCGCCGCTCCTTGCCATGGTGGTGGGGCTGCAGGGCATCCTGATCGTGGTGGCCCCCACGGTGCTGATCGTGGCCATCACCGTTCGCGCCGCCGGCCAGGACGAGAGCATCCTGCCGTGGGCCGTCTTCGCGGCACTGCTCATCACCGGGGCGGCGACGGCCCTCCAGGCCGCCAGGGTCGGACGGCTGGGCGGCGGCCACCTGCTCATCACCGGCGTCACGCCCAACTTCATCGCCCTTTCCGTCCTGGCCCTGGAGGAGGGCGGGCCGAGCCTGCTGGCCAGTCTCGTGGTCGTTTCCTCCCTCTTCTACCTGGCCGTTGCGGCCTGGCTTCCGCTCCTGCGCCGGATCATCACGCCCGCCGTCTCCGGCACCGTGCTCATTCTGATCGCGGCCATGGTCCTGCCCATCGCTTTCGACCGGCTGAGCGAAGTGCCGGAGGGCGTACCCGGGGCCGCGGGTCCGGCCGTTGCCGCGGTAACCCTCTTCGGAACGACGATGCTCATGCTGCGCGCCCCCGGAGGCTGGAGGCCGTGGGCGCTGCTGATCGGGATCGGGGCGGGGTGCGCGGCGGCGGCGCCCTTCGGTATGTACGACTTCGAGTCCCTGGCGGCGGCTCCCTGGGTCGGAGCTCCCGGCAGCGGGCTCCCGGAACTGAGCCTGACCCCCACCTCGGGGTTCTGGGCCCTGCTGCCGATGTTCCTGATCGTGATCCTGGTGCAGGCCATCAAGAACATCAGCGACGGCATGGTCGCTCAGCAGGTGGCCCGGCCGCGTCCGCGGGCGACCGATTTCCGCCTGATCCAGGGCTCGATCTACGCCAACGGGGTGGGTATGCTGATGTCGGGCGTGGCCGGGACGCCGCCCACCACCTCCTACTCCTCCCTCACGGCCTCCCTCATCAGCCTCACGGGAGTGTCCGCTCGCCGCGTCGGCTATGCCATGGGAGGTCTCCTCATGACGCTGGCCTTCCTGCCCAAGGTCTCCGGGGTGCTCCTGGCCATTCCCAGCCCCGTCATGGGGGGATTTCTGCTGATGGCCCTCGGCATGTTCTTCGTCGAGGGCATACAGACCCTGGCGCGGGCCGGCCTCGACAAGCAAAAGGCGCTCGTGGCGGGGGTGGCGTTCTCCATCGGCCTGGGCATGAGGCATGAGAACATCCTCCAGGATCTGCTGGCCGGTCCCTGGGGGGCGCTGCTGGGCAACGGCATGACTCTCGGCACGGCGGCGGTCATCGCTCTCACCGCCTTCGTGGAGCTCACCGGCCCTCGCCGCCGCCGCCTGGAAGTCGGGATGGATGCCGCCGAGCTGCCTCGGCTCGACAGCTTCCTTCGCGAGATGGCCGGCAGGACGGGTTGGGGCGAAGCCGCTGCCGGGCGATTGCGCTCCGCCGGGGAGGAGGCCTTCGCCAGCCTGCTGCAACACGAGCGGGAGCAGCAGTCGCAGGGGGAGGCCCATCGCCTGATCGTCTCCGCTCGACCCGATGGCGAGTCCGTGGAGATGGAGTTCCTGGCCGTCTTCGACGAGGAGAACCTCGAGGACCGGCTGGCCTACCTGGACGACGAGACCGAAAGCCTGGAGGAGGGAGAGCTATCCTTCCGCCTGCTGCGCCACTATGCGTCCTCGGTGCGGCACCAGAAGTACCACGGCCTGGACATCGTCACCGTGCGGGTCGAAGGCTCCTGAACCCGGAGGGGCGGCGGAAACTCAGACCAGCCCCCTCTGCTCGAGGAACTCACGCATCAGTGCGGCGCATTCCTCCGGCTGCTCGAGTTGCAGAAGGTGCGTCGCCTCGGGCAGGAAGTCGTACTCCACGCTCAGGATCCCACTGAGGTCCATGGTAGGCAGGTAGGAGTACGGCAGGGTGGGATCGGCGCCGAGGACCTTGATCGGGCCATGGAGGGTTTCGAAGTCCACCAGCACCGCAAAGGCACGGGCGAACTCCACGACCTGCGCCTCGTACTCGCGCGGACACCGAAGCTCATACCCGTCCCCGGAGGCGGACTCGCGCAACGTCGTCCGTGCCACGAGATCGAACACCCCGGGCACGGCGCGCTGGAAGATCGGCAGGAAGCCGAGGAGATCGACCAGCTGCTCCCGGCTTTGAAAGCGAGCCGTACGGCGCCGGGTCAGGGCGGCCGTGCGCGCCACCGCCGCATCGAATCGCTCATAGCTGTCGCCGGGTTTGCACAGGGGCGGATCGAACAGAAAACAGGCCGAGAGCTCGCTGCCCCGGGTGGGTGACAGCAGCGTCGTCAGCGCCGAGACCGAATGGAAGACTCCGATCTTGGGTTTCCTGCCGTAGTGGCGATCGATGGCTTGAAGAATCCGGTCGTGATCACTGACGAAGGTCGGAACATTGTGGTTGTCCTGGGAGCTGACGGCATTCCAACCGTGGTTTCGGAGGTCGTAGAGGATCAGGTCGAAGTCGTCGGCAAGGAGCGACCAGAAGGGATAATAGAGATCGATGGCGAGTCCGTTGCCGTGGCTCAGGACCAGCCGTGTCCCGTCCGGGTTTCCGTGACGGCGCAGGGTGATGACGGTGTCGTCGTCCACGTGAACGTCCGTGGTGGACAGCGGCTCCGGGATCTCCCACAAGGCTTGCGAAGTCGCGGTCAATCCGGCGGCCTCTCGGGTGACTGGAGTTCGTGGGCGAGGGCGGCGGCGAACTCCTCGTTGCCCAGATCGTCCAGCTGCCATCTGACGTCGGGCATCTGTGGAAAACGGAAAGTGGCGCGGGTCCCGCCGCGGCGGAGGGCGGGGGGAACCTCGAATCCGGTCATGTCCTGGGAGATGCCCGTGCCGAGGGCCTTGAGGAGGGCTTCCTTCATCGTCCAGAGATGATAGAACTGATGGAGCTTTCGGCGCTCACCTGCCGATGCGAGCTCCCCCCGTTCCCCCGGACCGAGGACGCTGCCAATCAGTCCATCCAGGTCGCGGCGGGGGACGCGCTCCTCCACATCCACGCCCAGCCGCCCTGACGGAGCCAGGGCGATCAGTCCATGGGCGCCGCCGTGGCTGACGTTGAACTGAATGGCCGCCGGGGTCCCGTCAACGAGGGCATGGGGCTTCCCGTGACCGGTGGCGGCGAAGGACAGCTGCCGGTTCTCACAGTCGAGCCGGCCGCAGAGAACGGCCCGAAGCGCAGCCCGGCACAAGGCGAACCGGCGCCGAGGGCCCGCCAGCCGGTAGCCCTGCCAGCGCGACCGTTCCTGCCCGTCGAGGCATGCCAGGGCCTCCGCCTCACGGGAAGTGTGAGGCGCCAGATCGACGTAGGTGACCGCGGCCTCTCCGATGGTCCGGAAGGGACGCCACCAGCGTTCGTCAACGGACCCAGCCACAGGCCGGGGGCCCTCACCCCCATGGAAACGGCGGCTTCCCGACCGGCCGAGTCGACCCGAGTGGAAAGCCGCCGGTTTCCCTGGCCGTGGACGCTCTGGAGCGGGGCGATCCGCCGGATCAGGCGTCGAGGTAATCGACCAGTTCCCGTACCGAGTTGATCTTCGCACAGTCCTCGGGAGAAAAGGTGACATTGAACTCCTTCGCCACAACCCTCGCGAAGGCAACCAGGTCGACGGAAGAAATGCCTGCCTCGAGAAGGCTGGAATTCAGGTTCTGTAGTTCCAGTGGCTTCCCATCGACTTCGAGGTTCTGCCGCACAAGTTCACGGATGCGATTTTCGGTCGAGGCCATTTGCCTTTCCTTTCCCAAGGGTGGATGGCTCGAAGAGCGAAAGAAGATAGAAGGAGGGGCAGGTCGGCTTCAACCCGGAGGCCTGTCCTCCGGCGTTTCGAGCCAGTGGCTCCGCCGCTGGAAGGGGTACCCCGGCAACGCGACCCGGCGCCGCGCCTCCCCCGCGAACAGACCTGCAAAGGAAACGGCGAGGCCCGCCTCGTAGGCAGCCGCCACGGCTCTTGCGAAGGCGTCGTCCCCCGGCGAGTGCCGGATCAGGCTCGAGAACGCGGCCGGCGCCGGGGCACCTTCCGCGGATTCCGGCCACGCCGGAGTCACCATCGGCGCCAGCACTGCATCGGGGCCGATCTCCACGACCACCCGCACGCCCAGATCGGCCAGCGTCTCCACGCACCGGTCGAAGGCCGCCGGCTCACCCGCCTGGCGGTGCCAGTACGCCCCGTCGAGGGGGGCATCCGACTCCATCACTCGCCCGGTCACGCTGCTCACCAGGGGGAGGGAGGGCGGCGCCACCGCGGCGCTTCCAGGGCCGTCCAGGTCCCCGTCGCCGCGTGCCGCCGCAAAGCGCAACCCTTCCTCGAGGCTGAAGACGCCGGCAGCCTGTGCGGCCGCCAGCTCCCCGAGGCCTTGCCCGACGACCGCGCCGGGACGAATCCCGAGGCTCGCCCACAGCGTCGTGAGGGCGCACTGCAGCGAGTACAGGGCCGCCGGGGTCCACGCGGCGTCGTCCAACGCTCCGTCCGGCCCCCGGCCGGACATCACATCGAGCAGCGAAGCGCCGGCGCGCTCGGCCCGCAGCACGGCGTCGCAGCGGTCGAGCACCCCGCGGACCACCGGCTCGCACTCGTAGAGCGTCATGCCCATGCCGGCCCACTGGCTGCCCTCGCCGGCAAAGGCGAAGGCCGCCCTGGCCGGCGCCACCGGCTCCGGACCTCCTTCCCCCTCAGCCAGCCTCTCGAGGCCGCAGCGCAGCGACGCGGCATCGCCGAAGACCACGCCGGCCCGGTGGTCGAAGTGGCTCCGCCCCACGCCGGCGGTCCAGGCCATGTCGGCAAGGAGGGTTGCAGCGGTCCCTTCGGACGAGAGCTCGGCGCTGCGCTGGTCGAGCCAGGCCAGGTACCCCCGGGCAAGCTCCCGAAGGGCGCCGCCCTCCCTTCCCGACAGCGGCAGCAGCCGCATCCGGCGCCGCCCTGATCCCGGCTCCGGCACGGGCAGATCCGCCAGCGGCTCGGGCATGGACACGGTGACGGGCTGCGCCGGGCCGGCCGGCAGGGGATCCTCGGCTGCTTCGTACCCCTCCACCACGACGTGGGCGTTCGTCCCCGATACCCCGAAGGCGCTGACCGCGGCCCTGGGCGGCCGGTCGGGACGAAGAGGCCAGTCCGTGGCCTCGGAGGTAACCCTCACGGGGAGCCGCTCCCAGTCCAGGTGCGGGTTCGGGTCATGGAAGTGCAGCTGTCTCGGAATCCGCCCCCGCCTCATGGCCAGCACGGTCTTGATCAGTCCCGCGACTCCGGCAGCCGTCTCCAGGTGGCCGATGTTGGTCTTCACGGAGCCGATCAGCAGGGGGCGGTCCTCCTCGCGCTCCCGGCCGTAGACCGCCGCGGCGGCCTGCACCTCGATCGGGTCGCCCAGCGCGGACCCGGCGCCGTGGGCCTCCAGGTAGTCCACCTCGGCGGGTGGAAGTCCCGCCCGCGACAGCGCCTGCTCGATCACCCGTTCCTGGGCCGGACCGTTGGGCACGGTCGGTCCCGCGCTCGCCCCGTTCTGGTTGACCGCCGATCCGCGGATCACCCCCCAGATGCGGTCGCCGTCCGCCTCGGCATCCCCCAGCCGCTTGAGGACGACCATCCCGCAGCCTTCGCCCCGCACGAAGCCGTCGGCGGCGGCGTCGAAGCTCTTGCACCGGCCCTCGGGCGACAGCATCCCCAACTCCGCCATCTCCCGGGTCAGGCCGGGGGACAGGACCGCGTTCACCCCCCCGACCAGGGCGAGGTCCACCTCCCCCTGGCCCAGGCCCGTCACCGCCTGGTGCACGGCCACCAGCGAGGAAGCGCAGTTCAGCTCCACCGGCATCGTCGGCCCCTCCAGACCCAGGACGAAGGAAACCCGCCCGACGGTCATGCTCCCCGAGGTGCCCAGGTAGCTGGCGTCACCCTCTCCGGCGGCCATCAGGTCCCGGTACTCGCTGGTGGCGATACCGGCATACACCCCGGTGCGGCTGCCCCGCAACCGGTCGGGATCGATCCCCGCATCCTCGAGAGCCTGCCAGCTCGTCTCCAGGAGGAGCCGCTGTTGCGGGTCCATGCCCCGCGCCTCGACCGGCACGATCCGGAAGAACCTCGCATCGAACTCGTCGATCCCTTCGAGGAACCCTCCCCGGCGGTAGGGGGCGAAATCACCGGAGAGCTCCGGGGCGTCCCAGGAACCCGAACTCCAGCGGTTGTCGGTCACCGCGTCCGCCCCGGTTTCGAGCTGACGCCAGAATGCGGCGAGGTCCGGAGCGCCGGGGAACCGGCAGGCCATGCCGACGATGGCGATACCGCCGCCTTCGCGCTGCACCGCGGGGGGCTGCTCCTGCGGCTCCGGCTGCGCCTGGACGGCCGGGGCGCCGCTCACGTCACCGAGCTCACCCGCCAGGTGACGGGCGAGGGCGGCGATGTCCGGATAGTCGAAGACGACGGTGTTCGAGGCCGCGTACTCCCCGGCGAAGGCCCGGTTCAGGCGGTTGCGCAGCTCCACCGCCATGAGCGAGTCGATCCCCAGGTCGAAGAAGCCCACCGCGGCCTCGGGGGCCGCCGGCAGCCTCAACACCGCCTGAACCTCCTGCTGCAGGAAGGAGACGAGCAGCTCTTCGCGCGCCTCGGCCGGAGCGCCCCCCAGCCTGGAGAGCAGGTCTTCCGAAGCGTCCGGAGAGTCCTCCGAGGCATCCTCGGCCGCCGGCAGCAGGTCATCGAACAGGGACGGGCGGCCCTCGAGGGCGTCTCCGAAGACGGACCAGTCCGCCGCCAGGACGACCGCGGTGGCGGGGTCCTCGCGCAGCAGCCGGTCGAGCACGCCGAGGCCCTGCTCCGGGCTGAACCAGCCGGTTCCGGCGGCCTCCCGCCGCCGCGCGATCCGCTCGCGCTGCTCCTCGGCCTCGCCGAGGCCGGACCATGCTCCCCAGGCGATGGCCTGTCCGGGAAGCCCCAGGGCGCGCCGGTGGGCGGCGAGCTGATCGAGGAAGGCGTTGGCCGCCGCGTGGTTCGCCTGACCCGGATTGCCCAGGATCCCGGCGACGCTCGAGAACAGGACGAAGAGGTCCAGATCGCAGTCGGCGGTCGCCCGGTGCAGATGCCAAGCGCCGAGGACCTTCGGCCAGAGAACCTGCTCGATCCGCTCCCAGGTCTGGTTCGCCAGGGAAGCATCGGCCAGCACGCCGACGCTGTGGATCACGCCGCCAAGGGGCGGCAACTCCCCCTCGATCCGCTCGAGCATTGCGTCCACCGCGCCGGCATCCGTCACATCGGCGAGTTCCACCCGCACCGCGACTCCGCGCTCCTGGAGCGCGGCGATCGTCTCCTCCGCCTCGGCATCCGGAGGCCGCCGGCCGTTCAACACGATCGCCCCCGCGCCCCGCTCCGCCAGCCAGCCGGCCAGGGCGCACCCGATCCCGCCCAGGCCGCCGGTGACCAGATAGGTCCGGTCCGCCCGCAGCCGGCCCTCCACGAGGGGCGGCGCGGTGAGCACGATCTTGCCGATGTGCCGGGCGTCGCGCATGAACTCCATGGCGGCTCCCGCCTCGGCCAGGGGCCACCTGCAGTGGATCAGGGGGTTCAGCTCTCCCGCCCCCAGTCGCTCCATCACCTTTCGGAGCGCGGCCCCCGGCCGCGCCGAGTCCTGTTCCTTCAGGACATCCATCTCCAGGATGGAGTAGCCCACGTCCGGCCGCGCCGCCGCCATCTCCTCCTCGCTGAGGATGTCACGCCGGGCCAGCTCCACGAACCGGCCGCCGGGCCTGAGGCAGGAGAGACTCGCCTCGATGAAGCCCTCTCCCGTGAGGCTGTTGAGCACCACGTCCACACCGGCGCCGTCCGTGGCTTCCAGTATCTCCCGGCCGAAGTCCGTCGTGCGGCTGTCGAAGATGTGCCTCACCCCGAGGGATCGGAGATAGGCCTGCTTGGGCGCGCTCGCGGTGGCGAAGACCTCGGCGCCTGCGGCCTGCGCCAACTGGACGGCGGCGAGCCCGACGCCGCCCGCGGCGGCGTGGATGAGCACCCCTTCGCCGGCCTTCAGCCCCGCCAGATCGAAGGAGAGGGCGGAGGTCACGAAGACGGTGGGGATCGTGGCGAGGGCGGCGACCGGGACTCCCGCGGGCGCGGGCGCCACCAGTTCCTCCCTCGTCACCACTTCCGGTCCGAAGGTGCCGAAGGCCAGGCCGACGACACGGTCGCCTACCGAGACGGTCGAGGTCTCGGAGCCGACCTCGACGATGCGGCCGCACATCTCCTCGCCCATCAGGCCTTCACCGACCAGGCCCATGGCACGGAACACGTCGAGGAAGTTGAGCCCGCGGGCCTCGACGGCGACGCGGACCTGCCTCGGCTCCAGGGAACGGGCCGGCAACGGCTGGACCTGAAGCTCCCCGACCACACCGCCGGGGCCCGGCGCCAACAGCCAGTCCGAACCCTCCGGCAGGGCGAGGTGCGGCGAGGCCCGAACCAGGCGGGCCACGCGGCGGCGGCCGGCCCGGTACGCGACCTGGGTCTCGGAGTCGGGAAAGAGCAGTTCCTCGGAGAAGTCGGCGGGCAGCTCCGTCGACTCGGGGTCGAGATCGATCATCTTCGGATGGACCTGCGCCGCTTCCCTGGCCACCACCCTGCCGAAACCCCACAACGCCGCTCCGGCGAGCTGCCCCGAGCGCTCCCGCTCCAGGACCTGCGCGCCCCTCGTGACGAACCACGTTCCCTTGGCGGGGGTCAGATCGGCATCGATCACGCCCTGCGTCAGCGCCAGGGCGGTCGCCGCCGCTCGTCGGGCATCCTCCCCCATCTCCTGCGTGGACGCCTCCGCCCCGTGACCGTCCAGGGCCGTGAGATGCACGATACCGCCGAACGGCAGGTCACTTGGAAGCCCCTCCAGAAGGGACCGCCAGGACTCGCGCCGGTCCATCTCCACGGCCCTCCTGACGACCCGCTCCCCGCCGGGCGCGGATCCTGCGCGGCCCGGCGATTCCCCGCCGGCCAGCACGACCGTCTGGTTGCGCGCCGCGAGCTGGTCCGCCAGCGCCGCCGCCGCGCCGCCCCGGTCGGCTGCGAGAACCCATGCGGCCGGCGGCAGGACCACCTCCACCGGTCCCTGGGCCACGATCACGCCCCGGTCGGGCAGCGCCGACTCGGACTCGTCCACCCCCAGGATCTGCACGTCGCCGAAGCCCGTGTCGGCGAGGGCTCGCCGCCACACGTCGGGCCCCGCCAGGGCGTGGTCCGAGCGGTAGCGGTCGGCGAAGCGCCACCAGCCGTCGAGCTGGCCGAAGATCAGGTCCATCCAGCCTCTGCCGCGCTGGTTCTCCAGCGCCACGAGCTGTCCCGCCGGCGCCAGCAGCTCCCGGCAGTGCATCAGCGTCTCGTCGAGATACTGGGTCGCGTGCAGCACGTTGGCGGCGATCAGCAGGTCGTAGGCGTGGGACTCGAAGCCCTGGGCGGCCGGCTCCTTCTCGATGTCCAGGACGCGGTACTCGATCGGCGAGTCCGCCTGGCTGAAGCGGTCCTCAGCGTCGGCGAAGAAACCCGCGGAGATGTCGGTGTAGGTGTAGTCGAAGCGTCCCTTCGGAAGCCCGGGCAGGACGCACTCGGTCGCCGACCCGATGCCGGCGCCGACCTCCAGCACCCTGAGCCGCCGTCCGTCGGGCAGCCCGGCCGCGATGTTCCGCACCACCTCTCCCAGCATCTGGTTGGCGGCCTTCCACACCGGCGCCCTCCGGTAGAGGTCGGCCGCCTGCGGCTCGGCGTCACCGAAGAGCAGCGACAGGGGATCCTCACGGCCGCGCAGCACCTCCGCCAGCGCCCCGGCGCATCGCCGGATGAGCCCGATCTCGTTCGTGCCGTGGGCGTAGCGTCCGCTCATGCGGGTGGCATGCTCGTCGGGATCTCCCGGCACTCCTTCCGGCAACCGGTCTTCCGCCCCGACGGCCACTACGAAGCCGTCGCCCGCCGCCTCCACCACGCCCGACCTGGCCAGGATTTCGAGAATCCGGCGGAACAGCTGCGAGTGGTCCGGCAAGACCTCCAGGTCCTGCCGCAATGCCTCGGGGTCCACGGCGGCGCCCCTCTGGCGCTGCCACCCCAGCTTTTCCAGGGTCGAGAGCGCATGGGACCACGACAACCGCTCCATGTCGGCTTGCAGGGCAGCCTCTCCTTCGACGCCGACTCCTTCGGCGGACAGGTAGCGGGAGAACGGATGCGAGCGGGGGACCATGTCGGACGGGCTCGGGAGGAAATCGGCGGACGGCATTCCCGGCGAGAGGACGCTGTCCCGCCAGACCACTTCGTACAGGAGTTCGTCCAGCCCTTCCACGACGGAGAGCAGCGCCTCCCGGGTCGCCCGCTTCACCGTGTATCCATTCAGCTCGCACAGCAGGGTTCCGTCCGGGTCGTAGATCCGCAGGTCCCCGGTCAGGACCTCCGGCGGCTCGGACTCCGCATCCGGCGACGGGGTCCAGTCCCCCGCCATGCGCGCGTGGCAGACGACCCGCTCCGGGAGCGCCCCCTCGAGCCACATCCGTTCCCAGCCGAAGGGCAGGTACGTCACCCCTTCCAGGGTCCCCGCCTGTTCGCGCGCCGCGGCCATGACCTGGAAGCAGCCGTCGAGCAGGAGTGGATGGACCTCGATCCCGCCGGGGTCGACGCCTGACGGAAGAGCGATCTCGCCCAGGGCCTCGCCCGCCCCGGACCAGACCGCTTCCAGCGTGCGGAACGACGGACCGTGGTCGATCCCGACGCCCGCCTTGGCCCGGTAGATGGCGGCCACGTCCCGCGGCGACAGGCGGCTCCTGAGGCCCTCCAGGTCAGGCCGCTCCCCGGCTCGCGGGCCGCCGGCGTCGGGCGACACCCGGCCCTCGGCATGCAGAGTCCACTCGTCTCCGGACTCCCCCCTGCTGAGGATCCGGATGCGGCGCTCCTCGCCGGACCCGTCGAGCAGGATCTGCATTCTGCGCCCCGGCTCCCCCGACCCGTCGCCATCCTCCTCCTCGGCCAAGACCAGCGGGTTGTGGAGCTGCACGTCCTCAACCGCGCCCCGTCCGGTGCCCTCCGCGAAGGAAGCCGATACCGCCATGGCCCCGTAGAGCGCGCCCGGCGCCAGGAGCCGGCCGAAGACCCGGTGGTCCTCCAGCCAGGCCGGGTCCGAGGGAAATACCTCCGTGTCGAAGGCGACCTCTCCGTCGGCGGATTCGTGCCGGCTGCCGAGCAATGGATGGCCGGCGCCGGGGCGCTGGCGCCGGGGCGCCTCGACCCAGTGGGTCTGCAGCTGGAACGGATAGCCCGGTATCGAGATCCGGCGCCGCTCCTCGCCGGCGAAGAGGCCGGCCAGGGAGACCGGGAGACCCGCCTCCCAGGCTTTGGCGACCGCCGCCGGGAACGCCCGGTCGGCGTCTTCCTGCGACACCCTGGACGAGGGGCGCAGCATGCTCGACAGGGCCACCGGAGGTCCGCTGCCACCGGTCCCGTCCGGCCACGTCAGGGTCGCCATTGAACCGAGCACCGCATGGGGACCGATCTCGACGATCAGATCGACGCCGAGGGAGGCCAGCGTCTCGATGCTCGGGGCGAAGGCGACCGGCTCCCGCGTGTGCCGGCGCCAGTAGGCCCCGTCCAGCCGCTCTCCCGATTCCAGCTCCCGCCCGGTCACGTTGCTCACCAGCGAGACCGACGGCGGAGCCATCTCCAGTCCGGAGGCGACGGCCTCCAGCTCGTCCAGCATCGGCTCGACCAGGGGACTGTGGAAGGCGTTGCTGGTGTGCAGGCGGTTGACGCGGATCTCCTCGGCGAGGAAGCGCTCCGAGACGGCGGCCACGTCCTCCTCGGGGCCGCTGACGACCTGGTGCGCCCCGTTGTAGGCCGCAATGCTCAGGCCCACTCCGGGGGCCTCGGCGTTGTGCTCATCGATCGCCGCCTTCACCTGCGGCGCCTCCGCGAAGACCGCGGCCATGGCCCCGGCCGGGAGCCGCGAGGTCAGCTCACCCCTCGCCGCGACGAACCGCAGTCCCTCCTCGAGGCCGAAGACCCCGGCGGCCCGGGCCGCGGCGAACTCCCCGAGGCTGTGTCCCAGAACCACTCCTGGGCGAATCCCCAGGCTGGCCCATAGCGCGGTTAGGGCGCACTCCAGGGCATAGATGGCCGGCTGCGTCCACTCCTGGTCGGACAGGTCCCCCGGCGATCCGGGCCGGCCGAACATCACGTCGAGCAACGAGGTGCCCCGGTCCTGCCGCAGCACGGCGTCGCAGCGGTCGAGCACCGCCCGCACCACCGGCTCGCCGCGGTACAGCTTCTCGCCCATGCCTACCCAGTGGCTGCCCTGGCCGGTGAACACGAAGGCCACCTTCGAGGGTGCCGGGGGGGCCGGCCCGGCCCCCGACGCGGCCACCGCGGTCAAGCCGTCGCGCAGGGACTCGACATCGCCGAAGAGGACACCGGCCCGGTGCGCGAAGTGACCGCGGCCGGTGGCGGCGGTCCAGGCCATGTCCGCGAGCACCGGGTCCGCGGCAGTCCGCGAAGAGAGCTCCCCGGCGCGCTCGTCGAGCCACGACAGGTACCGCCCTGCCAGGTCCCTGAGGGCCTGGTCCGATCTGCCCGACAGGGGCAGGAACCGGGTCTCCCGCGGACCGGGCTCTGCCTCCGCCGCCGGAGGGCCCGCGAGCGTCTCGGGAAGGGAGACCGCCACCCGCAGACCGGGACCGGCGGGCGAGTGCCACCCACCGCTGGGGTCGGCATCGCCATCGGGGGTTGCGTACCCCTCCAGCACGAGGTGGGCGTTCGTCCCAGACCACCCGAATCCGCTGATCCCCGCCGTCGGGGGGCGGCCGGCCTGCAGCGGCCAGGCCACCTGCTCGGAGGTGACCCGCAGCGGCAACTGGTCCCAGTCCATCCGCGGGTTCGGCTCGTGGAAGTGGAGGTGCCGGGGAATCACTCTCCGCTGCATGGCCAGCACCACCTTGATCAGGCCGGCGACCCCGGCCGCCGGTTCGAGGTGCCCGATGTTGGTCTTCACCGAGCCGATCAGCAGGGGGCGACCCGTCTCGCGTCCCTTGCCGTAGGCGGCCGCCGCGGCCTCGAGCTCGATCGGGTCTCCCACCTCCGTCCCCGTGCCGTGCGCCTCCAGGTAGTCCACGTCCGAAGGCAGGACCCCCGCACGAGACAAGGCGTCCCCGATCACCTTCTCCTGCGCCGCCGCGCTCGGCACCGTCAGCCCCGGGGTGGCCCCGTCCTGGTTGACCGCCGAGCCGCGGATCACCCCCCAGATGCGGTCGCCGTCCGCCTCCGCCTGGTGCAGGTGCTTGAGGACCACGATTCCACAGCCTTCACCCCGCACGTACCCGTTGGCCGCGGCGTCGAAGGTCTTGCAGCGCCCGTCCGGCGCCAGCATGCCCGCCTTGCCGCGCAGCTCCGACAGCCTTCCCGACAGGATCAGGTGAACACCCCCGGCCAGGGCGAGATCCGCTTCCCCCCGCTGCAGGGCGGAGACCGCCTGGTGGATGGCCACCAGCGAGGAAGAGCAGGCGGTGTCCAGCGCCATCGCCGGTCCGGCCAGATCCAGCGCGAAGGCGACCCGCCCGATGGCGGTGTTGAAGGAGGTTCCGCTCACCGCATAGAGGCTGTCCGCCGGCTCGGTGATCTCCCTTCGGGACAGGATCAGACTGCGGTAGTCGTGATTGCTGATCCCGGCATACACACCCGTGCGGCTGCCCTTCAGGCGGTCCGGATCCAACCCCGCGTCCTCCAGGGCCTGCCAGCTCGTCTCCAGCATCAGCCGCTGCTGCGGGTCCAGCAGGTCCGCCTCTACCGGGGAGATCCGGAAGAAGGCGGCGTCGAAGAGGTCGATCCTGTCGAGGAAGCCGCCGAACCGGCTGGCCTCGCTCTGAACCTCGGCGTCCGGGAACAGCTCTCCGAAGCGCCCGACCCCCGAGCCCGGAACGACCTCGATCACCGCGTTCTCGCCGGTTTCGAGGAGATGCCAGAAGGCGGAGAGGTCCTCCGCCTTGGGGAATCGGCACGCCATGCCCACGATCGCTACCGGCTGTGTGGATGGTCTCATCGCCTTGTCTCCCATTCATGGAAAAGGCGGCTCCCCAGTCGGTCCTGCGGGACCAACTCGAGAGCCGCCAATCCTCGCACGATCAGCGGACGCGCTCCCAGGGGCGTTCAGCCAGCCTGGGAATCGATGAGCTCGACCACTTCCTTCATGCTCTTGAGCTGCGTGCAATGTTCAACGGTGAACGAAACGTTGAACTCCTCGGAGATCAGTTTCGCCAAAGCGACGAGATCCGTCGAGGGAACGCCGGCCTCGACGAGGCTGAAGTTCAGATCCTCGGGCACCTTCAGCGACTCCCCATCTACTTCGATGTTCTCGATGACCAGATTCCTGAGACGTTCTGCGGTGGAGGCCATGTTCGCAATCCTCTCGCAAGGGTGGATGGTGAACGTGTAAAAAAAGGACCGGCACAATAGCAGGAGACTCTACATCTCGTCAAACCGAAAATCAACGCCCGGCGCCCGAAGCCGGCTGCGCTGCGACCCAGTGGCGCCGGCGTTGGAAGGGATAGCCCGGCAGCGAGATCCGGCGACGCGCCTCGCCCGCGTACAACCCCGCAAAGTCAACCGCGAGGCCCGCCTCGTAGGCTCTCGCAACCGCCCCCGGGAAGCAGTCATCCCCCGGCGAATCCCTCCGCAGGCTCGACAGCACGACGGGCACGCCGCTATCCGCCGACTTCGGCCAGGCCGAAGCCACCAGCGGACCCAGCACCGCGTCCGGGCCGACCTCCACGACGACCTGCGCTCCCAGCTCGGCCAGCGTTTCCACGCGGCGGTCGAAGGCCGCCGGCTCCTGCGCCTGCCGGTGCCAGTACGCCTCGTCGAGGGAGTCTCCCGACTCCACCACCCGGCCCGTCACACCGCTAACCAGGGTGAGCGACGGCGGCGCAACCGCGATGCCTTCCGGAGGCTCCCCGGCCCTCCGCGCCGCGGCGAGCCGCAGCCCATCTTCCAGGCCGAACACTCCTGCTGCCTGCGCAGCCGCAAGCTCCCCGAGGCCTTGCCCGACCACGGCGCCGGGGCGAATCCCAGCGCTCGACCAGAGCGCCGTCAGCGCGCACTCCAGCGCGCACAGGGCCGGATGCGTCCACACCGGGTCGTCCAGGGCTGCCTCCGACCCGACGCGGCCGAACATCACGTCCAACAGCGACGCTCCCCGCTCCTCCCGCAGTACCGCGTCGCATCGATCGAGAACGGCGCGCACCACCGGTTCGCTCTCATACAGCGTCGTGCCCATTCCCACCCACTGGCTGCCCTCTCCGGTGTAAGCGAAGACCACCTTCGCCGCCGGCGCAGGCTTGGGGCGCGGGTCCGCTTCCGCGACCGCTTTCAACCCGTCCCGAAGCGACGGGGGATCGTGGAACACCACGCCGGCCCGGTAGTCGAAATGACTCCGCCCCACGCCGGCCGTCCACGCCATATCCGCAAGCGTGGTTTCCGAGCAAGTCTCGCCGCCCCGTACGTCGAGCCACGACAGGTAGAGCCCCGCCAGTTCCCGGAGCGCTCCGTCCGACTTCCCCGACAGCGGCAGCAACCGCGTATCCCGCGCCCGCAACTCCTCTGGCTCCGACAGCGGAAGGCCTGCCAGCGGTTCCGCAAGAGAGACCTCCACAGGCCGAGCGGGACCTCCCTCATCCGGTCCGGCGCCGTTCGTTTCCCCGTATCCCTCCACCACGACATGGGAGTTCGTTCCCGAGATCCCGAAGGCGCTCACGCCCGCGCGCGGCGGCCGGTGGGAG
>CAZEHQ010000027.1:0-29225 GCA_964512165.1 uncultured Gemmatimonadaceae bacterium | reverse complement strand
GGGACGGAAGAGCGAGGACCGCCAGGGCGGCGCGGCGGGTGGCGGCGCCTGCCGGGGCGGCGGGTCTGCAGGGGAGGCCGCCGGCGGCGGGAGGCCGGCGGAGGCCGCGTGGCACCTCCACGGCCCCTAGTGGATCAACCGGAGGAACTCCGCCCGGGTCTGGCTGTTGCCGCGGAAGGCGCCGAGCATGCAGGAGGTCGTCATGCGCGAGTTCTGCTTCTCCACGCCGCGCATCATCATGCACAGGTGGCTGGCCTCGATGACGACGCCGGCGCCGCGGGGCTCCACGAGGTCCATGACCGAATCGGCGATCTGCGCCGTCAGGTTCTCCTGGATCTGCAGGCGGCGGGCGAAGAGATCGACGAGACGCGCCACCTTGGAGACCCCGATGATCCTGCCCTTGGGCAGATAGCCCACGTGACAGCGGCCGAAGAAGGGCAGCAGGTGGTGCTCGCAGAGGGAGTAGACCTCGATGTCGCGGATGATGACCATGTCGTCCCGGGGGCTCGCGAACACCGCCGAGCCGACGACCTCGGCCGGACTCTCGCCGTAGCCGCTGGTGAGGAACTCGAAGGCCCGGGCCGCCCGGCGGGGGGTGCCGGCCAGTCCCTCGCGGTCGGGGTCCTCCCCCACCGCCTCGATCAACCGCCGGTAGTGTTCCTCCATCTTCCTTCCCGCTCCCATGGCAGGCCCGGCGCCGCGTTGACCGGCCTTGCGGCGGCCGTATCTTCGCTGTTCGAGCGGCGCCGGCGTACCCGGCGGCACCCGATGCACAGCCCGCGGAGCCCGGTCATGACAACATTCGATCTGACGGCCCGGACCTGCAAGCCCTGCGAGGGCGGGGTCCCGCCGATGACGGAGGCGGAGATCCAGTCCCTGCTGCCAGAGGTGGAGGGTTGGGCCGTGTCCGGCGGACACCTGGAGCGCAGCTTCCGCTTCGGCAACTACTACAAGACGATCTCCTTCGTGAACGCCGTGGCCTGGGTGGCCAACCAGGAGAACCACCACCCGGTGATGGAGGTCGGCTTCCGTCAGTGCACGGTCAGGCTCTGGACCCACGCCATCGACGGCCTCTCCGAGAACGACTTCATCTGCGCCGCCAAGATCAGCCGGCTCACGGACTGAGCCGAAGCGCCGCCTTGCAGCTCTCAGAGATCTTCACCAGCCTCCAGGGCGAGGGGCGCTACGCCGGCCATCCCAGCCTCTTCGTCCGCACCTCGGGCTGCAACCTGCGTTGCACCTGGTGCGACACCCCCTACACCTCCTGGCACAGCGACGGCCGAGCCGTGGACGTGGAGAGCGTCCTCGCCGAGACCGAGGTCTGGCGCGACGTGGAGCACGCCGTCGTCACCGGGGGCGAGCCCATGCTGCAGCCCGACCTGCCGCGCCTGGTGGAGGGTTTGAGCGAGCGCGGCCACCTGGTCACCATCGAGACCGCGGCGACGCGCTTCATCGACGGCCTGCGCCCCCACCTCTTCAGCCTCTCGCCGAAGCTGGCCAACAGCCGGCCCGGCGCCGGGCACCCCTCCGAGCAGCGACTCCACGACGGCAACAACCGCCACGACCTGATCCCGCGCTTCCTCGACGCCGGGTGCCGGGTGCAGGTGAAGTACGTCGTCCAGGGGCCCGGGGATCTTCCGGAAATCCTCGAGCACATGGGGCGCTGGCGGATCCCGCGCCACCTCGTCTACCTCATGCCCGAGGGGGTGAGCCGCGAGGTCCTGATGGAGCGCAGCCGGGTGGTGGCCGGCATCTGCCGCGACGAGGGCTTCCGCTTCACCGGCCGCCTGCACATCGAGCTGTGGGGCAACACCCGGGGCACGTGACCGGGACGGGGGCCGCGGCTCCGTGCGGCGGCGAGTCGCGCCCCCTCCGCCGGGCGCCTTTCTTTCGGACATGACCCCTCCCTACGGCGTTCTCCTCGTCAGCTTCAGCCGCCACAGCCACCAGAGCAGCTTCGTCCCCCTCTACCAGGCCCACCCGCGGACGCGGATCGTCGCCGTCGCCGACGAGGACGGCGAGATCGACGAGCCCCTGCGGCAGGTGAACCGCCGCTGGGCCGGGGACCTCGGCGTGCCCTACCTGCCCAGGGTCGAGGACGGCCTGCGGCGGGACGATGTCGACGTCGTCAGCATCGGCCACGAGATCGAGCGCCGGTCGGCCATCGCCGTGCGCGGCGCCAGGGCCGGCAAGCACCTCTGGATCGACAAGTTCATGGGCGCCACCGTCGACGAGTGCGACGCCGTGGTCGACGCCGTGGCCGCCGCCGGGGTGCGGGCCCTCGTGCCCAGCTTCCACTACGGCTCCCTCGTGAGCCACGCCCTCCAGGCCCTGCGCAACGATCCGGTGGGGGAGCTCCTCGGCGTCCACGTGGACGCCATGTTCTCCAAGGGCTGGCCCCGGCCGATCGCCGACGAGGACCGCCGCCCCTTCCGTCCCGCGGGGCGGTGGAAGTTCGACGAGGTCAAGCGCGAGCTGCTCACCGTGGGGTCCTACGCCGTCGGCCTCGTGCAGGCCTGCCTCGACCAGCCCGTGGCCCGGGTCGTGGGCCACGGGGGCGCCTTCTTTTTCCCCGAGCACGCCCGCACCGGCACCGAGGACTTCGGCACCCTCGCCATGAGCGACGCCGCCGGCCGCAGCGCCACGATCTGCGGCGGCCGCATCGGCGTGGCCACCCATCCCGCCGGGGGCCCCTTGCGGGCCTTCCTCGTCGGCACCCGCGGCACCCTCACCATCGACGCCAAGAGGCCCGCGGCCCAGGCCTTCCTGCGCCCCGATATCGTCGCCACCCGCTACGAGCCGAACCCCGAGGACTGGATGCAGTGGGCCAGCGGCCCCCCCGTCCTCAACCCCTCCCTGTCGCCGGATTCGGCCGGTCTCGCCGCCGGCCTCGACGAGCTGGTGAGCGCCCTCGACGAGGACCGGGAGCCGTCGTACCCCGTGGCCCGGGCCCGCGACAACATGGAGATCCTGCTGGCCGGGTACCGGTCGATCTGCGAGGGCGGCGCCGTCGTCGACCTGCCGCTGGCCAGGGGAAGAGCCTGATGGCGGACGGACTGGTCGTCGTCTGCGGTCCCGACCGGGCGCCGGCGCTGGAATCGATCGCCGCGAGTCACGGACTGGCGGGATGGGTCGGAATCGGCCGTCCGGGGCGACCCGCCATCGAGGCGCCCCGCTTCGGCTCCCTGTCGGAGGGGCTGGAAGAGGCCTCCGCCGTGGCCGTGCTGACCCCCTACCGCGGCCTGGCCGGCGACCTCGCGACCTGCCGGCAGCGGGGGATCCCGGCGGTGCTGGCCGGACCGGCCGGCGCCCGCGCCGACGACCCCGAGCACGCGGCGGGGCGCTGGCGGCACTCCCGGAGCTGGTGCAGCGTCGACGGGGTGCGGCAGAGGCCCGCCTTCGGCCGCTCCGTGTACCTGCGGCAGGTGATCGGCGGCGGCAACGGCGGTCTCCCCGGGGCCTGGTGGGCCCTGCTCGAAGCCGTGGAGGGAGCCCTGGAGCTGCTGGACAGTCCCATGTCGCGGCTGGCGGTGGGAGCCGTGGCCCGGAGCGGCCGCTGCCACGCCACCGCCACCCTCGTCGTCGAGAGCGGCGCCTCGGCCCAGCTGGTGGTGACGCCGGCACCGGACCCGGGGGAAGACCTGCTGCTTCTGGGAACGGGAGGACTCGTTCAAGTCGACGGCACCGGCGCCGCCGAGCGGCGGGACTCGCGGGGAGAGCGCTCCCTGCCGGTCCCGCCGGCGTGGCCCGACGCCGGGTGGATCGCCGAGGCCCTGGCCGGTCCTCGCCGGTCCTCGATCAGCCGCCGGACCCGGGCGGCCGTGCACGCCGCCCTGGGCCGCGCCGCCCGCGGCGGGACCCTGGAGCCGGTCAGGCTCTGACCGTCCGCAGCTCCTCGATCTCGACGCGCACCTGGTCCCGCACCCGGCGCGCCGACTCTTCCTTGACGTGCTCGAAGCCGCGGATGCGGTCCGGCGCCTCGGCGACGCCCAGGACCTTCTCCAGGAGCGCGCCCCGCCCCAGGGACTCCAGCAGTTCGTCCAGCACGCCCTCGTACCAGGGGATCAGCTCGCGCTCGAGGCGCCGGCAGGATGTCCGCCGGAAGGGGTCGAGAGCCGTCCCCCGGAGCTTCCGGAAACGGTAGAGCAGGCCCATGAGCGGCCGGATCCACGCGCCGAGGCCGATCTTGCCGACGCCGAAGGGCCGCAGCGTCGGCGGGTGCAGGTGCCGGGAGACGCGCACCGGGCCGTCGAAGAGGTCCTCGATGCGCCGTGAGCTCTCCCCCTCGGCGATCAGCCGGGCGACCTCGTACTCGTCCTTGTAGGTCATGAGCCTGTGCAGGCTCCGGGCCGCGGCCAGGGTCAGCCTCTCCTCCCCCTCCGCCGCCCCGGCGGCTCTCTCGGCCGCGCGCACCCCTTCCAGGACCCCGACGTAGCGGCGGGCCCAGGCGCTGTCCTGCCAGTCCACGAGGTGGGCGAGGCGGTGGCTCACGGTGCCCTCGCCCTCGGCGGACAGCCCGAGGGACCGCAGGGCCCTGTCGTGCTCGGCCAGCCCGGGGGGATCGGCGCTCAGCCGCTCGCGGCTGCGGGCGACCACGGAGGCGGCGTCGGGGCGGGGGCTGCCCACGGCGGCGCGCACCCGGTTCGGATCGGCCACCGCCAGCCGGCCCCAGCGGAAGGCCTGCAGGTTGTCCTCCACCGCCTTGCCGTTGAGGCCGATCACCGCCTCCAGCGACTGCGCGCGCAGGGGCAGCTGCCCCGACTGGTACGCGGCGCCGAGGAGGATCACGTTGGCGAAGAGGATGTCGCCGAAGAGGCCCTCGGCGAGCCAGCAGGTGTCCAGGTAGACGTTGTCCGACCCACGGGTGCAGGCGTCGATCGTCTCCGCCAGGCCTTCGGGGTCGGGAAGGCCCCGCTCGGGGTTGCGGTTCAGCTCGGCCGTGGGCAGCCGCGTCGTGCTCACCGCCGCCGTGGTGCGGCCGGGGTCGGTGTAGCGCAGGTTGGACGGCTCGGCGGCCCTGAGCAGATCGAAGCCGATGTAGACGTCGGCGCTGCCCGGCAGCAGCCGGTGGAAGGCCGGCTGCCGGGAGCGGCCGAGCTGGATCGGCGCCTCCACGGGACCGCCCTTCTGGGCCAGTCCGGTGTTGTTGGACAGGTACACCCGCAGCCCGTCGAGCAGCGCCGCCCAGGCGATGAGGTGGGAGACGGTGACCACCCCGGTGCCGCCGCGGCCGACGGTGTGGAGGGTGAGGACCTCCCCCTCCTCCAGCCGCCGCCGTTGCGGCTCGGGGATCTCGTCGAGGACCGGCGGACGGCGCCGCTCCAGGCGGGTCCCGCCCTTCGCCTGCACCGTCAGGAAGGAGGGGCACTCGCCGTCGAGGCAGAGCTCGTCCTGCATGCAGCTGGCCTGCTGCACCTGCCTCTTGTCGCCGAGCTCGGTGTCGACGGTGTACAGGGCGGCGCAGCCCTCCGACTGGCGCAGACAGTCGCCGCAGCCCTCGCAGATCTCCTCGTCGATGAAGACGTAGCGGTCGGGAGCCCCTCCCTGCCGGCGGCGGCGGCGCCCCTTCTCGGTGGCGCACTCCTTGTCGAGGATCATCACCGTCGTCCCCTGGGCCTCGCGGAAGTGGGCGATCGCCTCGGCCTGCCGGTGGAGGGGGAAGAGGCGCACCCGCGGGTTGCCGGCGACGGCCCCGTACCCGGCCGTCTGCTCGCCGACGATTCCGACCTCCCGCACCCCCAGGGCCAGCAGCTCCCCGGCGACCTCGGCCACCGAGCGGGCGCCGCCGGGCTGCTGGCCGCCGGTGAGGGCCACGACGCCGTTGAAGAGCAGCAGGAAGGTGATGTTCACGTCCCCCTGCACGCAGCTCTGCACGGCCCCCCGGCCGGAGTGGAAGTAGCTGCCGTCGCCGAGGTACTGGAAGATGTGGCGGTTGTCGTTGAAGGGAGCCGTGCCGGAGTAGATCGAGCCGCCGGCGCCCATGGTGGGGATGTAGAGGACGCCCTCGTCGTAGGCCTCCATGGCGCGGATCGAGCTGCAGCCGATGGCGCCGCCCGGCTTCTCCCCTTCCAGGGCGCGGAAGCTGTTGTAGGGGCAGCCCCCGCAGGACATGGGGGCGACCTTCGGGACCGCCGGCATGCGGCGCTCTTCGATGGCCCGCACCCGGTGCAGGGCCGGCGGCGGCGACGGCTGGCCGAGGAGGGGGGAGAGGAGGCCGGCCAAGTGCTCGGGGTCGACCTCCCCCCACGAGGGCACGAGGGGCTGCCCCGACCCGTCGCGCTCGCCGATGACCTCGCGCACCCCGGTCCCCCACAGGGCCGCCTTGACGCCCTCCTCGACAAAGGGGCCCGGTTCCTCCACCACCAGGATCCGCTCGACACCGCTCTCGGCGGCGAAGCGGCGGACGGCCTCGCGGTCCAGGGGCCAGATGACGGACAGCTGCAGGGTGGGGGCCCGCGCCCCGAGCAGATCGAGGGCCTGGGCCACGTCGACGAAGCTCTTGCCCGTGGCCACGATGCCGAGAGGGCCGCCCGCCTGCGGCCAGTGGACGCGGTTGAGCTGGTTCAGAGCCACGTAGGCCTCGGCCAGGGGCGCCTTGCGCTCCACCAGCTCCCGCTGCATGGGCAGCGCGCCCAGGGCCATGACGATGGGGTGGAAGCGCTTGGCGTAGCCGGGGTCGGGCAGGCTCGGGTCGAAGCGGGCCGCGTCGCCGCGGACGGTGCTGGCGCCGTCGCAGACCGGGGTCACCAGCTTGAGGGCGGTCACCATGCCGAGCCAGCGGCTCAGGGCGATGGCGTGGGCCCCCAGGCGCAGGACGTCCTCCACGTCGGCGGGGTAGAAGGTGGGGACCCAGCTCGAGCGCAGGGCCCAGTCGCTGGCCCCGGGAGAGACGGAACTCTTGGAGCGGTGGTCCTCGCCGCACAGCAGGACCATGGAGCCGCGGCCCGAGGAGCCGGTGAGGTTGGCGAGCCAGGTCTCGTCCGGGATCCACATGGTGCCGTGGGCCTTGCCGTACCAGAAGGCGTCGACATCGCCCGAGGGCGCGTACTGGCTGCCGAGCATGGCCGAGGCCGCCGTCTTCTCGTTGATGCCGAACTGGTGGACGGTGCGGCCCAGCTCGTTGAGCCGGTCGAGCTGCTCGACCACGGCCAGGTCGAGGCCGCCGAGGGGCGAGCCCTCGTAGCCGCTGATCCAGGTCTGGTTGACGGAGCCGGCCGACTCGCGGTCGTGTCGCTGCTTGTCCAGGAGCAGCCGGACGATCGCCTCGACGCCGGTGAGGAAGACGGTGCCGTCCCGCTTCTGGAACTTGTCGGAGAGCGCCGGAGGCAATTGTGGAATCCGGGCTATGTTGTGGTTTTTACAAGGGTTGAGTGGCCCGGAACTTAGGCGCGGCGCACCTCCGCGGCAACCCGGTCTCCCCCCGTGCGCAAGGCCCTGGAGCGGCCCTTCCGGCCCCCGGCGGGGCGGCCGGGGAATCGACGCCCGGCGGTTGCCCGGCCGTCGGCGGCGCCCGTACATTGGCCCGTTCCCTTCGCGTCAGCCCCCGCCCTCCCCCAGGAAACCCCCATGGCCGAGACGATCGACGAGTTGACCATCCACTACGAGGAAGACGGACAGGTGCTGCGCAAGCAGCTCGACAAGGAGATCCTGAGCAAGGGCTCCTGGACGACGATCATGTTCCTCTATCAGGACCTCAACCGCCGGACCGGCGAGTACGGCAACCAGAAGGTTTCCATCCGGCGCTACCAGAAGCGCGAGGGGACCTACCAGCAGCGCAGCAAGTTCGAGATCTCGAGCCCGGCCCAGGCCCGCGCCGTCCGCGACCGCATCCAAGGCTGGTTCGGCGACGGGGAGCCGGCGTGAGCGACACCTATCGGGCCGTCCTGGCGGGACTGACCGGCATCGGGGCCGGCCGCCCCCGCGAGAGTTCCGGCTCCTCCGTGTACCGGCCCATGCCCGGGTCTCACGCCGGCGCCTACCACGCCCATCCGCAGACCGATCTCGTGGCCGTATGCGACCTCCGGCAGGAGGCCCTCGACGGGTTCCTGTCCGACTGGGGCGACGTCTGGCCCGAGGTGCGCACCTACACCGACTTCGCCGAGATGATCGCCCGGGAGCAGGCCGATCTCGTCAGCATCGCCACCTCCGACCACGCCCACGCCGACCTGTGCGTGCAGGCCGCCGAGGCCGGCGCCCGGGCGATCCTGTGCGAGAAGCCGATCGCCACCACCCTCGCCGACGCCGACCGCATGATCGCCGCCTGCGAGGCCCACGGCGTGCCCCTGTCGGTGGAGCACACCCGGCGGTGGGACCCCCGCCATCTCGCCGCCCGCCGCATCCTGCGCAGCGGCGAGCTGGGCCCGGTGCGCACCATCTCGGCGGAGTTGTTCAGCCGCCGCGCCATGCTCTTCCGCAACGGCACCCACCTGATCGACCTGATCCCCTTCTTCGCCGAGAAGGACGTACAGTGGCTGGTGGCCGATCTCGAGGAGGGCTTCGACGACTACACCGAGTACTCCGGCGACGGCGGCCGCGACCCCGACCTGGAGCCCTGCGTCTCGGCCTACCTGCGGTGCGCCGACGACGTGCGCGTCTTCGTCAACATCTACAAGGCGGAGTTCCCGGGATCGCAGGTGACGATCACCTGCGAGGAGGGCCGCATCGAGGTGAGCGACCGCGGCGGCCGGGTGATCCGCGGCGGCTCCCACTTCGACTGGACGAGTTCCGAGATCCGGGTGGACAGCTTCCTCTACGAACGCCAGCTGGCGGCGGTCCACGAGCTGATCGAGAAGATCGAGAACCCGGAGACCGAGCTGGTCTCCAGCGGCCGCGAGGCCCGCAAGACCCTGGAGATCATCCTGGCCATGCTCGCCAGCCACACCTCCGGCAACCGGCGCGTGGACCTGCCCCTGGCTACCTGAGCCGCCCGGGCGCCGGCAGGCGGCGCCCTTCCCTTCCAGCTATGTCGTGGAGACGTCGACGGGCACGCTGTGCCAGCCCGTGCGGCCGTCGTAGAGGTCCCGGCCCTCGTCCTTCTGCGGCTGGACTTCGCCGGCCGAGTCGGTGGCCCGCGCCAGGATCTCGTAGCGGCCGCTGGCCGGCAGGCTCCAGGGATGGGACCAGGTGCACCACACGTTCGGCTCGCTGCGCGAGGTGAGGGTGGCCTCCTCCCAGGTGGCGCCGCCGTCGGTGCTGACCTCCACAAGCTCGACGGTCCGTTCGCCGGCCATGGCGATGCCGTGGACGACGTACTCCGCGCCCACCGACCCCCTCAGGGTCTGGTAGACGTAGGTGACGCCGCCGTTGGCCGGGTCCTTCTCGTCGTCCCAGAGGGAGACCGGGGCGTCGATCCTCGAGTTCACCGTGGCCACGGCGGCGTCCGACCACTTGAAGGATTTGTTCTCCGGGCGCCTCTCCCAGTAGCCCAGGTACTCCTCGTCGATCAGCTCGATCCGGGTGATCCACTTGGGCATCTTCTGGCCGTAGTGGCCGGGATTGATCAGCCGCACCGGGTAGCCGTGCTTCGACGGCAGGGTCTCGCCGTTCATCTCCCAGGCGAGCAGCACCTCCTCGCGCAGGGCGCGATCCAGCGGTATCGACGTGGTGTACCCGTCGACGCTGGTGAACTTCGCGCGGATCGCCTCCTGGCGGACCCCGACCTGGTCGAGGAGGTTGCGGAAGGGGGTGCCCCCCCACTCGGCGTTGCCCACCAGGGGGCCCCCGATCCAGTTGCCGATGCACTGCATGGTCATGACCTGCCGCTGCAGGGGCATGGCGGTGACCGCCTCGTAGCGCAGCCCCTGCTCCGGACGCTCCACCAGCCCGTCGATGGCGAGGGACCACTCCCCCGCCCGGAGCTCCGGGTCGTAGTTCTGGCCCTTGATCGACTGCAGGTAGAACCGGTCGTTGGAGATGATCGGCGCCGCCGGAAGCCCCGCGGGCAGGCCGTCCTCCGGCACCTCCAACGGCATCGGCGCCGGCGCCGTCGGCGTCTCGAGGAAGGTCACCTTGGAGCGGTCGCACCCGAGGGCGGGCACCACCGCCGAGACCGCCGCCAGCCCGCCGGCGCGCAGGAACCGCCGTCTCGTCTGCCTTGGGTTCTCCATCCTTCGCCTCCTTTCTTCTGCTCTTCTGCGGCGCGGGCGCGGGCGCTCAGCCGCCCACGGACAGGCCGAGCCCCCAGGATGCGCCGGCGCCGATGTTCTCGCCCCCGACGGTGCGCTCGTGGAGCAGGTCGAGCCACACGCCCTCGATCACGCGCACGGCAACATTGCCGCCCACCTTGGTGAAGTCCCCTTCGGAGACCTGGGTGGAGGCCCCGACGACGCCGAGATCCTCCCCCGCTCCCGAGGTGCGCGTGTCCGTCCCCCCCGCCAGGAGCTTGACGAACAGCCACGGCCGGGGCGTGGCCCCGACCTCGCCGCTCCAGGAGAGCTGGTTGGAGAACGGCCCTCGCCGCACGCGGTAACCGGCCTCCAGCCCGACGTAGGCGGGCAGCGGGTACAGGGAGCGCGCCAGCAGGAGCCGGGCCTCGGCGTCGTAGTCGCCCGTGCCCACGGGCGGGTCTCCGCCTTCGTCGTAGCCGATGGGCGCCTTCACCCCGACCATCGGCGATACCACCACGGGGTGGTCGAGGCCCTGGTACTTCAGCCACACCTCCAGGTCTCCCGTGGCCGTCCGCTCGCGGCGCACCAGGCGGTTCTCGCTGGTGAGCCGGCCGGCGCCGAACTGGGAGACCACGGTGAGCCGGGGCAGCAGGCCGTACTCCACGTAGAGAAAGGACTGGACGCTGTCGAAGCGCTCGCCGTCCATGCCCATCGTCGCGCGGCGGCCCATGTCGTTGTAGACCTCCTCGGCGCCGTAGCGGATCCCGGAGGCCTTGGCGTAGTAGCCCCCGGCCGGCTGGGCCCAGGCTCCGGCGGCGGCCGGTGCCGGCGGCGCGGCGGCCCAGAGGGTCCACACGGCGGCTGCGGCGAGTGTCGCTCTCATCGGCTTCCTCCTCTCCCTCCGGCGACGGAGTCATACAGGGCCAGCAGCTTGCCGGACTCCTTTTCCCAGTTGCACCCCGACTCGACCATCTCGCGCCCGGCGCGGCCCATCCGTTCCGCCTCCCGCGGGTCGTCGAGCAGGCGCGCGATCGCCCTTGCATGGTCCCCGGGATCGTCGGGGTCGGCGAGGATACCCCACTCGCCACCCTCCCGCAGGCTCTCGAGCGACGGCAGGGCGCTGGCCACCACGGGCAGACCGCACGCAAGGTACTCGAAGAGCTTCGTCGGCGAGAAGGGGCTCAGGGTCGCCGCCGACCGCTGGCCGGGGATCAGCCCGACGCGGTGACCGCCGATGAAAGCGCCGAGCTCGTCGTACGGCAAACGCTCGGTGCGGCAGTCCACGTGGTCCGTCAACTCGTACTCCCGCAGCAGGGTCCGGAACTCGGCCTCGGTGGCGCGGGTCTGGAAGGGGCCCAGGGCGCTCAGCCTCACCCGCGGGTGGCTGCGCCGCACCCTGCGCATGATCTCCAGAAGAAACTGCGCCCCGCGCTCACGGGACAGGGACCCCACGTGCACCAGGTCGGCTCTCGGCGCCAGGGCCCCCGGCGCCCGGGGGCGGAACCACTCCAGACGCGGGTAGTTGCCGGCGGCGACGAAGGGGCGCCTCCCGAACCGGGCTCCCTGCTCCTCGACGACGCCGACGACGCCGTCCAGGCGGCGGGCCAGAACCCGCTCGACGCGGTCGACGGCGAGGGACAGGGGCCTGCGCACCCGGCGGGGAACCCAGGTCCGCGTGAGGGCCGCCGCCGGGAAGTCCTCGTGGACGTCGTAGATCACGCGCCGGCCGAGGGCCTTCAGCACGCATCCCAGGGGCAGCAGCTCGGGGTCGTGGAGATGGTGGATGTCGGCGCCGAGGCGCAGCGCCGCCGCCAGCAGGCGGGCCTGCAGCGCGGCCCTGCTCCGGGCGCTGGCCGGAACCGGCAGGGGCAGGACCCGCACGCCCCGGTGCTCCCCCGCCCAGGAGGCGGGTCCGGGCCCGACGACGGTCACCCCGTATCCCGCCTCGGCGAGGCTCACCGCCTCCTTGTAGAAGATGCGCTGGTCGAAGGGATGGTGGACGCTGGTGAGGACGCATACCTGGCGGCGGGAGGAGGTCACGGCCGGAGGATATCCCGGGACCTGGGGCCGCAGTTGAAGAGCAGGTCGAGCGCGCACATGCCGGGCTCGAAGCCCGGGAAGCACTGCGGGTACCGCGGATGCTCGAAGCAGGCATGGCGCACCTCCACCCCCGCCTCGCGCATGACCGCCTCGTCCAGGTACGACCGCGAGCCCCCGTCCCCCGCCAGGTAGGCGTCGCAGTCGCAGGCCGCGGCCATGTCGGCGATCCGCCGGGTGCCCTCCGACTGGGCGCCCAGCTGCGAGGAGAGCCGCACCTCGGTGCCGATGGCGAGCCGGTCCGCCAGGAACCGGAACAGATCGAGGTTCCAGTCCAGCAGCCGCCGGTGGGAGCGCCCGTAGATCTCTTCCAGATCCTCCTCGTGCTCCTCGAAATGGGGGGCGCGGCCGTAGTTCCAGCGCAGGCTTTCCATGTGCTTGCGCGGCCATCTGCGCCCCTCTTCCACGACGACGTCATGGACCCTCTGGCCGGCCCGGCCCCGGGTGAGGACCGGCACCGTCAGCCACTGCCACCCGTCCGCGGTGCGGATGCGGTTGCGGTTGGTGTAGCCGTGCTTGGAGTACTGCACGTCGTCGGCCAGCACGAAGACGTCGGCCCGGGCGGCCCGGTCCAGCACCCCAAGCCACGGCAGGTAGTTGGGCTGGTGGGCGGCCAGGACCCGGGCCATCAGCGGACCCCGTCCGTCTCGAGAGCCTCGCCGAGGGACCGGACCACGGCGTCCACTTGATCGGGCGAGAGCCCGTTGTAGAGCGGCAGGGTGACGGTGCGGCGCAGCACCTCCTCGGCCACCGGGCAGTCCCCCTCCCTCGTGCCGAGACGATCCCGGGCCGAGGGCTGCAGGTGGCAGGGCGGCCAGTAGAGGCTGCCCACGGGCACGCCCCGCTCCCCCAGGGCGGCGGCGATGCGCTCCCGGTCCGTCTTCAGGGTGACGGGATACTTGTACCAGGCGTGCCGCACGGCCGGCGCTTCGGCGGCGGCGAACCGCCCGACCTCCCGGTCCAGGGCATCCACCCCCTCGTCGTAGCGCCGGGCCAGGAGGTCCCGCTCCTGCAGCGTCCGCTCCAGGCGGACCAGCTGGCGCAGGCCGAGGGCGGCGCTCAGCTCGGGAAGCCGGTGGTTGGCTCCCGGCTGCACCAGCAGCCGGTCGGGCCCGATGCCGTGGCACCGGAAGCTGCGGGCGAACTCCGCCAGGCCGTCGTCGTCGGTGGTCAGCATCCCCCCCTCGCCGGTGGTCATGACCTTGGTGGGGAAGAACGAGAACGACCCGGCCGTGCCCAGGCTCCCCGCCGGCCGGCCGTCGAGCCGGGCGCCGTGGGCGTGGGCTGCGTCCTCCAGCAGGGGCAGGCCGCGCTCGGCGCAGAAGGCGGCGATCTCGGCCGCGTCGGGAACGATGAGGCCGCCCACGTGCACCACCACCACCGCCCGGGTGCGCGGGCCCACGTGGGGCCGGATCTGCTCGAGGCCGCTGGACAGGGAGCCCGGATCGATGTCGGCGAGGACGGGCGTGGCGCCGGCGAGGACCGCGGCGTGGACGGTGGCCATGAAGGTGTTGGTGGTCATCACCACCTCGCCGCCGGCCACCTCCCAGAACCGCAGGGCCACCTCCAGGGGCGCGGTGCCCGAGCTCATCCCCACGGCGTGGCGGACCCTGACGGCCCGGGCGAACCCGCTCTCGAAGCGCTCGAGGTACGGCCCCTGGGTGAGCACGCCGCTGCGCAGGATCTCCTCGAAGTCGCCCAGGAGAGCGGGCAGGTCCTCCTCGGGCAGGTGGGGGCGCGCCTTGCGCAGGGCCGGCATCGGGGGGCGGGGGCTCACGAGGGGCGGGTCCGCCCTGGGGGCTCCGGGCGGGGCTCCGTCATCGGTTGTCGGTCCCGGGGACCGGGGTTATACTCGCTCCCATGGGCCAGCGTCCGAGAAACCCCACCCGTTCGGTGCGCATCGGCGACCTGCACATCGGCGCCGGACATCCCGTGGCCGTGCAGAGCATGGCCGCCACCCGCACCCAGGACATCGAGGCCACGCTCCGCCAGGTGCGGCTGCTGGAGGCGGCGGGGGCCGACGTCATCCGCATCGCCGTGGACAGCCGCAAGGACACCGAGGCCCTGGCCGAGATCGCCGGGTCCGCCACCCGGCCCCTCTCCGTCGACCTGCAGGAGAACTACCGCCTGGCCGAGGTCGTGGCCCCCCACGTGCAGAAGATCCGCTACAACCCGGGTCATCTCTACCATCACGAGCGACGACGCCCGGAGCGCGACAAGGTTGCGTACCTGGCCGAGGTGGCCGCCGCCAACGACTGCGCGATGCGGGTCGGCGTGAACTGCGGCTCCGTCGATCCGGCCAAGGTCGACCAGTTCCCCCCGGACGACTCGATCGGCCCCATGCTCGCTTCCGCCCTCGAGCACTGCGAGATGCTCGACGCCATCGGCTTCGAGCGCTACTGCGTCTCCCTCAAGGATTCCGACCCGAACAAGGTCATCGACGCCAACCGGCGCTTCGCCGAGCAGCGCCCCGATGTCCCCCTCCACCTCGGCGTCACCGAGGCGGGCATGCCTCCCGACGGCGTCATCAAGACCCGCATCGCCTTCGAGCAGCTGCTCTCCGACGGCATCGGCGACACGATCCGCGTCTCCCTCACCCTGCCCTTCGACGACAAGGGGGAGGAGATCACCACGGGCCGCGGCATCCTCGAGGACATCGAGGCCGGCCGCTTCCGGTCGGTGCCCCGGTACCGCCCCGAGGGCATGAACATCATCTCCTGCCCCTCCTGCTCTCGCGTCGAGAACGAGGCCTTCATCGAGCTGGCCCAGAAGGTCCGGGAGGTCACCGAGTACGCGAAGATGCACTCCATCACCATCGCCGTCATGGGCTGCCGGGTGAACGGCCCGGGAGAGACCGACGACGCCGACCTCGGACTGTGGTGCGCGCCGACCTTCGTCAACTTGAAGCGCGGTCCCGAGCTGGTGGGCCGCTTCGGCTACGACGAGGTCCTCGAGCGGCTGCGGGAACAGGTCGACGACGTGATCACGTCGCGCTGAAGCCCCGGCTCAACCGACCCCCCACTTCGACAGCTCCGCCCCCAGGGCCCTCTTGCCCTCGTCGTCGAGATCGACCCTCGGCGGCCTCACCCGGCCGCCGCACAGGCCCACGGCGTCGAGGCCCGCCTTGAGCAGCGCCTCCCCGTAGCGTCCCCGCAGCCTCTCCAGCGGCGCCAGGCGGCGCTGGATCTCCACCATCCGCTCCCACTCCCGCTGCCGCGCCAGGCGCTCCAGCTCCAGCTCCGGACCGGGCAGGAAGTTGATGAAGCCCGCCGTGAACCCCTCGATGCCGGCCTGGTAACGCAGGTGCAGGACACCCGGGTCGTGGCGCTTGTTGCCGACCCAGACGAAGCGGTCGCCGAGGCGCTGGATGGCGCGGAAGAGAGGGTGATCGTCGATGCAGGGGTCCTTGACGCCGATAACCGCCTCCACGCCGGCCAGGCGCTCGAAGAACTCCACGCCCCAGCCCTGGGTGTTGTACGGGAGCAGCCACAGGCCGGGGACGCGCTCGGAGATCAGCCGCAGATGGTCGAGGACACCGGTCAGGTCGTCGGGGAGGCCGTTGCGCTGGAAGGGCGGCATGGCCAGGCAGACGCGGGCTCCGGCTTCCTGGTAGCGGCGGGCCAGTTCCACGGCGGCGGCGCTGTTGCCCGGCAGGGTGGGGGTCACCAGGGCGGCGTCGCCGGCGGTCTCCAGGGCGACCTCGCCCAGGCGCCCCAGCTCCTCGGCGCTCAGGGCCTCGATCTCCCCCGTGCCGCCGCCGACGTTGATGACGCGCACGCCCGCGTCGACGAGGGACCGCAGGTTGCCGGCGAAGCCCTCCCAGTCGACGCGCAGCAGGTCGTCGGCGCGGAAAGGCGTGACCGCGTAGGCATGCACCGTCTTCAGCTGTCGGCGCAGATCCTGCGTCACCGTACACTCCTTCGGCAATCTTGTGTGTGGGAAAGGCCGCCCCGGGGCCGCGCGGATGCGGCCGGCCATCGCTTCGGGCGGGGGTTTTTCGCATATTAGGCGCCCCTTCCAGGACGGTCAACGAAAGGCAGAGGAGAGATGATCACGGGAGAAGTGAGACTGTGGAAGCTGACCCGCAAGCAGATCCGCGAGCGCCTGGCGGCGGGTGAGATCGAGGCCGCCATCCTGCCCACGGGCAGCACCGAGCAGCACAACGAGCACCTCGAGATCGAGCACGACACGGCCAGCGCCGTCCACGTGGCGCACCAGGCGGCCCTGGGCTTGTTTCCCAAGGTCGTGGTGGCCACGCCCATCGCCGTGGGCATCTCCGAGCACTGGATGGAGTGGCCCGGCACCCTGACCCTGCGGCCCGAGACGTTCTACGCCGTCGCCTACGACACCTGCGAGAGCCTCGCCCGCCACGGCGTCAAGCGCGTGCTGATCTGCAACGGCCACGCCGGCAACGGCCCCCTGCGCGACCAGGTCGCCGGCTTCAGCGACAAGCTCGGCATCGACGTGCAGTTCCACTCCTACTGGGAGGCGTACTCCCAGGAGTTCGTGCAGCAGCAGATGGAGTCCGGCGAGTGCCCGGCCCACGCCGCCGAGTTCGAGACCTCCTTCGCCCTCGCCGCCTTCCCCGGCAACGTCCACTGGGAGGGCGTCGACTACGACGCCGAGAGCTTCGACATCCAGCGCGAGGGCTACCGCGACCGCGACGCCCCCTACCACTACGCCGCCCGCGACTTCGCCACCCCCCACAAGGGCCGGGTCATGATCGACGCCGCCGTCGAGTGGGTGGCCGGACGGATGACGGAGATGATGGAGGGCTCGAGATGAGGAACCCGATCCGCGAGGAGCTGGCCGCCGGACGGCCCTCGGTGGGCTCCTGGCTCAACCTGGCCTCGCCCCTGGCGGCGGAGGTCATGGCCGGCGCCGGCTTCCCGTGGCTGTGCGTAGACGCCGAGCACGCGGCGTACGACATGGAGTCGATCGCCCACTCCCTGCGCGCCATCGAGTCGCGCGGGGCGTTCCCCCTGGTGCGCGCCTGGGACCACGACCCCGTGACCGCCGGAAGGCTCCTCGACGCCGGCGCCCGGGGGATCTGCTTCCCCCACGTGAGCAACCCGGAGCAGGCCGAGTCCCTGGCCCGGGCCATGCGCTACCCGCCGCGGGGCACACGCTCCTCGGGCACCGGCCGCTGCGTCACCCTCGACCCCGCCTACCGCTCCCTGGCCGACGACGACGTGCTCTGCATCCCCCAGATCGAGGACCCCGAGGGCATCGACAAGGCCGAGGCGATCGCCCGCGTCGAGGGCGTCGACATCGGCTTCCTGGGGCCCAGCGACCTCGCCCTGGCCATGGGGGTGGAACCGGGATGCGGCGAGCACGAGGACGCCCTGCAACGCTTCCGCGAGGGCTGCGCCCGCGCCGGGACGCCCTCCGGCATCCCCGCGGCGGATGGGGCCACGGCGAAGCGGCGGATCGCCGAGGGCTTCCTGTTCATCGACCTGGCCAACGACTTCCGCTTCCTGCAGCAGGCGGCGGAGGCGGAGCTGGAAGCCGCCGGCGCCTGAGCCTCGGGGCGCCGGGCGAAGCCGAGGCACGGCGGAAGAGGCATGGCGGTCCTCAACTTCGGCTCCCTCAACATCGACCACGTCTACCACGTCGATCACGTGGTGCGTCCGGGCGAGACCCTGGCGAGCCACAGCTACCATGTGTTCGCCGGCGGCAAGGGAGGGAACCAGTCCGCGGCCCTGGCCCTGGCGGGGGCACCGGTGGCCCACGCCGGCCGCGTCGGACGGGACGGCACCTGGCTGATCGAGGGCCTGGCGAACCTCGGCGTCGACGTGGACCACATCGTCGTGGACGAGGACGAACCGACCGGCCACGCCCTGATCCAGGTCGAGGAGGGGAGCGGGGAGAACGCCATCGTCCTCTTCCCGGGGTGCAACCGGCGCATCTCACCGGACCAGATCCGGACCTGCCTATCCTTCTTCAACAGGGGTGACATTTTGTTGTTGCAGAATGAGATAAATGACATTCCGGATATGCTTGTCGAGGCCGATCGCCGGGGCCTGAGAGCGTGTCTGAACCCGGCTCCCTACGGACCCGAGGTGCCCGGTTTTCCCCTGGATCGGGTCGATCTGCTGATCGTCAACCGCACCGAGGCGGCCGGTCTGGCGGGTGACCCGGCCGGCCCGGACGAGACCGCGGCCGAGCAGCTTCTGGACGGGGTGCGGGCGAGGGTGCCGGACCGCACCGAGATCCTGCTGACCCTGGGCGCCGGGGGCGCCGTCCTCGACGGCCCCGCGGGCAGGCTCTCCCGCCCCGCGGTGTCGGCCGGCGCCGCCGTCGACACCACCGGCGCCGGCGACACCTTCATCGGCTACTTCCTGGCCGCCCGCCTGGACGGCGCCGGCGACGAGACCTGCCTGCGGCGCGCCGCCGCCGCCGCCGCCCTCTGTGTCACCCGGCCGGGGGCGCGCGACGCCATCCCGCACCGGGACGAGGTCGACTCTTTCCTCGAGGGAGCATCATCGTGAAGACCACCCGCCTGGAGGTGACCCCCATCCGGCCCCGGGGCCTGCTGCTGCGGGTGCACACCGACGAAGGCCTGGTGGGCTACGGCTCGCCGATGAACTACGAGCACGGACGCACCGTCGAGCGGGCCCTGATGGACATGGCCGACTACCTCGTCGGCCGCGACCCCCGCCGGATCGAGGACCACTGGCAGGCCCTGTTCCGCTCGTCCTACAGCCGCCAGATGCCGATCCTGCTCGCCGCCCTCAGCGGTCTCGACATGGCCTGCCTCGACATCCTCGGCAAGTCCCTCGGCGCGCCGGTCTGGCAGCTGCTGGGCGGCCCCGTCCGCGACCGGATCCGGGTCTACTCCGGCATCGGCGGACCCGGGCCGGCGGAGTACGCCGCCAGCGCCCGGGCGGCGGTGGCGAAGGGGTTCACGGCGGTCAAGATGACCCCCTTCCCGGATCCCGTGCGCTACATCGACACGCCGGCCCTGGTGGATGACGTCGTCGCACGGGTCGCCGCGGTGAGGGAGGCGGTGGGCTCCGGCGTCGACGTGGCCATCGACTTCCACCGCGCCGTGAGCCCGGCCATGGCCCGGGTCCTGGTGAAGGAGCTGGAGCCCCTGCGGCCGATGTTCATCGAGGAGCCCACCCACCCGGAGAACGTCGACGCCCTCCTGGAGATCACCCGCTCCACGTCGATCCCCATCGCCACCGGCGAGCGCAACACCACCCGCTGGGGCTTCCGCGAGATCTGCGAGAAGAAGGCCGCCGCCGTCCTGCAGCCCGACATCCGCCACTGCGGCGGCATCCTCGAGATGCGCAGGATCGCCGCCTACGCCGAGGTCCACTACATCGCCCTGGCCCCCCACTCCGCCGCCGACGCCGTCGGCGTGGCCGCCTCCCTGCAGGCCATGGCCGCCACCCCCAACTTCCTGATCCAGGAGTTCGGCGGCGGCACCGGCGAGGGGCTGTTCACCGAGCCCCTGCGCTTCGAGGACGGATTCGTGGCCCTGCCCGAGGGACCCGGTCTCGGGATCGAGATCGACCCGGAGGGCCTGGAGGCGCACCGGCTCACCGACTGGTCCCTGCGCGTCATGCGCCGGTCGCCGGAGGACGGTTCGGTCTCGGACTTCTGATCCGGGGCGCGAGTGGAAGGTGTCGGGGAGCCGGGCGCTGGCCCAGTTGCAGTACGGCAGTGCCGTGATAGCCGACAGCACGGACAAGGTCGATGCCGTCCAGTACGGACGCGCAGGTCCAGGCGCTGTGGACCCAGATCAAGGCAAAGAACGACCCAAGTGATTCGTCGCCATCGACCTGATCCGTCGGGTGCGAACACGGTCACAGCATGCCGCGAGTTCAGCCAGAGGAGAGATGGCCAATGTCTCGAGGAGCATGGGTGGTCCCGTCGACGCAGTGGGCCCCTTTGAGCATGGTTGTCGTCCTAGTCCTCGGTCTTGTGTCTGCTGTGGGATCCCAGACCAGCAAGATCGCTTTCGAGATGGGTGGAGGGGGCGCTGGAGGACTGTACGTGTTGGACGCGGCACCAGGTTCCACGCCGATCCTCCTGAAGGAGGGTTATCTGTCGCACGACGGCTGGCAGAAGGGGGGCACTGAGCCTGATTGGTCGCCCGACGGCAGCGAGATCGTGTACAGATGGCATGAGACGAGCGGTGCGAAGCACTACGTGGACATCTGGATCATCGGCGCCGACGGCTCCAATGACCGGGAGATCCTTCGCCAGGAACGGGTGGAGGGGCGGCATGATGTGCTCCCACTGATCGAGAACCCGGCCTGGTCGCCCGATGGTTCAATGATTGCCGTCACGGTCCGGTTGCCAAATAGGCTCTGCTTCGTACGGCCGGATGGCGTCGTGGCAAGGTGTCCGGATGTACGCGGGACACTCGGAGTCTTTCTCGACTGGACCCCGGACGGTCGTCACATCTTCCATCCCGGTACCGTGGACGGGATTGCGATCGTCGAGGTGGATGAGACTACATGGACTCTTGGGCGGGAGAGGGTGATTCACGAGGGGGCCGTGGGCCGGGTGCAGGTGTCGCCGGATGGGAGCCGGATCGCGTATACCAGCCACAAGGACCCGGAGACGGGGAGGAACGTCGGGCAGGTTCGGTTGGTGGATATCGACGGCTCCAACGAGAGGTTCCTCGCAGAGGGCCGGGAGCCCTGCTGGTCGCCCGACTCCCGGCAGATCGCCTTCGTCGAGTTTGATGAGGCGGGACGGCTGGGCCGTGCCCTCAAGGTTGTCGACGTGGACGGAAGCAACCCGCGTGTGCTCCTGGAGCACTCTGGTTGGATCAACCATCCCGCCTGGTCGCCCCTGCTGCCCGACGAGACCGCAACGCCCGCCTCCAGCTGGGGCGAGGTGAAGCACAGGCATCGACCTCGGTGATCGCCACGGTCATGCAGTGGGCTCCTTTGACCATGGTTGTCGTCTGCGTCCTCGGTCTTGTGTCTGCTGTGGAAGCCCGGACCAGCAAGATCGCTTTCGCAATGGGTGGGGGGGAGTATGTTGCGGGGCTCTATGTGATGGACCCGGTACCGGGTTCCACGCCGGTCTTCCTGACCGAGGGGGGTAACCCTGACTGGTCGCCCGACGGCAGGGAGATCGTTTTCAGTGTGGATGATGTGAGTGGTGCGCAGCACTACTGTGATTCACCAGGGACCCGCAAGCCGGGTGCAGGTGTCTCCGGATGGGAGCCGGATCGCCTTTGACGCCCCCGCGCCGCGTGACCCGGAGACGGGGACAGAGCGGCGGCGGATCGGGGTCATGGATCTCGACGGCTCCAATGTGAGGTTCCTGGCAGAGGGCCCGAATCCTTGCTGGTCGCCCGACTCCCGGCGGATCGCCTTCGTCGAGGTTGATGAGGCGGAGTGGGGCCGTGCCCTCAGGGTTGTCGACGTGGACGGGAGCAACCCACGGGTTCTACTGGAGCACTCTGGTGGGATCGTCGGCTCTCCCGCCTGGTCGCCTCTGCTGCCCGCAGAGACCGCAACGCCCGCCTCCAGCTGGGGCGAGGTGAAGCACAGGCATCGACCTCGATGATCGCCGAGGTCGTGCGCGGGGGCGGGGGGTGGCGGAAGCTGCTGCTCGGCGGGTTTCTGTAGGCGGGACTCCACCGGCGGACCCTGGACGCGATGGCCAGGGCCGGCGGGCGGACGCTTGCGGGTCTGGTGAGCCGGGTGGGGATCGAACCCACGACCAATGGCTTAAAAGGCCACTGCTCTACCACTGAGCTACCGGCCCTGCCGATGAAGGTGAGCTTCAGCGAAAACCGGGTCAACGCTCCCGGCGGTCGCGGACCGGGCCCGCCTCGGCGCGGGCGAAGAGCTCCGCCCACTCTTTCGATCCGTCGTCCGGGGTGATCTCCAGGCGCGTGCCCTCCATCTGGGCGGGGCCGTTTCCGGAGCCGAACCAGGAGTACCCCTGGGCCGGGCTGGCCATGTGCAGGCAACTGCCGTCGGGCCACACGACGGTGCTCAGCAGCCGGGGTTTGGGCCGCTCGTAGGCCCGGCCCTCGCGCGCGAAGGGCTCGATCTCCGAGTCGGGGACGCGGAAGCGCTCGACGGCCTCCTCGTCGACCTCGACGCCGAGGCCGGGGCCCTCCGGGACTTGGTGGAACCCGCCCACGACCTCGATCGGCTTCTTCAGGAGGTGGTGGCTGTAGAGGTTGAGGCAGGTGATCGCCGGCCAGGTGGCGTGGCTGAGGACGGCTCCCAGGTGGGCGGCCCAAGTCGTCATCAGGCCGTTGCCCACCAACTGCAGCCAGAACGGCATCTGGGCCTCGGCGGACAGCTCTCCCTGGCGCAGAACCGCGCTCTTGCCGCCCGAGACCACGAAGCCGTCGCAGACCTCCTCGCGGACGCAGGTGATGTACGGAGGCCCCCCGAAGTGCATGGCCACCGGGCGGGAGGTGGCGCGGCGGATCTGGCGGTTGCCGAGCAGGTCGCCCTGCGGGATCGGGCTTTCGAACATGGCCACGTTCCCGAAGGGCTCGAGGCGCCCGATGATGGGGATCGCGGCGGCCGCGTTCTGCCAGGTGGCGTTCGGGTCGAGGTCGAGCTTGAAGTGAGGGGGAACGACCCGGGAGATCGCCTCCACCTGGGCGACGATGTCCCACCAGGGGCGCGGCTTGTTCTTGAAGCTGGTGTAGCCCGCGGCGACGGCGTCGGCGGCCGCGGCCGCCCAGTCCTCTGGAGAGGCGTCGATCGACCACCAGCTGATCGGCACCCAGTCGCGCTGGATCGTGCCGAGGAGCCGGTGCACGGGGACCTCCAGGGCCTTGCCCATCATGTCGAAGACCGCCATCTGCAGGCCGCTGCCGAGACCGTCGTCGTTCATCACCTCGGCGGCGGGTCTTCCCTTGACGCGATCCACGGCGTCGTCGGAGACCCGGGCCCAGGTGTAGTGCACCACCGTCTCGCCCCAGCCCACGTGGCCGCTGTCGGAGGTGACCCGGCACAGCTCCAGGACCGACCAGTTGTAGACCTCGCGGGCGGTGATCCTCTGCTGGCGCTCGGTGAAGGGCACGTCCACCATGATCCGCTCGACATCGACGATCTTCATGATCCCACCTCCACGCGGCCGCCGCTCCGGGCCGCGGCATAAGCCGCCTCGACGAAGCGCATCGCCCGCAGGGCGTCGTCGCCGCCGGTGACGAAGGCGCCGCCCATGCGCGCCGCGGCGGCGAAGCGGCGCACGAACTCCCACCCCAGGCCGCCGCCGTACCCGGTCCCCTCCGGCGGCTCGAGGGTGACCACCTCGGGCCCCGGCCCCTCGCTGCGCGGTCCCTCGCTGTGGATGTAGAGGGTGTTCTGCCGGCCCACGAAGTCGAAGTGGGGCCAGACGATCTCGCCCAGGTCGCCGCGCAGGGTGATGCCGATGTCCCCGTAGCGCTGGCGCAGCACGTAGCCGGCGTGGAGGTTGCCCACGGCTCCCCCCTGGAGGGTGAAGGAGAGGGCGGCCATGTCCTCCACGTCGATCTCGCGGTTGAAGGTGGCCGTGAAGCCGGAGACCGAGCCGAACTCCTGCCCCGTCAGGTAGCGGACCAGGTCGATGTGGTGGATCGCCAGCCAGTGCAGGATGCCGCCGCCGGCGACCTCTCTGCGGAACAGCCAGTGGCCGGGGTTCCGCTGGCGCACCGAGCTGGTGACCATGCGCGCCTCGATCGACTGGACCCGACCGATGGCCTGCTCATCCACCACGAGGCGGCGGATGCGGCGCGCCGCCGGCTGCAGGCGGTTGAGGAACCCGGGGGCCCAGGTCGTCCCTCCCCGGACGGCGGCCTCGTTGAGCCGCTCGATGTCGCCGCTGTCGCGTCCGGCCGGCTTTTCGACGATGCAGGGCAGCCCCCCGGCCAGCAGCTTCGAGCCGATGTCGGAGGCCTGGTCGTTGCGCACCGACACCAGCGCCGCGTCGGGCCGGCAGGAGGGCTCGAGGAGATCCTCCGGCGAGACGGCTTCGGCCTCCTCCGGGACCTCCGGGCGAGCGCCGGCATCGTCCACGTCGCAGACCAGGAGCCGCCCCGCCTCGGGCAGGGTGTGAAGGGTCTCCAGCCAGCCCCGGCTGTGGGGCGCGGTCAGGCCGACCAGGGCCAGGGTCAGGGGGCGGCCGGCTTCGGATTCGGTCATCGGGGGGTCTCCATGGCCACGGGGCGGCCTTCGCGGGAGGAACGGTAGATCGCCTCCAACAGCGCCACCGAGCGCCGGCCCTCCCGGCCGTCGACGCGCACCGGGGTTCCCTTCTCCAGGCAGGAGACGACGTCCTCGACGATGTTGTGCAGGGGGTTGTCCACGGAGGCCAGCTTCTCCTCCAGGCCGTCGCCGAAGCAGCGCGCCTCGCCGCTGAGCACGGCGTCGATGAGGACGCCGCCCTCGGTGCCGTGGACCTCGGCGCTGAAGTAGGCGCTCTCGGGAAAGGTGGTGGTGCCGACGATGCCGCCGCGGGCGCCGTTGGCGTAGCGCAGGATCGCCATGCCCACGTCCTCGGTCTCGATGTCGTGATTGAGGACCGCCGCCTCGCCGTAGACCTGCTCGGGATCGCCCATGAACCACACCAGGAGGTCGATGAGATGCGAGCCCTGGTTGGCCAGGGAGCCGCCGCCGTCCATCCGCCAGGTGCCGCGCCAGCCGCCGCCGTGGGCGAAGTAGTCGTCGGAGCGGTACCACTTGAAGCGCACCTCGCCGAGCAGGGGACGGCCGAGCCAGCCCTCGCGCAGGGCCGTGGCGACGCGGAAGTTGGTGTCCACGTAGCGGCTCTGGTAGTCGACGGCCAGTTGCACGCCGGCGGCGTCGGCCGCCGCGATGAGGCGGTCGCAGGCCTCGGTGGAAACGTCCATCGGCTTGGTGGTGACCACGTGCTTGCCGGCCTCGGCGCAGCGCACCCCCAGCTCGCCGTGGAGGCCGCTCGGGGTCATGACCATGACCGCGTCCACGTCGCCGCGGCCGAGGACGTCGTCGAGATCGGTGACGGCGTCGCACGACAGCTCCTCGCCGACCTCGCGGGCCAGCTCTTCGCGCAGGTCGCAGACGCAGCGCAGCTCGGCGCCGGCCGTCTCGTGGATCAGGCGGGCGCGGCCGCGCCCCATGCCGAGGCCGACGACGGCGAAGCCCGGCATCAGAGGACTCCGCCCTTGAAGAACTGGGCCACGTGGTCGCGGCCGCGGATCAAACCCTCCTGCTGCAGCAGCGGCGTGTCCCAGAAGTGGTGGTCCTCCAGCTCGACGCTGAGGACGCCGTCGTAGCCGATCTCCTGCAGGCGGCGCACCACGATCTGCCAGTCCACCACCCCCTCGCCGGGGATCGTGTAGCGCCACCAGCCCTCCCCGAAGCCGTAGGTGCGCGAGTAGCTCTCGCCGAGGATGCCGCTCTCGTAGAGCTTCTCGGGCAGGATCTCCGCGTCCTTCAGGTGCACGTGATGAACCCGGTCGCTGAACTCGTGGAGCAGGCGCAGGTGGTCGATCCTCAGGCGGACGAAGTGGGAGGGGTCGTAGCAGATCCCCAGGTTGGGGGACGGCACGGCCTCGAAGATGCGCCGCAGGCTCTCCGGGGTGCAGCCCAGGTTGCCGTACCAGGGGGCGCCCCCCGGCCACGGCTCGATGGCGATCTTCACCCCCACCTTCTCGGCGTGCTTCACCACCTTGGGATAGACCTTCTCGAAGATCTCGAAGGTCTCGGCCCGGCTCTGCGTCGGCTCCGCCGGCCCCAGTACCGTGAAGCACGTCGTGCCGCCGTGGCGGGCGATGGCGGTCAGATCCCTCTTGAGCGCGTTCAGGGCCTTGCGGCGCTGCGCCGCGTCGTTGGACAGCAGGCCCCCGCCGCGGACGTCGCAGGTGCCGATGGCCAGGGACAGCTCGGCGCAGGTCCTCGCCATCTGCGCCGTCAGGGGCGGCGTGTCGACGGCGTCGAAGCCGTTCTCGGCGAGCCACTTGCAGTACCCCTCGAAGCCGATGTCCCGGGCGAAGCCCGGCAGTCGCGTCCCGATCTTCATTCCTCTCCCCCTTGAAGCGGCAGGCAACGGTGAGAGACCGCGGTGAGCGTGTCAAGCGGGCTTCCCCTTGGCGGGGGGCGCTCCTGTCCTTACCCTGCAAACCTCTCGCGCCGGCCAGCGCATCCCGGCCGGCGCCACCCTTCCCAGGAAACCGAAAGGACCGACCGCCATGAATCTCGTCACCAGCGGCGACCGGGAGCGCCGCGTCTTCGTGGGCGACCTGTCGCGCAAGGAGTTCCGCCAGCGCCTGGAAGCCGGCACCCTGGATGCGGCGATCGTGCCGACGGCCGCCACCGAGCAGCACAACGAGCACATCGAGATGATCCACGACTCCCTGCACGCCACCTGGATGGCCGAGCAGGCGGCCCTGCGGCTCTACCCCCGCGTCGTCGTCACCTCGCCCGTCTGCGTCGGCGTTTCCGAGCACTGGATGGCCCACCGCGGCACCCTGACGGTGCGCCCCGAGATCTTCTGCGAGTACGTCTTCGACATCTGCCACTCCATGACCCGCGCCGGCGTGCGCAACGTGCTCATCCTCAACGGCCACGGCGGCAACGTGAAGCCCCTGATGCGCCGCATCGACGAGTACCGGGACCGCCTCGGCGCCGAGGTGAACCTGAGGTTCCAGTCGTACTGGGACGTGTACGACCCCGCCCTCGTGAGCGCCACCATGGACCACCAGCGGCTGCCGGGGCACGCCGACGAGTTCGAGACCTCCACCATGCTCGTGCTGGCGCCCGAGCGCGTTCACGCCGACGACATCGAGGACGAGGCGTCGAAGGTCGCGAGCCGGGAGAAGGGGGAGAAGCTGCTGGAGCCCGCCGTGGCCGGCGTGGCCGGCGTCGTGGAGCGCATGATCGCCGGCGAGGAGGTGGACCAGCCGCCGGTGACCTTCCGCGCCGGCGGCCGCACCCACATGATCACCAACGAGCCGGTCTGACCTGCGGCGGCCTCAGGGCCGCAGCACGACCCCGAGGGCGCCCTGGGGGCGCTCCACCAGCTCGTCGACGGCGGCTGCGATCTGGTCGAGGCCGAAGCGGTGGGTGATCAGCGGCTCCACCCGCAGCCGGCCGTCGGCCATGGCCCGCAGGCACTCGGCCAGGTTGCGCCGCGTCGGCCACTCCACGAAGACCGGCGGATAGCCGCCGCCGTGCTCGTACTCCTCGTCGTGATAGCCGGGGCCGGTGCGGGCGGCGCTGCGCACGTCGACGTTGCCCAGGGCGGCGGCGAAGCCGTGGCTGATGCGGGCCCCGCCGACGATGACGATGCGGCCCATGCGGTGGGTGTCCGGGGCGCGCTTGAGGGTGGCGGCGATCCGCTCGAAGGCGCCGGTGCCGTCGCCGCCGAAGGCGATGACGCCGAAGTCGATGCCGTAGCCGCCCGTGAACTCCGCCGCCAGGCCCTCCAGGTCGTCGTCCTCGCCTGCGACCGCTTCGACGTCCAGCTCCCGCGCCAGCCGCCGGCGCAGCTCGAAGCGGTCCACGCCGATCATGTGACACCCCGAGAGCTGTCCGAACCGGGCCGTGAGCTGGCCCACCAGGCCGAGACCCACCACCAGCCCGTTCTCGCCGAAGACCGGGGCCGCGCGGCGGATGGCGTGCAGGGCGGTGGCCGCCAGGTGGGCGAAAGCGGCGGCCTCGAAGCTCACGCCCCCGGGGATCGGCACGGTGAGCTGGACGGGCACGTGGCAGCGGTCGGCGTGCAGGGCGTAACCGCCTCCCATGCAGGCGATCCGGTCTCCCGCGGCGTACCCCTCCACCCCTTCCCCGACCGCGGTGACGACGCCGGCGTTGGCGTACCCGAAGGGCCTGGGCGGCTGCTCCGGCCGCGGTTCCCGCCGCGTCGCCGGCACCCGGCCGACCTCCGAGCCCGGGCTGATCAGGGAGGCCCCCACCTCCACCTCGACCCGTCCGGCGGGCGGCGCGCCCAGATCCTCCTCGATCAGCACGCCCTGGCCGCGCCCGTCGATGCAGGCGATTCTGCGGTTCATGCGGTCAGAGGTTCGACTTGGACTGCCCGCCGTCGACGTTGAGGCAGGCCCCTGTCACCCAGCTCGCCCGCCCGGAGGCCAGGAAGACGACGACGTCGGCCACCTCCTCCGGCGTGCCGAAGCGGCCGAAGGGGATGTTCTCCTCCACGAAGCGGCCGATACCCTCGGGGTCCGCCTGCTGGCGGCGCTCCCAGCTGCCCCCCGGAAAGACGATCGACCCCGGGGCGACGCTGTTGACGCGCACCCCCTTGGCCGCTGCCTCGCGGGCGAGGTTCGCCGTCATGCTGATCATCGCCGCCTTGGCGGCGTTGTAGCTCACCGGCCCGCCGGTCTCCCGCCCGAAGATGGAGGAGACGTTGACGATGCTGCCCCCGCCCTGCTCCAGGGCGGCGAAGGCGGCCCGGGAGACGCGCACGGCGGAGAAGAAGCTCAGGTTGAAGACGTGGAGCCACTCGTCGTCGGAGATCTCGGCGAAGGGCGTCCACACCGACCCGCCCACGTTGTTCACCAGTACGTCGACGCCATCGAAGCGCGACACGGCGGTGTCGACGAATCCCCCGGCGTCCTCGGTGCGCGCCATGTCGCCGACGTAGTGGGCCACGTCCGCGGCGCCCGCCGCGGCCACCGCCTCGGCGGCGGCCGTCAAGGTCTCTTCCGTGCGGCCGCTGAGGCAGAGCCGGGCCCCCTCGGCGGCGAAGGCGAGGGCGATGCGGTTGCCGATGCCCCGGCTGGCGCCGCTCACCAGCACCGACTTGCCCTTCAGTCCCAGATCCATGTTTCCGTCCCTCTCGTGATGGCCTCAACCGTGGGGCTGCAGGGCCCCCGGGTTGACCGTGAAGAGCGCCGTCACGTAGACGGCGCACAGTACCAGCAGAACGATCCCCTTCCAGCGCTCGAAGCGATGCCCGAACCGCATCAGGCCCAGCATGGTGAAGACGATGACGAGCATGGCTGGGAACATGAAGTGGATGACCTCCGGTTCGACCTCGAGATCGTTCACCACCGCCGAGGCCCCGGCGATCCAGCAGATGTTGAGGATGTCCGCCCCGAGG
>CAZEHQ010000026.1:591-29543 GCA_964512165.1 uncultured Gemmatimonadaceae bacterium | reverse complement strand
TCGAGGACCCGGCCGGCGCAGCCCCGTTGCCCCTCCCAGCGGGTGCCGACGGTGAGGAAGATGCGGCCGTCCCTCAGGCCGAGCAGGTGGGCGGGGCTGCCGTGGATGCGGGTCGGCCGCCAGGGGGTCCAGGTGGCGCCGTCGTCGTCGGACTCGACGAGAGCGAGGAGGCGGTGGGCGAACTGGGGATCCTGCGCCACGGGTCCGTCTAAGCCCTGGTCCCGGAGGATGCCGGGTCCCAGGGCCCCCGGGTGGCAGCGGAAGAGGACGAGGATGCGCCCCGACGGCGTGCGGTGGATGGCGGGCTCGCTGAAGTGGGCGACTTCGTCCTCGGCGATGCGGCCGCCGTACTCCCAGGTCTCGCCCAGGTCGCGGGAGACGCGCAGCATGCCGAAGCAGGGGTAGGCGCCGCCGGGCCGGTCGGTGGCCTTGCTCGGCAGCAGCAGCCGGCCGTCGGGCAGGACCAGCAGGCCGCTGCGACAGACGCCGGAGTGCTGGGCGGGGTGCCCCCAGACGGCGTCGGGCAGGGGCGGGAACCGCCGCGGCGCCGTCCAGGTGCGGCCGTCGTCGCGGGAGCGCACCCAGAAGGGCTTCCCCGGCCGCGAGATCCAGCGCTGGCCGTGCACCCCCTCGCCTTCGGCGGGGACCAGCTCGTTGCACGAGGCGTGCAGGAACAGGCTGCCGTCGGGCAGGGCGTGCAGGCCGCGGTCCATGACGCCGCCCATGGGGTCGGCGGTCAGCAGGGCCGCCTCGCTCCAGGTGAGGCCATCGTCGGCGGAGCGGCAGGAGAGGACCTGGAAGAGGGGGTGCTCGTGGTGGTCGTAGCCGAGGTGAGGCGCGCGCTGGAAGCTGACCAGCAGGTCCCCGCCGGGGGTGCGCGTAACCGTGGGGGCGAGGGCGTACATGCCGGCCTCGTGGTAGACCGTGACGCGGTCGGCGACCTGCCAGCTCACGGCTGCATCCCGAGGATCACGGTGTCGGCGTAGCTCCCGTCCTCGAACCGGATGTCCCGGGCGGAGCGGCCTTCCTCGACGAATCCGTGCTTCTTGTAGAGAGCGATCGCCGCCTCGCTGGTGGAGAACACGAAGAGCCCGAGCTTCTCTACCTGCGGACAAGCGCGGGCCCAGTCGACGAGGGCTTCCATGAGGGCGTCGGCGACGCCGGCCCCGCGGCGGTTCCGGCGGACCCAGACGGAGTGCACGTCGGCGAAGTGGGCGGTGCGCCGGAAGCCGCCCTCCTCGGCCCGGGCCGTGCCCAGGATCCGCGAGCCATCACAGGCGACGAGGTAGAGGGAGCCGGCGGCGGCGTTGAGCCGGTCAATCTCCCCGGCTTCGTCCTCGGCCTTGGGCTGCCGCTCGCCGTCCCGGACCAGGGTCCAGCGCCCCTCGGCGATGATCTCCCGGTAGAGGCTGACGAGGGCCTCGGCGTCCTCCCGCCGGGCGGAGCGGATCACGGCCTGGCTTCCGTCGCGCAAGGCGCGGGTCCGTGGCTCGAGGATCGACACGGTTCAGGAGCCGGCGGACGGTTCGCGCCCGGGACTGGCGGCGCGCAACGCACGAGTCCGTGGCTCGAGGACGGACACGGTTCAGGAGCCGGCGGACGGTTCGCGCCCGGGACTGGCGGCGCGCAACGCACGAGTCCGTGGCTCGAGGATCGACATGGCTGGCGGGCCGGTGTCCGTGCCGTGCCGGGGATCGAAGAAGAGCATGCGTGCAATATACCTCCTCGAGGCAGCCTCCCCCGCCCGGGGCCTGCACCGTCTTCGTATTCTACGGGCACAGGATGCGGTTCCCCCGATCACATGTGGCGATCCTCACAGGCTTGATGATGGCAGCCGACACAGACGCGGACGACCGGCTGAGAGCGGCCGTGCAGCCCGTCCTGGCCCTGTCCGAGGCGGAGATGCTCGCCCTGATCCCCGAGCGGGCGGGCCTGCGCTTCACCGACTGTCCCAACTGCGACGGCGGCACCCAGGAGAACCAGCTCGCCTGGACGCTCGAGCGCCCCCGCGAGGTCTATTGCCGGTTCTGCGGCATCCGCTACCCCAACGAGACCTACCCCGACGGCGACACCCTGCGGGTCACGAACCCCCTGGGCGAGGTTCAGGAGTATCCCTACTGGGCCGACGCCGACGGCTACCGCCACTTCTTCCGCGCCAGGGCCTGGTTCGAGGCCCGCGAGTACTTCGCCCGCCGCGCCCTGGACCTGGCGCGCCTCCACGCCGCCACCGGCGACCCCCTCCCCGCCCGCCGCGCCGCCCTCATCCTGTCGCGCTTCGCCGAGGTCTACCCGGGCTACTGCGTCCACTACGACTACCCCTTCCGGCAGAAGATCATCTTCGAGGGGGACCGCACCTTCCCCTGGCCGGTACCCGACTACCGCGCCGCCAAGTGGGACTGGTGGGCCTACATGGACCTCCCCGAGGACCTGCTGCAGGCCTACGAACTGGTGCGGCCGAGCGGCGCCCTCGACGAGGCGGCGCAGCGGCGGATCGAGCAGGACCTGTTCCACGCCAGCGTCGACTTCGTGCGCTCGTACCCGCCGGCCCTCGGCAACATGGACCCCACCCTGCTGCGGGGGCTGATCACCGCCGGCCGCGTCCTCGGCGAGCCGGAGTACATCCACGACGCCGTCCGCCGCATCGAGCTGCTGGCGCGGCGCCAGTTCTTCGCCGACGGCGCCTGGCGCGAGGGGGCCGTCTCCTACCACAACCAGACGGTTCGGGGGCTGGACATCCTGGCCCGCCTGCTGCAAGGCTGGACCGATCCGCCCGGCTACATCCCCGAAGACAGCGGGGACCGCCTCGAGGACTTCGATCTCGACGCGCGCCTCCCCATCCTGGCCCGGGCGCGGGAGGTGCCCGGTCTGCTGCGCTACCCCAACGGCCGCGTCGTCGCCTTCCACGACACCTGGGCGCGGGAGGCCGCCGAGGCGATGCCCGCCTCGGAGTCGATGCTGCTGCCGGCCCTCGGCCACGCCCGCCTGGGGCGCGGCGCCGGCGACGACCAGGTGCAGGCGCACCTGCACTTCTCCGGCGGCTACGGCCACCAGCATGGCGACGCGCTGGCCATGACCCTCTTCAGCCACGGCCGCGAGCGCCTCGGCGACATCGGCTACACCCACACCCGCTACCGCCGCTGGACGACCACCACCCTTTCCCACAACACGGTCACCGTCGACGGACGCGACCAGCACATGGGCTCGGTGTCTCAGCCCAGCGACGGCGACCTGCGGCTCTTCGTCCCGGGCGACGGCGATCTGCTCGCCGCGGTGGAGGCCTCCGGGGAGCGCGCCTATCCCGGCCTCGTCGACGAGTACCGGCGCCTGCTGCTGCTTATCGGCGCCGGCGACCAAGCCTACGCGGTTGACTGGTTCCGCGTGAGCGGCGGAAGCCGCCACGAGTACGTCCTCACCGGCGACGCCGACCACGGCGGCGATCTCGTGCATGACCTGGAGACTTCTCCCTACGGCGAGATGCTGCTGCCTCCGGGCACGCCTGTGAGTCTGCCCACGGGCGAGTCCACCCCGGGGGAGGCCGGGGGCCACAACCTCGGCTACGCCTTCATCCGCGGCGTCGAGCAAGCCGCCGTGGACGGACCCTGGCGGGTGGGGTTCCGCAGCCCGGGCAGCGAGGCGGGGGTGCGCGTCCACGGCGCCGGCCTTCCGGGGGACCGGCTGTTCACCGCCGCGGCCCCCTCCATCCGCAAGGCCGCCGAGGACGACGCCGCTCTCGACGAGCACATCATGCCCATGCTGGTGCACCGCCGCGAGGGGCAGGACCTGCGCAGCGACTTCGTGGCCGTTGTAGAGAGCCACGGACCCGGCGGCCCCTTCGTCAGCGAGGTGAGGCGGCTGCCCGTCGAGGGCGACGGCGTGGCCCTGCGCATCGCCTGGGGAGACGTGGTCGACCACGTGCTCCTGTCACGCGGCGGCGGGAGCCTGCGGGCCGGGGACGTGAGCCTCGACGGCCGGCTGGGATTCGTGCGGCAACGCGGTGGTGAGATCGAAGCGATGCGCCTCGTCGGGGGGCGGGAGCTGCGGGCCGGTGGCGAGGTGGTATCAGGCGCGGGCCTGCTCACCGGCGGGATCACCGGCGTCCTGCGCCGCGAGGCCGGCGACGACGTGGACGGCCTGATCACCGATCTCGCGGTGCCGGAGGGAGTCGCAGTCGAAGGGTTGTGGGCGGTCGTGCGCGACGGCGCCGGCTTCCGCCGCGGGCACCGGCTCGAACGGGCCGAGACCCGCCCCGGCGGCACCCTGCTGGTGCTGGCCGACGACCCCGGCTACGAGCTGAGCGCGACCGGCGGCCGCCTGGTGTTCTTCCCCGGCCGCGAGTGGACGGGGCCGTCCACCGTGGAGATCGCCACCCTTTCGGCGCTCAGTCGTCGTCCCGGTCGCTGAGCAGCTCGCCCCGCTGCAGGCGCTCGGCGTTCTCCGTCGACCAGAGGATGTTCTTCATCACCTTCTGGGCGGTGATGTAGCGCGTCGCCGCCAGCAGGTGGATGCGCCGCTCCTCGGGATCGTGGGACAGGTCGTGGTGACGGAAGGCGGCCTCCAGCATCTGGAACATGTGCAGCTCCGCGTCCTCCCGCAGCAGGATGTGGGCCAGGACGTGCTTCAGGGCCGTCACGTCGTGGCCCTCCTCCAGGTACTGGTTCACCAGGATCCCGGCCTCGGCCACCTTCTGGAAGTCGGCGAACTCCTGCAGGCGGTCGAGCATCTGCCGCGGCGACGAGAACGACTCCTCCCCCTTCAGGCGCTGCCCCGGCCGCGGCACCCGCGCCGACGGCATGTTGAGCCAGCGCAGGTAGGTGGTGAAGACGGCGCCGTGGAAGAGTCCGCGCAGGAGCTGCGCCGACGGCGCCAGGTGGAAGGCGCGGTAGAGGGCGTGGGCATAGGAGTAGAGGTTGGCCACGTCGTGCCAGTCGCCCTCGTTCTTCAGGTGGAAGCGCACGGTGCGCACGGCGCCGGCATAGGTCATGGCGCGGCACAGGTCGAGGGGGGAGACGCCGGCCCGCAGCTCCGTCTCCATCTGCTCGACGATGGGCTCGAAGTCGTCGCCGAGCATGACCTCGGCGAAGGCGCTCACGTCGAGGGCCTTCGGCCCGGCGGCCTGGTTGGCCTCCCAGATCTGGTCGATGCGCGTGAAGACCTCATCGAGCACGGGCACCGCGTCCTGCCAGCGCGAGGTCTCCTCGTGGCGGGTGCGGCTCACGAGGTCGACGACGATGGGCCGCAGGATCTCGTGGGCGCCCTGCCAGCCGACGTAGTCGAGGCCCTCGAACATCTTGTTGGCGAAGTCGAGGGCGTGGCCGTCGCCGGTGAAGTAGAAGTCGGTGGCCGCGGTGTAGACGAAGTCGGCCAGCACCTCGGGCGGCTGCCCCCGGTCGTGCAAGGTGAGGAGGATACGCTCGGCGGCGCCGCGGTCGCGCAGGTCGACGTAGCGACGGAACCAGCGCTTCAGCGTCGTCATGTCGGGATCGGAGCCGGAGCGCGGGAAGGGGAAGCGCTGGCGCCGCGAGTTGCCCGCCGTGCGGTTGGCGATCTGCGCCAGGCCGTGGACGAGGAAGAGGTTGTGGTCCTTGGGGTCGACGTCGTCCCACAGGTTGGCGCACAGGGTGAGGATGGCCACCCCCGAGGACCAGCCGTCGCTGGTCTTGTGGGCTCCGTAGAACAGGCCGTGCTGGATGATCTCCCGGGGCGTGGCGCCGGCCTCGCGCAGGGCGGTGACGGCCTTGGCGATGAGGAAGCTGGAGCGGTCCTTCAGCCCCTGCTCCAGGGCCCGCTTGCCGCGGTCCACCAGCCGCTGCCGCGCCGCCTCCCGGGCGCCCTTCGGGATGCCGACGAAGAGCACGCCGCCGCGATCCTCCACCGGGAAGCTGGCCACGTCGTCGCCGAAGGTCAGGAAGCAGCCCCCCGTCTTGAGGTCGAACTCCCAGTGGTGCCAGTGGCAGATCAGCACACCGTCGCGCACGCTGCCCTCCGAGAGGGGGTAGCCCATGTGAGGGCAGCGGTTGTCGCAGGCATAGTAGCCGCCCTCGTAGCGGAACACGGCGAGGTGTGTGCCGTCTACCGTGAAGGGCTTGCCGGCGCCCTCCTCGAGATCGGCGGCCGGGCACAGCTCGTGGAAGACGAGGCTGTCGGGGTCGGGCGCGGCCTGCGGCTGCGGTGTCGCGTCGCCGTCGTAGACCGAGACGGGGGAGGAGGTTTCCACTGTCATGGGGATGACTCCGGTGTGGGGAGGCGGAACGGGTGGGAAGGTACGGCGCGGCCCTCGAAAGGTGAAGCGCTCGCCGGATGCCGCGGGCGGGCGCCGCCGATTGCCGGCGGCAGTGCCTTGTGGTATCGTCGCATGGCCTTCCTCGACGAGGGCGTCGGCGCCGCGGGGCGACCGTCCTGTAGCGCGACTCCGGCGGCAGGTCCTCCCACCGCGGCCATCCTCGCAACGCGGCGTCCCCCCGCCTGCCCGGCAGGGCCAAGTGGGGCTGGCAGGCCCTTCTCCTCGGATTCCGGGTGACCCATGAAGCGAACCAGACTCCGGCCGCCGGCCGCCTTGGGGCCAGCCACCCTCCCCGGCTTGCGCCCAAGGCCATGAAGCACACCCGACATCGGCTGCGGGCCCCGGGCGCAGTGATCCTCGCCGCAGCGATCCTGACCGCCGCCGGCTCCGGCGGCCCCGTACTCCGGCCCCCCACCTCGCCGAGGCGAGCAAGACCATGAAGCACCGACTCCGTCAGCGCGCCCCGGCCGCAGCCCTCCTCGTCGCGGCGATCCTGACCGCCGTCGGCTCCGGCGGCTGCGCCTCCTTCCGTCAGTTCCTGGGGGCCACCCTGGTGCCGGTGCAGACCGAGGTCGACCTCGGGCGCAGGCTCGCCGCCCAGATCGAGGCCGAGCACCGCGTCCTGCGGGACCGGCAGATCCAGCGCTACGTGCGCTTCCTGGCCAAACCGCTCATCGAGCAGGCCTGGCGCGACCGCCCGGGCATCGACTACCGGGTCACCGTCCTCGACGATCCGAACCAGGTCAACGCCTTCGCCCTCCCCGGCGGCCCCACCTACGTCTTCACCGGCCTCATGCTCCTCGCCGGCGACGAGTCCGAGCTGGCCGGCGTGCTGGGCCACGAGCTGGGCCACGTGGTGGCCCGCCACTCCGCCAACCAGCTGGCCGCGAAGCTGGGGCTGCAGGTGGTGGCGGCCATCGCCCTCGGAGAGGATCCCGAGCGCCTCGCCGCCGCCGCCGCGGACATCGCCGGCGGGGTCGGGATGGCCCGCTTCAGCCGCGAGGACGAGCTCCAGGCCGACGACCTCGGCCTGCGCTACCTCACGGCGGCCGGCTACGACCCCCGCGGCATGGTGCGCATGTTCCAGGGACTTCAGTCGGTGGAAGGAGGCTCGTCCGGCCCCCTCGGCGGGCTGCTGGCCACGCACCCGGCCACGGCGGAACGCATCGAGCGCCTGCAGCGGCGCATCGACCGGATGGGCGGCGATCTGCCGCAGCGCCGGCAGGGGCCCCGCTACCGGGAGATGATGGCTGCCCTGCGTCGATGAGACGCGCCCCCGCCGCGGCGGCCGTCCGCCTTGCCCGGGTCCCGGGGGCCGAGTATCGTACTTCCCAATCCGGGCCCCGCGTCCCGGCCCCCACCCCCGCCCCGCGACAAGCCCGCCCCCAGATCAATAAACCGAGTCACAGCGCGAGCCCCGGCCGCACCCGGCCCGGGGGAACCCGGCCGTTCATTCGGCGCCGGGTGCTTCACCTCTCCGCCCTACTCCTCGGCTTGACCGCCGCCGACGCCGAACCCCTCGTCGTCGAGGACCCTTCCCTGCCCGCCGGCCTCTACCTCACCGCCGGCCTCGGGGTCGTCGATCTCGAGCCCGGCACGGGCCTCGACATCCCTCTCGGCCTGACCGCCCTCGCGCCGCGCCACCACGTGATGGCCACGGTCACCGTCGCCGACTTCGCCCTGCTGCAGTCCAAGGAGATCCGCTACCGGCCCCGCTTCTACCGGGGCTACGACGTCTGCCTCGACACGGTGACCGGAGATCTGGTCCCCTACCGCCTCTGCCGGGGCAAGACCAACACCCTGCGTTCCTTCTCCGTGGATCTCAGCCTGCTGCCGGTGGAGATCGTCTACGTCGCCGACCGGCCGGGGGTGCTCCACCTCGGCCCGGGCTGGCGCGGCCAGGACCCGCGCACCGTGTACGGCACCATCGGCATGTTCTTCCCCGCCCCCACGGGCAACGCCATCGGCGCGCGGCTGGCCATGGGCCGCGAGTTCATCTACATCGGCTTCACCTGGGGGCGGGACCTGCGCCGCCTTCCGGGGCTCTGAGCCGCCGGCCTCAGGCCGAAGTCACGTAGCGCAACACCTCCACCACCTGCTCCGGCTCCTCGGCCACGGCCAAAGCCGCGGCGTCGACCTCCTTCAGGGGATGGGTGAGGCCGGCGTCGTGGAGGACGATCAGCGGCTTGCCGAGGGCCGCGGCGAAACCGGCGTCGAAGGCGGCGTTCCACTGCCGATACCGGTCCCCGAAGCGCACCACCACCACGTCGGCCCGGCGCAGCAGCGTGCGCGTGCGGATGGCGTTGATTCCGGCGCCCTTGTGGTCCTTCCAGAAGGCCTTCTCCTCCGGACCGAGGATCGACACCCCGCAGCCGTCGCTGGCGCCGTGATCGGTGACCGGGCTGGTGAAGTCGACGGGCAGGCCCGCCTCTTCGGCGCCGGCGCGGATGCGCTCGCGCCAGTCGCTGTGGATCTCCCCGGAGAGGTAGATCTCCCATCGTCTGCTCATGTTTCCAGCTCCTTTGAATTCCTTGAAGGTAGTCCTCCACCCCCGTAGTTTCAGCGGCCCTTCAACCGAACCTCCATCAGAAGGCACGGCGATGAAATCAGCACTCGAGCTGGCCCTCGAAAAGTCGGAGTCCCTCGTCGACAAGGACCGCGCCAAGCTCAGCCCCGAGCAGATCGCCGCCATCGACGAGACCCGCAAGACCTACGAGGCCCGGTGGGCGGAGCAGGAGATCGTCCTCCGCCAGCGCATCGAGAAGGCCGGGGGCGGGGAGGATCCGCAGGCCGCCGCCGAGCAGCGGCAACGGCTTCAGGAAGAGATGAAGTCCGTCCGCGACGGGTTGTTCGCCGAGCGCGACGAGAAGATCGAGGCCATCCGCCGCGGCGAGTGATCAGCGCGCCACGACGAGGGCGGCGCGATGGTGGACGCGCTCACCGCCGGCCATCGCCGTCAGCACGTAGAGGTAGGTGCCGTTGGCCAGGATGCGGCCCGCCTCGTCGCGGCCGTCCCATGGCAACTGCCCGAAGCCGGCTTGGAAGGGAACGGGTTCCAGGCGACGGATGCGGCGGCCGCCGAGGGCGTACAGATCGACGCCGACCTCGGCCTCCCCCGACAGGAAGAAGGTGAAGGCGGCGCCCTCCCCGGGCACCGGGTGGGGGTGCACGAGGACGTTGGCGGCGTGGAGGTCCGGGCCCACCAGGAGATCGATGCGCGACACGGCGAGCTCTCCCTCGTCGTCCACCAGTCTCGCCTCCACCTGCAGCAGGCCCTCGGCCGGCCGGTGGAGGACGCTGGCGCCGGCGGCGGTGGTCCACATCGAGTCCGCCGTCACCGGTGAGCCGTCCACGGTCAGCTCGATGCGGCCCGGGCCGTCCGCCTCGACCCACAACGCCCGGGTGCCGAGGGCGTCCCCGCTCTGCAGCCTGTGGCCCCCCGGCCAGGTCCGGAAGATCAGCCGCGGACCCTGGAGGGCCAGCACGAAAGCGTCGTTCCCCGGGTCGGCGTCGGCCCCCTGGAGCAGCACCCGCACCCGGGCCCCCGCCGGCAGCGGCCCCAGCGAGTCGAAGACGGCGGCCACCAGCCCCCCGGGCGGCAGGGCCGGCAGCCGGCGCTCCCGCAGCGGCTGCCCCAGCCTCCCCTCCAGGCGGAGGGACGCCGGCGGCGACGGCACCTCCCCCCGGCTGCGCACCACCGCCCGGACCACCCCCTCGCCGGCCTCGGCGGCGGCCACCTCCAGGTCCGCCAGACCCGTGTAGCTCACCCGCCACTCCGAGAGGCGGGCGCCGGCCGCGGTGTCCACGAGCGCCGCCAGGCGCAGCCGGCGGAAGCGCTCCGCCTCGAGGCCGGAGAGGTCCACCGAGCCGGGGGCCGCCACCGCCCGTCCGGGAAGATCCGCCCAGCCGCCGTCCTCTGCGGGAGCCTGGACGCTCACCTTCACGCCGCTCCCGTCGACGGTCAGGGTCTCCCAGGCCGCGGCCGGTCCGATGGCCGGCGACCACAGGCGGCCGGGCTGCCTGTGGCCGTGGCGCCCGTAGCGGAACAGGGAGGCGCCGGTCTTGGCCAGCGGCTGCCCCGGCCGCACCACGGCGCCGAGATCGGCCAGCCAGACCTTGTCGTTCACCCAGTCGTACTGGCCGGCGAGGATCCCCGTCTCCTCCTGGTCCGAGGTCCACTCGTCGATGAAGGATCCGTCCACGGCGCTCACGGCGCGGATGCGGCGGCGGCCGGCGTACTCGATCAGGTAGAGCCGCTCGCCGTCGGCCAGGACTCCGTCGGTCCACAGGTAGGTGAAGCCCGTCTCCGTGGGCGGCGCCACGAACTCGCGCACCAGCCGCCAGCCCGCTTCCGGCTCGAAGACGCGCACCCGCCAGCCGACGCGCATGCCCACGGCGGAGCTCATGGAGACGTTGTACACGTAGCGGCCGTCGGAGGTGATCAGGGCGTGGATCAACTGCCCCGGCGCCGGCTCCTCCACGACCTGCCCCGTCCTCCAGTCCACCAGGCCCTCGGGGACCCGCACCGTGTCGAGGCGGCCCGTGCGCGGGTCCAGGCGCTCCAGCTCGTAGGTCCGTCCGGCGTCGCAGTAGAGGTAGCCGTCGGAGTGGCAGGTGGCGGCGATCCCGCCCGAAGTCGAGTCGGGCAGGAACCCATAGAACCGGCCGCGCTCGGTGCCGCCGAAGCCGGTGCCGATGCGGGCGAAGAAGTCGGTGCCCGCGTAGCGGGTGGAGGGGTCGTTGAACCAGCGCTTGGCGTAGAGGTACTCCCCGTCCGTGGCCACGATCCCGGCGCCCTCCAGGTCGCCGACGGTGAAGCCGTCCTCGCGGGTGGCCGCCGAGGGCCGGAAGGCCGGCCGCGAGGCAGAGAGGGTGACAGCCCCCCCTTCCGCGGCGAGACCGCCATCGGACTCGCCGAAGGCCAGGAGTTGGGGCCCGCGGCCCCTCCACAGCCCGTCCGCGTCCCCGGGGGGCGAGGGCTCCAGCGCGAAGGTCCGAACCGCCGACCACGGACCGGGGACGGCATCGTCCACCAGCCGCACCCGCCAGTAGAGGGATGACCCCGCCGGCGCCGCGAACCCCTCGAAGGCGTGCTCCGCCAGGCCCTGCCGGGCCGTGACCAGCGGCGACCACACCGTGGCCGACTCGGGAAAGCCGGGCTCGGTGGAGAGGACGAACTCGCAGGCCAGGCCGGCCGACTCGCCCGAGGCGTCCACCGGGATGAGTGCGCGCAGCGCCACGGCGGGCGCCAGGCCGCCATCGGGCGGAAACAGGGGAGAGGCGGCGCGGGCATCGAGGATGTGGAGGGAGAGGTCGAGACGGTTGTCGCTCTCGTCGGCCTCCTGTACCTGATCGCCGGCGTCGACGACGAGGGAGAGGAGGTAGGGCCCGCGGCGGTCGCCCACGGCCCAGTCGAAGCGCAGGCTGTCGCCGCCGGCGAAGGGGCCGCGCCGCTGCGCCCAGAGGGTGTCGGGGGCCGCTCCCGGCGCCTCTCCGAAGAGGGCGACGGTGAGGCTGTCGGCGCCTAGGCGGGTGTTGTTGCGGAACCGGCCCGTGACCGTCACCGTGGCGCCGGTGGTCACCCTTCCACCGAGGACGGCCAGGTCGGCGGCGGCGTAGTCGGCGCCCGGCGCCAGCGCCAGCGCCTGGGCCGGATCACCGATGAGCTGCATCGTCTCCACCGCGTCGCGGTAGCTGGAGTGGGCCGCCAGGACCCGCGCCTTGGCGGCGTCGAGGACGGGACCGAAGCGCAGCCGGCCCTCGGTGAAGATCAGGTTGTAGAGCTGGTCGCTCAGCAGCCGGTTCTGGGCCGTCCGCGACAAGGCGGTGGCGGAGATGAAGGCGATGGCGCCGCCCTCCTCGTGCTCCGTCATCCGCTCGCTCAGGGCCTCCTCGGTGGGCAGGGTGAAGAGCCCGTTGAGACAGGAGAGGGCCATCATCAGGGGCAGGCGGCCGCCGTTGCGCACCTGGTTCAGGTACTCCCAGTCCGGGTAGCCGGTGGAGAACAGGTACTGCATCGCCCCCGCGGCGCCGTGGCCGGAGAAGTTGACGATCAGCGCCCCGTCGTTGAGGGCGTCGACGAAGGCCTTGCCGCGGGGGTTCGGCAGGGGCGCCTCGTCGGGAGCGTAGATGCGCACCGACTGCAGACCCGCCGGCTCCGTGTAGCGCGCCGCGAGCGAGTCGAGGGGGCCGGAGAACTCGTCCTTGGCGTGCCAGTTGGCGGCGAAGACCGAGCGGCTGCGCCAGTCCCCCGCCTCGGGGGCGGAGTCGTAGGCGATGATCTTGTCCACCACCCGCTCCGCCTCCTCTGCCGAGTCGACGGCCAGCCGCCCCACGGACAGATCCGCCAGCAGGTCGTCGCCGTCGACGAGAGCGAGGTGGTAGTCGGAGGGCGAGAACCCCCGTTCCCGCGCCAGGTAGTAGCGGGTGGGCACGAGCGTCCGCTTCGGCTTGCCCGTGTAGACCCCGCGGTAGTCCCAGGTCGCGTCCCCGAGGAGGGTGACGAAGGCCGGACGCGGCGCCCAGGCTTCGTAGGCGTGACGGATGAAGTCGGCCACCGCCTCGCGGTGGACGCGGCCGAAGCTGAACTCGTCGTACACGTCCTCGATGGAGACGACGGCTACCCGCAGTCCGTGGCCGCGACGGTGGCCGGCCAGGCGGTGCGCGGCGTCGAGGAACTCCGGGTGGGAGAGGATCACGTAGTCGGCGCCGTGGGCGCCGGAGCCCCAGTCGGAAGGCGTATCTGCGATGCCCTCCGGTTCCCTCAGGGAGAGGCTGTCGGCGGCGACGTAGAGGGGCGGCGCGTCGGGAGCGTCCTCGAAGGTCGCCTTGAAAGAGGTGTCGGCGGCGGCGACCACCGCCCCCGTCAGGAGCGCGCCGTTGGCGGCGTCGAGGAGCAGCACCTCCGGGTGCCGGAACCCCTCCACGGTGATGCGGTGGCCCTCCGGCGCGGCCTCGGTAGGCGCCGCCAGGAACCCCGGATCGGCGTCGAACCGGCGGCGGTAGGTGACCCGGAACCAGTTGAACCAGATCTGGTCGACCTTGATGCGGTCGGCGTACCCCTGCAGCAGCACCCGGTTCCGCGGCTTCAGCCAGCCGGACGGCACGGGGGCGTCGATGACGCGCGGCACCTGCCCCACCCAGTAGGCCTCCTCGAGGACCCGCGAGTCGGCGCCGGTCCAGTTGAAGTGCACCACCGTGTGGTGCTCGCCGAACCCCTCTCCCGTCCGGCCCTGGAGGGCCACCTCCACGCGCGCCTCGTACTCCTCCCCCTCGTGGATGGCGGTGATGTCCGCCGCGAAGGTCTGACTGGAGGGCGTTTCCGGCTCGGTGGCGGTCAGCGCGTCCTGGGGCGGCTGCCAGAACCAGCGGTCGATGTCCAGGTCGGTGGCGAACCCGAGCTGGTCGAAGCTGCGGTCGATCTCGTGGTGCGCCGCGTGCAGGTACCACTCCCTCTCCGGGTAGCCGCGGTCCGGCGAGGCGTCCCGCTCTTCGTAGCGCCGGCCTGGGGCGCCGCCCCAGGTGAGCCAGTACGTCTCCTCCGGGCCGTACTCGCTCTCGTGGTCGCGCTCCCGACCGGCGGTGAGCGCGCGCCGGTAACGCCCGTAGAACAGCAGCTCGTCGCCGGCGTCGAAGGACCCGTCCTCGCCGCCCCGCACCACCAGGGGGATCTCGCCGCCGCCGCGGAACAGGCGCAAGGTCCGCGGATCGATGGACTCCGCGCCGAGGTGCGAGAACGGCTCCCACCCCGGCGTGATGCGGTACACCCCGTCAGCCGGGACGAGGACCTTGATCCACGGCTGCGCCGGATCGTACCAGTCGTTGTCCGCGGCTGGCCGCGCCGCCGCACGCGGAGCCGCCCAGGCGGGTAGCGGCGGATTGATGAAGGCCCCGCGCAGCAGGTCCCCGTGGGGATCGGGGAAAGGCGCGGGCCGGTGGGCCCCCCCGCCGACGAAGGCCACGTCCACCAGAAGCCGGCGGTGCACGCGGGTTCGCCCGGTGACCGGATCGACCTGCCACGGGAACAGCCACAGCCGGTGGGCGGGCGTGCCGCGCAGCCGCCCGAGGGGCTCGGTGTGGGCGAGGGCCGCCACCTGGCGCGGGTCCAGTACCACCGCCTGGCTGTCCACGGCTCCGGGCTCCACGCCTAGGAAGTCCTCGTGGGCCTCGGAGACCACCGACAGCCGAAGGCGGGCGCCGGGCGGGGCCGCCACCAGGGCCGCCGCGTAGGGCAGATCGACCCCTCCAGGGCCGGCCGCCCGGGGCAGCCCCGGCGCGCTGAGGCCCCGGCCTCCCGGGTCGATCCCGTCCTCCACCTCGAGGACGAGGCGCAGGCCCCAGGCGCCGGAATCGACCAGGCGCAGCCCGGCGGTGGAGGGACCGGCGGCGGAGGGGGAGGCGGCGATGGCGGCCGCCAGCGCGAGCACGAACCAGGATTGTGTTCGATGGGTCACGGGTGACGCCGTGCGCGAGGCCGGGGATCTTGTCGCAAAATCATGGGAGAGAAGAGCATGCCCCAGTGGGGCATATTACGTGCGCTGGGACTGGCGGACCAGACGCCGGCGAGGTGGGAGGCCGCGTCCACCAGGATGCACCGGCCAGTCTGTCGTGTAGGGTGTCGGGACCGCCGGGCAAAGGGGCCGCGCGCCACCGGCCGGGCCGCTGACTATCGATGGAGACCGTCCATCATCAGCGCCGCGGGTCCCGCGCGCCCCGGAGGGGGGATTGCTTGAGAATGCCTCTGGAGTCCGTACATTCCATCTGGGATTCTGGTGAGGTTTCCCTTGGGACAGACCGGCCAAGATGAAGGTTCGCTATCCGAGGGAAGGCCGTGCTCCTGCTCGGCGAGAATCAGACGTGACCTGCTTATCCACTATTGAACACTTCCAAGGGAAGGGTGGGTTTCATGGATATCAAGAAGGACGATGAAATAGAGAAGGCCAGGGAAATTGTTCGTAATGTCGTTCATCATTACTTCCCGAGAAGTGATGATTCTCCCGCAATTAGAGTTGATGGGCCGATTGTGGTAGGCTCAGCTGTCGATGAGTATGGATCTGACGCTAGCGGGGATTCCTATTTCACGATTTGGATTGTCTATGATGGCAAAGAGGATCATCTTGAGTTAGAGCGAACAACTGAGGCCATGAGGGAAATCCGAGATAGCCTTCTTGAAGCAGGTATACAGGATTTTCCAAGTGCCTATTGGGTAGAAAAGTCTGAGTGGGAACAGCTTTACAAGAAGTGGCTCAAATCTCACCCGGACCTTGAAATTGAAACCACTTGACTTCATTGAGACGGCGCGAGACTTGGCGGAAGGCAATAAGGTAGGTCGTCCGCGAGAGGTCAATCTGCGACGAGCCATCAGCACCGCGTACTATGCGTTGTTTCATTTCATGACTGAGAATTGCGCCAATACGCTTGTCGGTGGGCCAACCTCAGGACGCAGTCTCTCTGCATGGACTCAAACACATCGTGCTCTCCAGCATCGTTCAGCGAAAAAGCGTTGTGCTGATGGACGCATCAGGAAATCCCCTCCGGAACTTCAGGAATTGGCTGCTCGATTCGTAGACATGCAACAGAAGCGGCACAACGCAGACTACAATCCAGATGAGACCTTCTTCAAGTCAGGTGTGGTCCGGGACATACGAGCGGCTGAAGAGGCGATTCAAAGAGCAAGCAGAGTGAGTCTGAAGGATCGGCGAGCGTTTGCTGTATGGGTGCTGTTTGAGCCAAGAAAGAACTGAAGGCCCTGCTCATCCCTCAGCCCTCCCCGAACTGGAAGGCGTAGAGCTTCATCCCGCGCATGACGAAGCGCAGGCGCACCGGGGCCCCGGCCGCCGAGGCGAGGTCCCCGCCCCCCCAGGTCACCGCCTTGTGGAGGCTGTTCCCGCGCACGGTACCCGCCTCCGCCAGGCTCAGCCCGGGCAGCGGCCGGCCGTCCTCGCCGAGGACCTCCGCCTGCAGCCAGCCGCCGGCGCTGCCGTCGCAGTTCACCTCCAGGCGGCTGCCCTCGAAAGTGAGGAGCGGCGTCGTGAAGGTGCCGCCGCCGTAGCCGGCGTCAACGGAGACGAAGCCGTCGCGGCGCAGGCTGGCGCGGAAGATGCCGCCGCGGCGCGCCAGGGCCTCCCGGTCCTCTCCGGGCCGGGGGTTGCGGTGGAGGCGGACGGTGCCGGAGTAGTAGAGCCACAGCTCCTCGCCCACCGGGATCAGCCAGGGGTTGGCGTAGATCATGCCGCTGGTGGAGCTGCCGTCGAAGCCTTGGCGCAGGAAGGGCTCCCGGTCCCCCGCCCGGCCCCAGCTGATCCCGTCGCGGCTGGTGAGCAGCTGCACGTCCAGAGTCCCCGGGAACTGCTTCCGGCCCCAGTGGTAGTAGACGGCGGGCAGCATGAGGTACACGTCCTCGGCCCACGGGTACTTCATGGCGCAGCTGGTGTAGATGTCGACGCAGGGGCGGCCGGACTCGTTCTCCGCCGGCAGCGGCATGCCGGTGTCGGCGCCGTCCGCCTCGAAGACGATCTGCAGCGGCGTCCAGTGGCGGAAGTCGGTGGAGGTGACGCGGCCGACGCTGCGGTACGGCTGGCCGACGGCGTCGGCGGCCTCGTCCCGGTGCTGGGTGGCGCTCACCCGGGTGTAGCCGACGAAGCACTGCAGGCGGTCGTCCACGAACAGCATGTTCTGGGTGTCGCATGCGCCCCGGTGATCGGGCTGGTCGTCGTAGTAGCTCCAGCGCAGGCCGTCCGGCGAGTGCATCGCCCACAGGCCGGGCCGGGCACCGGCGGCCATCTCGTCGTCCGCGGGCCGGTACTTCGTCCACAGCTTGTAGCGCTCCTCCTCCGGGGCGGCCTCGTCGCGCAGCACGGTGGCGCCCTGCATCGACTGCCGCTCCCGCAGGGGGGCGACGAGGTTGTTGGCCTTCGAGCCCTGGAACTCGATCAGGCCGAGGTCGGGCTTGGTCCAGGTCAGACCGTCCGCGGACTCGGCGTAGCCCAGCCGCCGGGCGCCCTCGGCGGGACCTCCGCCGAGGACCGTGGCGTCGTACCACAGGCGGAAGCGGCCGTCCGCCTCGAGCATGGCCGTGTTGTAGGCGCCGATGCCGAAGGCCTCCCAAGGCCGGTCGGCGGTCAGCACCGGCTCGGGGTGCTGCACCGGGGGGTTCATGCGCAGGCGCACGCCCTCGGACCGCTCGATGAAGCGCTCGTCGACGAAGAGCTGTCGCCGGGTGCCGACGTTCCACATGGCTGAGACTCCTGACCGGGGGATCACCGCGAGGGGAGGCGCCAAGGTAGGCGCGGGGAAAAAGAGCGGTCAACCACACGGCGAGGGGGCGCGGATCCCCTCGGCCGGCGCCTGGCGTCGGGCCGATCCCGCGCGAGGCGGACTCTCCGGTGGGGCGAGCAAGGAAGCCCGGGCCGCACACACACGACCTGCCGGCCACGGGCTATCTTGGAACGCACCGCAGGACCTGACGCAGGAGGCAGCGAATGACCACGGATACCGTCCTCTACCTGAACCGCAAGGACGTGGAGCGGGTCGACTTGGAGATGCCTGCCATCATCGAGGCCCTGGAGTCGATGTTCCTCGAGAAGGGGCAGGGCCGCGTCGAGATGCCGCCCAAGCCGGGGATCCACACCCGCCCCGACGCCTTCATCCACGCCATGCCCGCCTGGATCCCGAGCCTGGAGGCGGCCGGCGTCAAGTGGATCTCGGGATACCCGGGCAACCAGGCCCGGGGCCTGCCCTACATCACCGGGCTGCTGATCCTCAACGACCCGGAGACCGGCATCCCCACGGCGGTCATGGACGCCACCTGGATCACCGCCCAGCGCACGGGGGCGGCCACCGCCGTGGCCGCCAGGCACCTCGCCCGCCCGGAGAGCGAGTCCGCGGGCATCATCGCCTGCGGCGTGCAGGGCCGCAGCAACCTGGAGGCCCTCTCCTGCCTCTTCGACCTGCGGACCGTGCGCGCCTACGACCTCCACCGCGAGGTGGCCGAGGGGTTCGCCGAGAGCATGTCGGAGAAGCTGGGGCTCGATGTGGAAGTCGTGGAGGAACCCCGGCAGGCGGTGACCGGCGCCGATCTCGTGGTCACCAGCGGGCCGATCCGGGAGGAGCCGGAGCCGGTGATCGAGGCCGGCTGGCTGGCGCCCGGCGCCTTCGCCTCCCCCGTCGACTTCGACGCCTACTGGACGGGACCCGCCTTCGCCGAGGCCGACAAGCTGGCCACCGACGACCTCGGGCAGTTCGACTACTACCGGCGCCAGGGCTACCTCCGAAACACCCCCGAGCCGCGGGCCGACCTCGGTCAGATCGTCGCCGGGCTCAAGCCCGGACGGGAGCGCGAGGACGAGCGCACCATCGCCATCAACCTCGGCATCGCCCTGGAGGACATGGCCACGGCGGTTCGGGTCTACCGCCGCGCCGTCGAGATGGGCATCGGCACGCCCCTGCCCCTGTGACTCCGCCCACACCACCACGAGGAGCCGTCATGATCGACAACCACTTCACCCGCGGGCCCGAGGGCTGGTGCTCCTACGACTACCATGCCAGCGTCATCAACGGCCGCAACGCCTTCATCCTGGCCACCTGGAGCCCCACCGGCGGCGTCGACGACGGCGGCTTCGTGTGGACCGACCACACCTGCTGGAGCGCCGACACGCCCGAGCAGCCGCTCTCCATCCTGCCGCTGCTGCACTACCGCGGCTGGGTCGACGCCGATCCCGTCGACCTGCGCAACGCCGAGGTCTCGGTGTACCTGCGCGGGGACGGCCTGGATCTCGACGGGGCCCGCTGCTACTTCTGGGCCCACGTGACGCGCACGCGCTGGCACCTGACGAGCGTGCCCCTGCGCATCGGCGACGACGCCTGGACCTCGGAGCCGAACCGCTTCCGGCTGACGCCGGACGAGAGCCTGTGGCACAACAGCTGGACGGCCGAACCGGACGGGCCCAAGCGCCTCGAGCCGCTGCTGGCCGAGGCGGAGAGCTACGGGATCTCCTTCGTGGGGTTCTCCAGCGAGGTCACCGGGCGGCTGTCGATGTCCCGGTTCTCGATCTCGCGCTGAGCCTCAGGCGTCGAAGGCGCGGTCGACGGCCTCCACCAAGCCGTCCACATGCCCGGCCTCCATGGGCAGGGAGATGGCGTTCATCCCCATGGAGTGGCTGAGCAGATAGCCCTGCAGAAGCACGGAGAGGAAGACGCGGGACCCGCGCTCTCGGTCGGCGCGCGCCATGTCGCGCCAGGTGCGCAGCGGCGGCTCCAGGAAGTGGATGCTGAAGACGGACCCCATGACCACGGGCTCGGCCGCCACGCCGCGGCGCTCGAAGACCTCGCGCAGCCCCGCCCCCAGCCGCTCGCCGAGACCGTTGAGATGCTCGAAGGCCTTGGGCGTCAACTGCCGCAGGGTGGCCAGCCCCGCCGCCGCCGTCACCGGATGAGCGCTGAAGGTGCCGCTCTGGCTGAACCCGGTGGGCGGCCCGGTGTTGTCGAAGCGCTCCATCAGGTCGGCGCGGCCCCCGAAGGCCCCCACCGGGAAACCGCCCCCCACCAGCTTGCCGAAGGTGGTCACGTCGGGATCGATGCCGTAGTGGGCCTGCAGGCCGCCGGTGCCCATGCGGAAGCCGACGATCTCGTCGAACATGAGCAGCATGTCGAGGTCGCGGGTGATCTCGCGCACGAAGCGGACGAACTCCGGCCGCTGCGGCAGGATGCCGAACTTCGGGTCCAGCAGCACGCAGCCGACCTCGTGGCGGTGGGCCTTCAGCAGGGCCTCGACGGCGGCCTCGTCGTCGTAGGGCAGGATCAGGGCCTCGGCCAGGGCCCCCGGCGAGATCCCCCCCGTGCCGGGCACGGCCACCGGCGCCGAGGCGGGACCGGCCTTGTCCAGCGGCGGCGCGACGCTGATCTCCACGGCGTCGTGGCTGCCGTGGTACCCGCCCTCGAACTTGGCCACCCGCGGGCGGCCGCTGACGCCGCGCAGCAGGCGCACGGCGTGGAGGGTAGCCTCGGTGCCGGAGTTGGTGAAGCGGATGCGCTCCACCGAGGCGACGCGGCGGCACATCTCGGCGGCCAGCTCGACCTCGGCGCCGGCCTGCCCGCCGAGCACCGCACCGCGCTCGAGCTGCTCCTCCACGGCGGCGCGCACGGCGGCATTGCCGTGGCCGAGGATCTGGGCCGTGTGGTGGTTGTTGAAGTCGACGTAGCGGTTGCCGTCCACGTCGACGAGGTGGCAGCCCTCGCCCCGGTCCATGGAGAGCGGCCAGGGCGCGTGGAAGTAGGCCCCCTTCACCGCCCCCGCCGTCGAGGCGCGGGCGGCCTCGAAGCGCCGGCGCGACTCGGGGGTGGCCTCGAGGTAGCGCTGCTCCAGTTCGTCTCGGCTCATGGAAACCTCACGATCCGGCCGCTGTCGGCGGACTCGCGCGCCAGCAGGCCGGCCCGGGTCATCTCGATGGCGTCCTCCGGCCCGAGGAGGGGCTGCACCTCGCCCGCCGCGGCGGCGACGAAGTCGGGGAAGATCTGCCGGTCGCAGTGCGCCGGCAGGCGCTCGTCGCCGTCGCCCCCGGCGCGGGTGAGGACGACTTCCCCGCCGAGGACCTCGATCACCCCCTCGGTGCCGGCGATGCGCACGCGGTCGTCGCCGTGGCTCGGCGCCGCTCCCGGCCGCAGGTAGTCGATGCTGACCGAGGCGAAGACGTCGTCCTCGAGGGTGAGGTGGCAGGCAGCGGCGACCTCGAGCTCGCCGTGGTTGCGGTTGCGGGCGGCGGAGTGCGTGGCGTAGACGCTGCGGAAGGCCTTCCCCGTGTACCAGCGGATCCAGTCGAAGGCGTGGCTGCCCACCCAGGGGATGGTACCGCCGTAGGTGGCCCGGTCGTGGTAGAAGGGAGCCCGCCGGCCGAGGCGGTAGGACTTCTGAGTGTTGAGCAGGCAGATCTCCCCCACGGCGCCGTCGCGGACCTGGCGCCAGGCGGTGTGGAAGGCGGGGTCGTAGCGCAGGCCCATCATGGCGGCGAAGTGGACGCCCGCCGCCTCCCGCGCCTCGGCGACCTCCTCCAACTCCTCGAGAGTCAGGGCAACCGGCTTCTCGCAGAAGACGTGGATCCCGCGGCGGAAGGCCTCGACGCAGATCTCGGCGTGCCGGGCGAAGGGGCCGGCGATGGAGAGGAGATCCGGCCGCACGGCATCGAGCATCTCCGCGGGCTCGTCCCACACCTCGGGCTCGTGCCCCAGGTCCCTGCACTTGGACAGCAGGTCCGCCGGGTCGTCCTCGGCGGCGCCCGTGCACACGCCGGCGACGCTCACCTCCGTCAGCGGCAGTCCGGAGAGTATGTAGTTGTTGTGCCCGCGGACTCCGACCATGCACAGCTTCATGGCGCGCCTACCGGAGGCCGACCCCCGGCCACTGCTCGTCGCTGGAGGTGACGTCGACGGTGATGCCGTCAGGATCCTCCACCTTGAAGGCCGTGTCCTCGATGTTGTTCACATCCACCGGCACCTTGCCCGACAGGCCGTCGGAGAAGATCTCGTAGCCCATGCCCAGCAGGCGCTGCGCCGCCGCCTCGAGATCGGGCACGCGCACGCCGATGTGCAGGTAGTCGAGCATGCCGCTCACGTGCCCGGGCCGCTCGGGGCCCTCGTGCTGGAAGACGCGGAAGTTGTGGTGGCCGTCGCTCAGGTCGAAGGACTTGCCGCGGTCGGCGACGACGGGCAGGCCGAGGCCGTCGCGCCAGAACCGGATGGTGGCGTCGATGTCGGAGGCGCGGACGCCGACGTGGACGAGGGTGGTCACGGTCGATCTCCTGGTTGCGGGGTGAGGGGGCGAACAGGGAATCAAGCCCAGATCGAGGCCATCTGCCAGCCGTCGAGGGAGCGCAGGCGGCTGGCCGTGCCCCGGGAGCGGAAGGAGACGCCGACGCTGTCCTCGCGCTCCGGGTAAACCCGGGCGGCGACGCACTGTCGCCCGTTGACGAAGACCTCGACGACGCTGCGGTCCACGAAGACGCGCATCTCCAGCGGCTCGTCCGGGGCCAACCACACCGGCGCCGTCTCCGGGGCGCGGCAGGTCACGTCCGCCGCCAGCGAGGAGTAGGACGTCTCCAGGCTGACCAGGCTCTGCCGGCCGCCGCCGCCGAAGCGGTCGTTGAAGCCGCGCTCGCGGAAGAAGGCGATGCGCGTGTGCTCCTCCCGGTCCGGCGAGCGCAGCACGTTCATCTCCACCATGGGCGCGGTCACCGGGTCGAGGCAGGCGCGCACCTCGATGGCGTCACCCCGCACCGGCTCGATGAGGACCTCCTCGTTGGCGGGCAGGTCCACGTCCTCCAGGCGCACCCCCTCCCGGCGCAGGGACTCGACGGCGGCCACCGGCTCCATGGACAGCTCGTCCCCGTCCACGGTCAGCCGCCGGGGCAGGGTCATGATCTGGTTCCACCCCTGCGTCGGCTTGCCGGGGTTCATGTTGAAGATCGCGATCAGCCCGCCTTCGCCGTCCGGGGTGGCCGAGGGCGCGTGGACACCGCAGGGGACGGAGGCGCCGAAGTTGAATTTGCCGCCGTGGGTGACGACGAGCTTGTCGCGCTCGGTGTCGTAGTCGCCGAGGAGGTACTGGCCGCCGCTCATGTGGCTGAAGAACAGCAGCATGTGGCGGTCGCCGATGGGCCAGAAGTAGGGGCAGGCGCCGTCGTCGCCGACCAGGGTGTAGTGGTCGTCCTCGACGAAGGGGTGGAGGTACTCCCAGTGCTCCAGGTCCTGCGAGCGCAGCAGGAAGTTGGCGCGCACCGGCTTGCCCGCCGGGCCCGCGGGCCGGGTGCCGGCCGAGAGCGAGTAGTAGTGGTCCCCCTTCTTCCAGATGCAGGGGTCGAAGACGCGGTACGGCAGGGGCGAACCGTCGGGCGCCGTCATGGGAACCACCGCGCGGCCCCCGACCTTCTCCCAGTTCAGCAGCAGCGGATCGCTGGAGACGGCGACCATATTCCCCACCTCGGTGCCGTGGTACATGGCGATGACCCGGTCCTCCTCGACGAGGGTGGCGCCGGAGAAACACTTGTCCTCGGGCCCGGGGTAGATGCAGTAGGGCAGGTCGCGCCAGCGGACCAGATCGTCGGAGACGGCGTGGCCCCAGTGCTGGCGCGTGTCCTCCGGCGGGTAGGCCTGGTAGAACAGGTGCCAGCGACCCTGCCAGCGGCACAGGCCGTTGGGGTCGTTGAGCATCGCCTCGGGGTTGACGTAGTGGTAGAGGGGCCGGTGGCGGTCGCTCTCGTACGATCGGCGGGCCTCGTTGAGCCGCCGCAGGAGGGGGTTGGCCGCCAGGGCCGCCTCCTGCTCGTCGAGGGTGCCGGGGAAGGTGTACTTCGGGACGAGGGAGGTCGTGTCGGTCATCGGGCCTCGTTGTCGGGAAGAGGGGATCGGCCGGGGCGCGAAAGATCGGCAGCGGGACCTGGGTACTCCAGCCGCGGACGGCCGTCGTACATTAGCGGGAACCCGCCATCCGGAGAGAATCGATGATCGACTTCGAGCGCTCCCTCTTCACCTGGAAGCACCGCCCCTGGACCCACGACCCCCACTACCGCTACGCCGGCGGATTCGTCGGCCAGGAGGGCCAGTCCTACCACGTGCGCTTCCGCCTGGAGGCGGCCTGCGAGATCCTCGACCCCGGCACGGGAGAGGTGACCCGCCTCTACACCGGCGCCCCGTGCCGCTCCGAGTACACCATCGCCCGCCGCAACATGTTCCAGATCCCCAGCACCGAGTGGCGGCTGGTCTTCGGCGACCAGGATCGCGTCGGCATCGCCCGGCGTCCCAGCTGGGAGCCGGAGCCGGGGGAGCGCAGCCCCCTGTCGGAGTCCTTCGCCGAGACCCGCCTGGACCTGCGCCGGCACGACCCCCACAGGGCGCTGGCCGATGGGGGCGAGATCGTCAAGGCGACGCTGGCCGGCGACCTGATGAGCGCGCGCTCCACCTACCAGGACGAGGAGCGGGGGCTCGCCGTCACCGTGGAGTACCCGGTGAACCTGATCAACATCAACGAGGCGGACGGCGAGTTCCAGGTCTGCACCGGCCCCCTGGTGCTGCCGGACCTGGCCACCTGGGACGGCACCAACGTGTCGCGCGTGTTCATCGCCGACGTGGCGATCACCGCCTTCGACTGGGTCGAGTTCATCCTGCGGCGGGAGGTGAAGGCCGCCGACTCCGAGCGCGAGTGGCTCGATCAGCCCCGCGGGCGGGACCGCCTGGAGCTGTGGGATCCCGAGGTCAAGCCGGAGGGCTACCCGCCGGCGCGGCCGCGCCCCACCGTCTACAACGAGACCTGGGAGCTGGAGGCGTCCAACGTCGTCCTCGCCGCTCCCAACCGCTGAAGGCCGCCCGGTCTACTCGGGCTTGCGGGCGCTGACCAGATGGTAGTAGCCGTGGCTCTCGACGGACTCGAACTCGACGAACCCCGCCGCCGCCAGCATCTCCTCCAGCTCGGAGAGGGTGTACTGCTTCCCCTTCTCGTAGAGCAGCATGGCCACCGAGAAGCAGGCCACCGTGAGGGGTCCGTCGCGGCTCTCGGCCAGCGGCATCTCGTGGAGCAGAATGCGGCCCCCCGGCTCCAGGGCCTCGAAGGCCCGGCGCGCCAGCCGCGCGCACGAGGCGGGGTCCCAGTCGTGGCAGATGTTTCCGAAGAGGGCGGCGTCGTGGCCGCCGGGCCAGGGGTCCCGGAACATATCGGCGGGGCATGTGACGACGCGATCTTCCAGGCCGTAGCTGGTGATGTTCTCGGCGGCGATGGCGCAGACCTGGGGCAGATCGAGGAGGGTGCAGCGCATCCCGGGGTGGGCCGCGGCGATCGCCGCCGAGAGCGACCCCGAGCCGGCGCCCACGTCGAGGAGCCGCTCCACGCCGGCGAAGACCGGCTTCTGCGCCAGGCTGCCGGCGGCGGGCAGGGTGAGGGCGTGCATGCGGCCGATGAACTCGCGCACCTCCGCCTCCGGGAGCGCCTCCATGGCCACGGCGAGGGGGGCCGCCGGCTCGCCGGAGCGGAAGGCGCCCCGCAGTTCCTGGAGGATCGGGTCGTCCTCGCGGCAGAGGCGGCGGCGGAAGGGGCTGGCCGGCAGCAGATAGGTGCTTCCGAACTCGGTGAGGGCGAAGCGGCCCCCGCCGTCGTTGCGGGCGAAGCCGAGAGCGGCGACGACGGCGACCATGGCCTCGGCCGCCCTCGGGGTCACTCCGAGGGCATCGGCCACCCCTCCGGTCGTGCGGGGTCCCTCGAGGAGCAGCTCGCACAGGCCGGCCTCCTGTGCCAGGGCCGCCATGGGCGCGGCGAAGCGGCGGTACTGCAGGTCGTAGAGGGCGCGGTCGTCCACGGGCGGCGGCGACGGGAAGGCGCGGGTCATGCGCCAAACTTGCGCCCGCCAGGGCTGCCCGGCCAGCGCCCCCGGTCCGGAGGCGACGCAGGTGCTCGGTATGCAGCGGGTGGCCCTCTCCTGGCGCCGGTCTCCACCCCGGAGGAATCCGCGGACCGTCCTCTCGGGCCGGCCGCTCTACCCGCGACGTTCCCGCACGAGCGCCTGGGGCTTTCAGGCCCGACGGCGTGCAGGGCAACCCCGAACCGCCTTCGGGCGCCCGCCGCTCCGCCTGAGGAGTCCCCGCGCTGGCGCCAAGGGCATCCAGGCCCACCGGCCCCCCGAGCAACCCCGAACCGCCTTCGGGCGCCCGCCGCTCCACCTGAGAACCCCCCGCGCTGGCGCCTGGGGCTTTCAGGCCCGACGGCGCCCCGGGCAACCCCGAACCGTTCCCTGGCCCCGGTCACGCCCTCCAGTGGTGCCACGCGCGAGCGCCAGGGGCATGCGGCTCCACCGGCTCCCCGGGCCGGCCTCCGATGAAGATCCTCCACACCTCCTACGACGACCCGCTGAACCCGTGGCTGGGGGGCGGGGGCGCGGCCCGCACCTTCGAGATCTGCCAGCGCCTCGCCGGCCGCCACGAGATCACCGTCGTCTGCGGGTCCTACCCCGGCGCCCCGCCCGAAGAGGAGCGCTACGGCCTGCGCGTCCTCCACCTCGGCAGCCCCCGCTCGTACGCCGTCAGCCGCCTCACGTACTCGGCCCTCGCCAGCCGCTTCCTGGCGCGCTCCGACGCCGACCTGTGGGTCTACTCCTTCTCCGCCTTCGCCCCCCTGTGGGCGTCGGGCCCCCGCCGGCGCGCCGGCGTCCTCGAGTTCTTCCACCTCATGCAGGGGCACGCCACCCGCAAGCGCCCCGTCCTCGGCCTGCCCGCCGCCTCGATCGAGCGCGCCACCCTGCGCGCCTACGATCGCGTCATCGCCATCTCGCCGAGCGTCGCCGAGAGTCTGTCCGCCATCCGCGGCGACCGGGGCCTCCGCCTGGTCTACACCGGCGTCGACGACAGCTGCTTCCTGGAAGGCGCCGAGGATGGCGATTACGTCCTCTACTTCGGCCGCCTGGACACCTACACCAAGGGGCTGGACCTGCTCCTGGAATCCTTCGGCCGCGTTCACGGGCAGGAGAGCGGAGTGCGCCTCGTGGTCGCCGGCCGCGGCACTCCGGAGCGGATCGGCGAGCTGAAGCAACTGGCCCGCCGCGCCGGCGTGGAGGAGCGGGTCGAGTTCACGGGACCCGTTTCGGCACAGCGGAAGACGGAGCTCTTCCGGCGGTCCCTGTTCAACGTGGCCCCCTCCCGCTACGAGGGCTGGTGCATCGCGGCCGTCGAGGCCTCGGCGGCGGGCAAGGCGGTGGTGGGCACCCGCATCCCGGGACTGGTGGACGCCGTGCGCGACGGCGAGACCGGACTGCTGGCCGAGGCCGAGGACGTGGAGGGGATCGCCGGCGCCATGCTGCGCCTCCTGCGCGAGCCCGGGCTGCGCGACCAGCTGGGCGCCGCCGGCCGCCGCTGGGCCCAGCGCTTCCGCTGGGACCGGATCGCCGCCGATCAGGAGCGGGTCTACGAGGAGGTGGCCGCCGCAAGGAGCGGATCAGCCAGGTAGCCTGCCAGCGCCTCCGCCGGGACGGCAGTGGGCGCCCTGACCGGGCGCCGCTGCTCCGGGACCCGCACCATCGCCGGCCAGAAGTGGATCACCAGAAGTTGCCGCGAGGGCAGCCGGGGCGCCTCGCGCGGAGCGGGAACGCGTTTCTCGGGGGACTGGCCGCCAGCGGCGGCGTCCTCGGGGCCTCGAGCCGACCGGGGGGCTGGCCCCTTGGTGGTCAGGGGCTTCCCGGCCTGCGGGCCACCGCACGGGCGCCCTGTCGCTGGAGTCCGGCCGCTGGCGCGGTCAGGAACTCCCCAGGCCCGCGAACAGGCAGTCCGCCGGCATGGGCGGGAAGCTCCCCCGCAGGCCGCCGAGGCAGTAGTGCTCCACCTCCATCATGTGCGGCCTCTTCGCGACCTGGGCCCGCACCTCCTCCTCGGTGCCGAACTGCGAGGCGTGGGCGCAGATCGCCGCCAGCTTGCGGTCCCGCTGGCCGCGGATGTCGACGGCGGCCGCCACCGAGTCTCCCGACACGCCGTAGAGATCCGCGTCGACATCGGACATGGTCGCGCCGGGATCGTCCTGCGTGCGGCGGACTGCCTCCAGCGGGTAGACCGGGTGGTAGAGGCGCCGCGGCGCCGGCTGCGCCACGCTGCCGGCCGACCAGAAGGCGGCGGTGGCGGCGCGGTGGATGGTGACGTGGTCGATGTGGGGGTAGAGGCCGTGGGGGTCGAAGGTGATCATGACCTCCGGCTTCAGGTCTCCGATGATGGGCAGGAGCTGCCGCTCGAGGTCGGTCACCTCCTGGTTCATCAGCGCCCGCGGGTTGTCCCGCCCCACGTCGATGGGAAACCCCGAGTCGCAGTGGTCCAGCCAGATCGGGGGGTGGATCCCGAGGGCGGCGCAGGCCCGCTCCAGCTCCCCGGCCCGCAACTGTCCTCGGGCCTCGCCCTTGGGGTGGAGGTCCGCGTCGATGGCGGGGTGGACGATCTCCCCTTCCTCGCCGCGGGTGGCGCAGACGAGGTGGACTTCGTGCCCCTCGGCGGCGGCCTTCGTCAGGGCGCCGCCGCAGATGAAGGACTCGTCGTCCGGATGGGCGAAGACGGCCAGCAGTTTCATGATCGGCGTATCGGCGTTTGTATCGTCTGTATAGCGAATCCGGGCGGGAAGTACCATATATTGTGCCCCGTCCGAGCGGGACACGCCGGACACCAAGCTAGGCAATCAACCTTCGCACCGCTTCACAAGGGAGGCACTCAGATGAAGCGCACTCTTTTCCTCCTGCCGCTGCTGTCCGTGGCCATCGCCGCCGGACCGGCCGCGGCCGAGGATGTCTACGAGATGGAGGAGGTCATCGTCACCGGCTCCAAGCTGCCGCAGACGCCGGGGAACGTGACCCAGAAGATCTCCATCATCACCACCGACGACATGGGCTCCCTGGTCCAGGGCAACGGGAACCTGGCGGAGCTCCTCTCCTACAGCCCGGGCAACTTCGCCAACGTCCTGTCCCGGAACGACGCCAACTGGGGCTCCTCCGGCGGCCTGCCACACCACTACAAGGGTTACATGCTCGATGGTCTGCCCATCGACGGCTTCGTCGATCTCCAGAGCCTCGACGCGTGGGCCTTCCAGCGCGTCGAGGACCAGCGCGGCTCCGCTTCTGTCCTCTACCCGACCTACCTGGCCATGGATTTCAACGGCAACCAGACCCCGCTG
>CAZEHQ010000026.1:0-581 GCA_964512165.1 uncultured Gemmatimonadaceae bacterium | reverse complement strand
CAAGGAGCGGGTCCGCAGCACTCGCACCAGTGCCTCGGTCTACGGCGGCTCCTACAACACCGTGGGGGGCCGTTTTTTCCACCAGCGCGCCGCAGGTAACCTGCACATGTTCTTCGGCGGCCACCACGAGGACTCCGACTACACCAACTACGGCACCGAAGGCTCCTGGCTGAAACAAATCGACAACCCGGAGTACGAGAAGACCAAGCTCTACCTGCGCGGCACCTACTACCTCGACGATCAGGGCCAGCGCGCCTCTCTCTACGCCCACCGCACCTGGCACACCGGCGATAACGGCCGCCCGAATCGCGACTTCGGGCATACCTACACCACCCTCAACGCCGGATACACGAATCCGATCTCCGACCGGATGACGGCCCAGGCAAAGGTCGGCTACCGCGACTTTGTGCGTCGCTGGGAGGAGGATCACATACAGGATCGCCACCTCCGCGACGGAGCAGTTATTCCCGACAGTGTCGCTTATCTCGCCTTGCGCTCGGAGGACGGCGTCGACCAGAGCGTTCTCCCGGCCGATCTCTCCGTCTCCATCATCACCCGCGAGTCGGATGTGCTCACCGTGG
>CAZEHQ010000025.1:0-31318 GCA_964512165.1 uncultured Gemmatimonadaceae bacterium | reverse complement strand
CGCGGGAGGCGCCTCGGCGACGGCGAGCTCGGCGGCCGGGTAGCGCCCGAGGAGCACCTCGAGGCGGCGCGTGGCGGCGTCGAGCTGGAGCCTGCGCTCGGCCAATGCGGCGCGGGCGGCGGCGGCCTCCGCGCGCGCCAGGCGCAGGTCGAGGGAGGTCCGCAGGCCGCGGGCGTACCGGTCTTCGATGCTTTTCCTCACCCGCTGCCGGTTTCCGGCCGCGGCCTCGGCCAGGTGGGCCTGGCTGCGAGCCTCGGCGGCAGCCGCGTAGGCGCGCACGATCATGGACTCCAGGGAGAGGCGGGCCCCGGCGAGGTCGAAGCGGGTGGCCTGCGCCTCGGCGAGGGCCGCCGCCTGGTCGGCCCGCAGCCGCCCCCAGAGATCGGCCTCCCAGCTGGCGCCGAAGGCGGCGTCGAAGGTGCTGGTGGTCAGGGCCGGCAACTCGCCGGACAGTCCCGGGAAGGCGGGGAAGCCGGGGAAGTTGCGGCGCGAGCGGTTGGCATGGCCGTCGACGCCTGCCTGTGGCCAGCGCCCGGCCCCGGCCATGCGCGCCTGGGCCACGGCGTGTTCCACCCGGGCGGAGGCGGCGGCCAGATCCTGGTTGTAGGCCAGGGCTTCGGCGATGAGGGCGCCGAGGTTGGGGTCGTCGAGACCGCTCCACCACGGCGCCTGCAGGGTATCGGCCGCCGAGGGGGTGTCCCCGCCGGCGCTCCAGACCGGGGGGGTGACGGCCACGGGAGCGGGGTCGAAGGGCGGCGCCGAGGCGCAGGCGGCCAGCCACAGGGCGAGGGTGACGGCCCCCGCGGCGGTCGTGGACTTCGGCCGCGGGACGGCCTCCGGAGCGGCGCGGTCAACGGTCATCTTCCGTCCCTGGCGGCGGCGGGGCCTGCCGGAACCACTCCACCGTCCGGCGGAGCCCCTCGTCCGGATCGACCCTCGGCTCCCATCCGAGCAGGTCGCGCGCCCTGGTGATGTCGGGCAGGCGCACCTTGGGGTCGTCTTCGGGGAGGGGCAGAAAGACCAGTCGGCTGCGGCTGCCCGTGAGGTCGATGATCTTCCTCGCCAGGACCTCCATGGTCAGCTCGGCGGGGTTGCCGAGGTTGACGGGGGTGGTCACGTCGGAATGCATGAGGCGGCAGATGCCGTCCACGAGGTCGCTCACGTAGCCGATGCTGCGCGTCTGGCGGCCGTCGCCGTAGACGGTGACGTCGTCGCCGGCCAGGGCCTGGGTGATGAAGTTGGGAATGGCCCGGCCGTCGTCGTGGCGCATGCGCGGGCCGTAGGTGTTGAAGATCCGGGCGATGCGCGTGTCGACCCCGTGGGACCTGTTGTAGGCCATGGCCATCGATTCGGCGAAGCGCTTGGCCTCGTCGTAGACACCGCGGATGCCGACGGGATTGACGTTGCCCCGGTAGTCCTCGGCCTGGGGGTGCACGAGGGGGTCGCCGTAGACCTCGGAGGTGGAGGCGAGGAGGAACCGGGCGTCCTTGGCGCGCGCCAGTCCCAGGGTCTTGTGGGTCCCCAGGGCGCCCACCTTGAGGATCTGGATCCCGAGGCGTTCGAAGTCGGCGGGACTGGCGGGGCTGGCGAAGTGGAGGATGAAGTCGAGAGGGCCGTCGACGTGGAGGTACCCGGTCACGTCGTAGTGGATGAACTCGAAGTCGGGGTTGCTCCTGTGGGCCTGGAGGTTCTCGATGCGGCCGGTGAGCAGATTGTCCATGACGACCACCCGGTGGCCCTCCTCGAGGAACCGGTCGCACAGATGGGACCCGATGAATCCCGCCCCCCCGGTGATCAGCATGCGCACGATTGTCCTCCTCCGGCTCTGGATTCGGTAATAGAAACTCCCTCTCTCGCCGCGGCAACGCCGGCGATTGACGGGCTTCCGCCCCCCCGATAGGTTGCCTTGAGCATCCCCATCACACGTCACCGGCTGCCCGCACGGCGGCCCGGGAGCCAATGGCCAGCGCCGAGTTCGTCCACCTCCACGGACACAGCGAGTACAGCCTTCTCGACGGCGGCTGCGCCATCGACGCCATGGCGGCGGCCGCCGCCGAGGCCGGCATGCCCGGCCTGGCCGTCACCGACCACGGCAACCTCTTCGGCGCCATCGCCCACCACCGGGCCTGCAGAGACGCCGGCATCCGGCCGATCTTCGGGTGCGAGGTCTACGTGGCCATCGGCAGCCGCCACGACCGCACCGGCGCCCGCGGCCTGGCCCACGGCTCCAACCATCTCATCCTGCTGGCCAAGGACGCGGCGGGCTGGCAGAACCTGATCCAGCTCGTCTCCAAGGGGTACACCGAGGGGTTCTACTACAATCCGCGCGTCGACAAGCAGCTCCTGCGGCAGCACGGCGAGGGGCTGGTCTGCATGTCCGCCTGCGTCTCGGGAGAGGTGGCCCACCTGATCCAGGAGGAGGGCGTGGACCAAGCCGAGGCCGCGGCGCGGGAGTACATGGAGATCTTCGGGGACGACTACTACCTGGAGATCCAGCGCCACGGGATCGAGGCCGAGGCCAAGGTCAACGACGGGCTCCTGCAACTGCACCGCAAGCTCGGGGTGCCGCTGGTGGCCACGAACGACTTCCACTTCCTGCGCGCCGACGACCACGCCGCCCACGACGCCCTGGTGTGCATCCAGACGGGAAAGAACCTGTCCGATCCCGAGAGGATGTGCTACCCCTCCGGCCTCTACATGAAGAGCCCGGGGGAGATGCAGGAGCTCTTCGCGGACCTGCCCGCGGCGGTCGAGAACACCCTCGCCATCGCCGAGAAGTGCCGGGTTGAGCTGGACCTGGATTCGGGCCGCTCCCTCATGCCCGGCTTTCCCATCCCCTCCGAGTTCGAGTCCAGCGGCCAGTACCTGCGCCACCTCGCCCAGGAAGGTCTCGAGCGGCGCTACCCCGAGGTCGCCCCCGAGGTCCAGCAGCGCCTCGACTACGAGATGGAGGTGATCACCAAGGAGGGTTTCTCCAGCTACTTCCTCATCGTCTGGGATTTCGTGCACCACGCCCGCGAGAGCGGCGTCACCGTCGGCCCGGGGCGCGGGTCCGCCGCCGGATGCCTGGTCTCGTACTGCCTCGGCATCACCGACACCGACCCGATCCGCCACGACCTGCTCTTCGAGCGCTTCCTCAATCCCGAGCGCATCGAGCCGCCCGACATCGACATCGACTTCGCCGACTCGGGCCGGGACAAGGTCGTCCGCTACGTGGTCGAGAAGTACGGCGAGGAGAACGTCTCGCAGGTGATCACCTTCGGCACCATGGGCGCCAAGGCGGTGGTGCGCGACGTGGGGCGGGTCCTGGGCATGCCCTTCGGCGAAGTGGACCGCATCGCCAAGCTGATCCCGGGGGAGCTGAAGATCACCCTCGACGAGGCCATCAAGCGGGAACCGGAGCTGAAGCAGATGGCCGAGACCGAGGGCGAGCCGGGACAGCTGATCGAGTACTCCCGCAAGCTCGAGGGCCTGGCGCGCCACGCCTCGGTGCACGCCTGCGCGGTGATCATCGCCCCCTCCCGGCTGACCGACTACGTGCCCCTCTACCGGGCGCCGAAGGACGGCACCGTCACCACCCAGTTCGACGGCGACACGTGCAAGGACGTGGGTCTGCTGAAGATGGACATCCTGGGGTTGAAGGAGCTCTCCCTGATGGACGAGGCCGTGCGTCTCATCCGCCAGCGGGAGCCCGGCTTCGACCTGGACTCCATCCCCTGGGACGACAAGCCCACCTTCGACCTCTTCAGCCGCGGCGAGACGGTGGGCGTCTTCCAGTTCGAGAGCGCGGGCATGCGCGATTACCTGCGCCAGCTCAAGCCGGACAGGATCGAGGACGTGATCGCCATGAACGCCCTCTACCGGCCGGGGCCGATGCAGCGCATCCCGGCCTACGTGGCCCGCCACCAGGGGGCCGAGGCCGTCGACTACGACCACCCCATCCTCGAGCCGATCCTGGCGGAGACGTACGGCATCATCACCTACCAGGAGCAGGTGCAGCGCATCTGCCGCGACCTGTCGGGCTTCACCCTCGGCCAGGCCGACGGCATCCGCAAGGCCATGGGCCGCAAGCTCGCCGATGTGATGGAGAAGTACAAGCAGGAGTTCGCCGACGGGGCGGTGCGCAACGGCGTCGACCGCAGGATCGCGGAGAAGATCTGGTCCGACATCGAGGTGTTCTCCGGGTACGGTTTCAACAAGTCCCACTCCGCCAGCTACTCGGAGGTGGCCTACCGGAACGCCTACCTCAAGGCCCACTACCCGAGGGAGTACATGGCGGCGAGCCTGACCACGGACCGCAACAACACCGACCGGCTCACCGTTCTCCTCGACGAGTGCCGGCGCATGGAGATCCCGGTGCTTCCGCCCGACGTCAACGAGAGCGCCGTCAACTTCGTCCCCACCGGCGACGGGATCCGCTTCGGCCTGGCGGCGATCAAGAACGTGGGCGCCGCCGCCGCCGGCTCGATCGTCGCCGGACGCGAGGAGCACGGTCCCTCGAAGGACCTCTACGAGTATTGCGAGCGTCTCGACCTCGGCGCCGTCAACCGGCGCGTGGTGGAGAGCCTGGTCGCCGCCGGCGCCTGCGACAGCCTCGGCGGGCACCGGGCGCAGCTCCTCGAGGCCCTGGAGCGGGCCATGCGCAACGCCCAGTCGGTGCAGGACGAGCGCCGCCGCGGCCAGATCAGCCTCTTCGGCGGCGACTCGGCGCTGGAGATGGAGCACCAGCCGGCGCTGTCGGACGTGCCGGAGTGGACCGAGACGGAGCGGCTCTCCCACGAGAAGGAGCTCCTCGGGTTCTACGTCTCCAGCCATCCCCTGAGCCGCTTCGAGAAGGATCTGGCCTACTTCGCCACATCCCTGCTGGAGATCGACGGCCGTCAGGACGGGGAGACGGTGCGCGTCGGCGGTCTCGTCAGCCGGGTCAGCCCTTCGAGCGACCGCCGAGGGAAGGCGATGGCCTTCGTCACCCTCGAGGACCTCTCCGGCAAGGCCGAGGTCGTGTTCTTCTCCGACGCCTACGACAGATGCCGGGAACTGGTCGTGCAGGACGCGGTGGTTCTCGTGGAGGGCCGTCTGAACCGCCGCAACGGCGTCATGACGGTGCAGGCCGAGGGTGCCGCGCCGATGGGCCAGGGCCGGGAGCGGCTGACGCGCTCGGTGAACGTCGACCTTTCGTACGAGGCGGTTTCGGACCAGTTGCTGGCCGACCTGCGCCGACTGTGCGGCGAGCACCGGGGGAAGTGCGACCTCGTCGTCCACCTGCGGGGCGCCCCTGCCGCTTCGGGAGGCCGCGAGCCCGTCGTCCGCTCCCGCAGCCTCCGCGTGAACCCGACGGACGAGCTGCTGCAGGCCATGGGCAGCCTCGCCGGGCTGGAGCGGGCGCGGATCACGGCCATGCCGCCGCAGGCGGGGCAGCGCGCCTGAGAGTGGGACTCCGGGTCTTCCGCATGGGGCTGGCGGTCCTGGTCGTGGCCGCCTGGGCCTGCACCGGGGGAGATCCGGAGGGCGGGGCCGAGGCGGAGTCCGGATTCGTGGGGGGAGTGGAGGGATTCGACCTGGCGGACTACGAGGGCCGGGTGGTGGTCCTCAACTTCTGGGCCACCTGGTGCGGGCCCTGCCGCATCGAGATCCCCGCTCTCGTCCGGCTGCGGCAGGACTTCGGGGAGGTGGCCGTCGTCGGCATCTCCATCGACCGCGGACCGGAAGAGCAGATCGTGCCGATCATCGAGAGGTTCGTCTCCCGCTTCGAGATCAACTACCCGATTTACCTGGATGTGGAGCAGAAGGTGGCCAGGGACTACGCCGGCTCGGCGCCGTTTCTGATGTATGTGCCGACGACGGCGGTGATCGACCGGGAAGGCCGCCTGGTGAAGCTGTATCAAGGGGTTCCCGGCCGCGGCCTCGACCCCTACGAGGTGCTCGCCGCCGAGGTGGAGGCGCTGCTGGACGGCGCCTGACCGTCCCGGAGGGCCGGGACGCCGGGCGGGATCAGCTCTTGTAGTCCTGGAGCTCTTTCCTGCCGTGTCGCTTGACGAGGACCTTCCTGAAAGTCTCCAGGGTGGTGCCCTTGCGCAGCTGCTGAAGGGCGATCCCCTTCGACATGACCATCATGGTGCCGCGGCGGTAGTCGGGGAAGCGGCAGAAGCTGGACGACACCTCCTCGCCGGAGACGCAGCAGACGTCCTCCACCTCCAGCTCGCGCTGCGAGCCGGGATCGAATCCGAAGTCGGTCGAATCCTCGTCGCGCTTCGACGCTGTCTTGGCCATCACTCTCTCCTTCCGTTCAGGCAGAATCCGAGAAGATACGGCCGCCGGCGGGTTGTGCAACGAAGAGGCCGCTCAGAAGGCCAGGTCGTCGAAGCGGGACAACACGTCGGGGCCGTCGTCGGTGATCGCCACCGTGTGCTCGAACTGGCTCGACAGGGACCCGTCGGCGGTGACCGCCGTCCACTGGTCGTCGAGGACGCGGACCTCCGGCGCTCCCGCGTTGACCATGGGCTCCACCGTGAGGACGGTGCCCGGCTCGAGACGGCGGCCCTGGTTGGGCTCGCCGAAGTGCAGCAGCTGCGGCTCCTCGTGGAAGGCGCGGCCGATGCCGTGGCCGCAGTAGTCGCGGACCACCGAGTAGCCCCGTCCCTCCACGAGCCGCTGGATGCGGTGCCCCACGTCGCCCAGGCGGGCCCCGGCGATGCTGGCCTCCAGGCCCGCTTCCATCCCCTGGCGGGTCGTCTCCATCAGATCGCGGGCCTCGGGGCCGACCTCGCCCACGGCGAAGGTGACGTTCATGTCGCCGTGATAGCCGTCCTTGCGCACGGCGATGTCCACGGAGAGGATGTCCCCGGCCTGCAGCCGGCGGCGCCCCGGGATCCCGTGGACGACCTCGTCGTTGATCGAGACGCAGATGCTGCGGGGGTAGCCGCGGTAGCCCTTGGCGCTGGCGACGCCGTCCCGCTGGCGGATGTGGTCGTCGGCGATGCGGTCGAGGCGCGCCGTGGTGACCCCCGGAGCGATGGCGCCGCCCACGAGGGCCATGGCCTCGGCGGCGATGCGGCAGCTGGCCCGGATCCGCTCGATCTCGGCGGCTGACTTGAGGTGAATCATCCCTGGTCCCGGAAGGTAGCGTGCCGTGGTAAGCACGGTTACCATTCGCCACTGTCAAGGGTCATGGCATGTCGACGCCCCTCGTCTCCTTCCTTCTGCCCACCCGCAACGGCGGCGCCACCCTCGCGGCGGCCCTCGACAGCCTGGAGGAGCAGACGGAGAGGGACCACGAAGTCGTCGTCGTCGACGACGGATCGACGGACGGAACGGCGGCCTTGCTGGCGTCTCGCGGCGACCCCCGCCTGCGGGTCCTGCGCATCGGCCGCGCCGGCCTGCTGGCGGCGCTCAACCGGGGACTGACCGAGTGCCGGGGCCGCTACGTGGCGCGCATGGACGCCGACGACCTGTGCCGGCCGGAACGCCTGGAACGGCAGCTCGAGATCGCCGAGGCCGGCGACGACGTGAGCGTCGTCGGCACCCAGGTGGAGGTGTTCTCCGCGGACGGAGAGGCGGCGGAGGGCTTCCGCCTGTACGCGGAGTGGCAGAACTCCCTGGTCCGCCACGAGGAGATCTGCCGCGAGATCTTCATCGAGAGCCCCATCGCCCATCCGTCGGCGCTGCTGCGGCGCGAGGAGCTGCTGGCCCTCGGCGCCTACGAGGAGCGCGGCTGGGCGGAGGACTACGATCTGTGGCTGCGGTACCACGCCGCCGGCCGGCGTTTCGCCAAGGTGTCGGCGCCGCTGCTGCGCTGGCGCGACCACCCCAGCCGCGCGACGCGCACGGACGGCCGCTACTCGGTGGAGAACTTCCTGCGCGCCAAGGCCCACTACCTCGCCCGGGGTCCGCTGCAGAATCGGGACGGACTGGTGATCTGGGGCGCCGGGCGCACCGGGCGGCGGCTCTCCAAGCACCTGATCCGGGCGGGACAAGAGCCGGTCTGCTTCATCGACATCGCTCCCGACAGGATCGGCGGCACCCTGCGCGGCGTTCCGATCCTGTCCGCCGGGGAGCTGATGGGGTGCTGGTCTTCGCACCGACGGCCGATCCTGCTGTCGGCGGTGGCCTCCCGGGGGGCGCGGGCCCTGATCCGGAACCAGCTTGCGGATATGGGTCTGAAAGAAGCCGAGGACTATCTGTGCGTAGCCTGAAAGACCGGATCGAGCTCTTCCGGGGAGACATCACCACCCTCGCCGTGGACGCCATCGTCAACGCCGCCAGCGAGAGCCTCCTCGGCGGCGGCGGCGTCGACGGCGCCATCCACCGGGCCGCGGGGCCGGAGTTGCTCGCCGAGTGCCGCACCCTCGGAGGCTGTCCCACCGGGGAGGCCCGCATCACCGGCGGCTACCGGCTGCCGGCGCGGCGCGTGATCCACACGGTGGGGCCGGTGTACGGCGGGTCCGCCCGGGACCCCGAGCTGCTGGCCGCCTGCTACCGCAGCAGCCTGAACCTGGCGGCAGAGCACGGACTCGTCAGCGTCGCCTTCCCGGCGATCAGCTGCGGGGTATACCGGTACCCGGTGGAGGCGGGATCCGCCGTGGCCGTCGACACGGTGCGGGAGCACCTTGCGGGCCACGACCTGCCGGAGCGCGTCCTCTTCGCCCTGTTCTCGGGGCGGCACTACGCCGTGTACGAGGATGCCCTGGGCCGGGGCTCATGAGGCTACAGGCCGAGGACCTCGCGGGTGACCGCGGGCAGGCGATGGAAGTCGCGCAGCTCGTAGCGGTTGCCCTCCGCGTCCTCGATGAGGGCGCGGCGGCGGGAGAGGACGCGGATCTTGGAGCGGATGTTGCGGATCTCGATCTGACGGGATCCCCTCGTCGTTTCCACGTCGGCGCGGACAACGCCGTACTCCTCGCCCACCCTCGATACCGAGGTGATGACCGGGAGGAAGTAGGTCAGGGCGAGCTGGTCCTCCAGGACCGTGCGGCTCTCCTCCTCGAGGCCGTCCAGGGACTCCAGAAGACCGATCTCCTCGCCGCCGGCGTCGAAGAAGCCGATGTAGGCGTCGGCCATCTCCAGCGGGAAGGCGCGGCGCACGGAGACATCGTCGAACCGCTCCCCGTCCTTCTCCACCGTGAGCAGAGCGCGGATGTTGCGCCGGATTCGCAGCGCCGACGGGTCGAGGCCCGGCCCGGGGACGGGATCCGGGGTCACAGGGCCCGCACTCTGGCCAGCTCGGTCTGCATGTCCACGAGGCGGCGGTAGACGCCCTCCTCACGGGCGAGAAGCTCGGCGTGGGTGCCCTCCTCGACGATGCGGCCCTTGTCGAGGACGAGGAGGCGGTCGGCGTTCTTCAGGGTCGACAGCCGGTGGGCGATGGCGAAGGTCGTGCGGCCGGAGATGAGGCGTTCGAGGGCCTCCTGGATCTCGAACTCGGTCTGGGTGTCCACCGAGCTCGTGGCCTCGTCCAGGATCAGTATTCGGGGATTCCCGATGAGGGCCCGCGCGATGGAGATGCGCTGGCGTTCCCCACCGGAGAGTCGGCCCCCCCGCTCGCCCACCTCGGTGTCGTAGCCGTCGGGGAAACGCATGATGAACCCGTGGGCGTTGGCGGCCCGGGCGGCGGCGATGATCTCCGACCGTCCGGCGTCGGGCCGGCCATAGGCGATGTTCTCGGCGATCGACCCCTGGAACAGCAACGGCTCCTGGAGGACGACGCCGATCTGGGCGCGCAGTTTCCTCTGCTGTAGTCCGGTGATGGACTCCCCGTCGAGAAGGACGTCGCCGTCGGTGGCCTCGTACAGCCTGGAGATCAGGTTGACGAGAGTCGACTTTCCGGCTCCCGAGTGGCCCACGAGGCCGATCATCTCTCCCGGCTCGACGGCAAAGGTCACCCGGTCCAGGATGCGGCTCACGCCGTCGTAGGTGAAGGAGACGTCGCGGAACTCGACGCGCCCCTCGATCAACCCCGGATCGCGGGCGTCGGCTTCGTCCATCACCTCGGGCTCGGTGTCGAGGATCTCGAAGACGCGCTCCGCCGAGGTGGCGGCCCTCTCCAGGGTGTCGGAGAGCCGGCTCAGCTCACGCACGGGCATGTAGAACATCATCATGTAGGCGATGAAGGCCTGCAGCTCGCCCATGGTCAGGGTGTTCTCCAGCACCCGGTTGCCGCCGAACCACCACAGGATCACCGAGCCCATGGAGGTGATGAAGGCGATGCCCGGCATGAACCAGGCCCGCATCTTCAGCGAGGCCAGGCGCGCGACGAGGAGCTCGCTGTTGCGCCGGCTGAAGGAGCGCATCTCGCGCTCCTCCTGGGCGAAGGACTTCACCACCTTGACGCCGGGGATGGTGTCGGCCAGCTGACCGTTCAGCTCGGCCACGCGCCGCCAGATGGAGTGGAAGACCCAGTGGATGCGCTTGCGATAGATCTGGGTGACAAAGAGCATGACGGGCGTCGGGATCAGGGCGAGGAGAGCCAGTTCCCAGTTCATCCAGACCAGGGCGACGCCGATGCCGACGATGGTCAGCAGGGCCACCAGCAGATCCTGGAAGCCGGTGGTGATGAAGTCCCGCATGCGCTCCGTGTCGCCGGTGACGCGGGTCATGATGCGGCCGGTGCTGTGCCGGGAGTAGAAGGAGAGGGAGAGAATCTGCAGGTAGTTGAAGATCTCGGTCTGCACGTCGTAGATGACGCGCTGGCCCAGCCAGCCGAGGGTCCAGGTGCGCGACGCGTTGAGGAGCATGCGCCCGAAGTGGACGCCGAGGAGCCCGAGAACAACCATGGTCAGCACGGCCACGCTCTCCGGTGGCGCCGCCTGGGGTCCGGCATCATCCCCCCGGGCCTTGAGAACCGGGGTGATGGCGTCATCGATGAGGATCCGATTCAACTGCGGCGGCAGCAGGGAGACGCCGGTCATGGAGACCGTCAGGAGGAGCCCGACCAGGGCGATGCCCTTGTAGGGCATGACGTAGGAGAAGAGACGCCAGAAGGTCTCCCGCTTGCGGATGCAGTGGGGGCAGACCTTCGTGCCCGGCCGCAGGGTCCGGCCGCAGCTCTCGCAGCGCTCGACCCGGCGGGGCGGGATCGCCTCCTGCGCCTGCTCCTCGCCGGCCGGTTCGATCGGCTCCGCCATGGCCGCCTCGATGGCCTGGGGCACGGCGGAGAACTTGAAGTAGTTGCCCTGGGAGAACCGCACCAGTTCGTGGGTGCCGTCGGGCATGTCCAGAAGCAGGGAGCCGCTGCCGACGTAGCTGCGGGTATGGACCTGGCGCACCTGCTCCAGGGGCCAGCTCCGCACCTCGGGAGAGCCGCCGTTGGCGCGCACCACGAGGAGGCGCTCGTCGGTCAGGGCGAGCCAGTTCTCCCCGTAGCGGCCGTCCAGATCGAGGTCGGACGCCAGCAGGGCGAGCAGCAACTCGCCGGGGTTCAGCTCACGGCGGAGGTGGGGATCGAGAACCGGCGAGATCGGCTCGAGGAGGTCCATCGATCAGCTGTGTCCGTGGTGGGTGGGGTCGGGCAAGGGACGGCGGCGAGGTGCCGCGGCGGGGGGCATGGGTGGCCTGACTCTCGGTGCCCTGGGCAGCGATCCGGGCGCCGGAGGCGTGCCCTTGGCTTGGCGTAACCATAAGGTAAAGCATGTAGTTACGCATGGCAACAGGGTGCCCGCCCGATTGTCCCGTCGGCTCCCGCCGCCGTAGATTCCCGGCCACGGGAGGATCGACAGAGATGACGAAGACCTACACGCCGGAGGAGTTGCGCGAACGTCTCGACCGGCTTCCGCGCCTGCGCCTGGCGGCCCTGCCCACCCCCCTCGACGAGCTGCCGCGGCTGTCCGAGGCGGTGGGCGGACCCCGCATCTGGGTGAAGCGCGAGGACCTGACGGGCCTGGCCTTCGGCGGCAACAAAGTCCGCGAGTTCGAGTACTCCATCGCCCAGGCGGTGGAGGCCGGCTGCGACGTCCTCGTCCACGCCGCCGCGGCGCAGTCGAACCAGTCGCGCCAGACGGCGGCGGTGGCGGCACGGCTCGGCATGAAGGCGGTGCAGGTGGGCCGCGCCGACGCCCATTCCCAGCCCCAGGGCAACCTGCTCCTGTCCCACCTCTTCGGCGCCGAGGTGCACCTGCCGCCGGTGTCCGAGCAGGGGGCGGCCCTGGAGGCGACCATGGCGCGGCTGCGCGCGCAGGGGCACAAGCCCTTCAACACCAGCTCCGACGGCGGCCTCTACCGCGGCATCGCCTACGTCGACGGCTTCCTCGAGATGTGGGCCCAGCTGCAGGAGCGCGGCCTTCAGCCCGACGCCGTGTACGTCTGCTCCGGGGCCCACACCCACACCGGGATGGTTGTGGCGGCGCGCGCCCTCGGCCTGTCCCTGCGTTTCGTCGGCATCAGCCCCAGCCCCCGCGATGACGGCGAGGCGGCTCGGAGCATGGCCCGCCTCGCCGCCGAGCACTGCCGGATCCTCGATCTCGATATCGAGGTCACGGCGCGGGACATCGAGAGCTGGTCCGACTTTGTCGGCCCGGGGTACGGCGTGGTCACCGACGGCAGCCGCGAGGCCCTGCAGCTGGCGGCGCGCACCGAGGGACTGGTCCTCGACCCCTGCTACACGGGCAAGACCATGGCCGGCCTCATCGCCCACGCCCGCGCCGGCTGGTGGACGCCCGGGCAGACCATCCTCTTCGTGCACACCGGGGGCACCCCGGCCCTCTTCGCCTACGCCGGCGAACTGGGCCTGGAGCTGGACGGAAGAGCGGCGGGATGAACCAGGCCGCGCCGCAGCCGCAGCGTCTCGCCAGGCGCGCCCAGCTGGTCCGGCGTCTGGGGCGGCTCGTCGACGAGGGAGGGCTGATCCACCGGCCCGAGGACCTCGTGGCCTACGAGTGCGACGGCCTGTCCGCCTATCGCCAGGCGCCGTTGGCGGTGGCCCTGCCGACCTCGGCAGGGCAGGTCTCCGGCCTGTTGCGCGCCTGCACGGAACTCGACATCCCCATCGTCCCCTGGGGCGCCGGCACCGGTCTCTCGGGCGGCGCCCTGCCCCTCGGCGACGGTGTCGTCCTGAGCACGGCGAGGATGAACCGCATCCTCGACATCGACGTGGAGGACCGCACCGTCACCGTCGAGCCGGGGGTGCCCAATCTCTCCGTCACCCACGCCGTAGCGCCCCACGGCTTCTACTACGCCCCCGACCCGTCGAGCCAGATCGCCTGCACCATCGGCGGCAACGTCGCCGAGAACGCCGGCGGCGTGCACTGTCTGAAGTACGGCACCACGACGAACAACCTTCTCGGCCTGCAGGTGGTGCTCTCCGACGGCGAGATCGTCGACATCGGCTCGGCCGCCATGGAGCGCTCCGGTTACGACGTGCTCGCCCTGCTGACCGGCTCCGAGGGGCTCCTCGGCGTGATCACCCGGGCGACGCTGCGCATCCTGCCGAAGCCGGAGTCGGCCCGGGCCCTGATGGCCGTCTTCGACTCGGTGTCCGCCGCAGCCGGGGCCGTGGCCGCCATCATCGGCTCCGGCCTCGTCCCTGCCGGCATGGAGATCATGGACCGCCTCTCCATCGAGGCGGTGGAGGAGTTCCTCGGGTGCGGCTACCCCCTCGGCGTGGAGTCCCTGCTGCTGGTGGAGGTGGACGGCCCCGCCGCCGAGGTGGAGGAGCAGATCGACGCCGTGGAGCGGACCGTGAGGGCCGCCGGCTCCACCCAGGTATCCCGCGCCGACTCGCCCGAGGAGCGGCAGCGGCTGTGGGCCGGCCGCAAGGCCGCCTTCCCGGCCATGGGCCGCATCAGCCCCGACTACTACTGCATGGACGGCACCATCCCCCGCGGCCGGCTGCCCGAGGTGCTCGAACGGATCGCGGCCCTGTCGGAGGCCTACGGTCTGCGCGTGGCCAACGTCTTCCACGCCGGCGACGGCAACCTGCATCCGCTGGTCCTCTACGACAGCAGCGCCGGCGAGCTGGAGCCGGCCGAGGAGCTCGGCGGCGAGATCCTGAAGCTGTGCGTCGAGGTGGGCGGGGTGCTCTCGGGCGAGCACGGCATCGGGGTCGAGAAACGCGATCTGATGCCCTGCCAGCTCTCCGACGACGACCTCGACCTGCAGGAGGAGCTGAAGGGCGCCTTCGACCCGGCGGGCGTGCTCAATCCCGGCAAGGTCTACCCCAGCCTGCGCACCTGCGCCGAAGGCCGCATGCACGTGCCGGGCGGGCGCCTTCCCTTCCCCGAGCTCGAGCGCTTCTGAGGGACCGGGGGTCCCGCAGGTTCCCAGCCCGTGGCTGCCTCCGCCCCATCTCCCGAACGGGTCCCGACTCCGGCCGACGCCGCCGAGGTGGAGGAGCTGGTGCGCGGCGCGGCGGGCTCCGGCCGCCGTCTCGAGCTGCGCGCCGGAGGCACGAAGGCCGGCCTCGGCCGGGCCCTGACCGAAGGGGCCGCGCGGGTGGATCTCTCGCGGCTGACGGGTGTGGTCACCTACGAGCCGGAGGAGCTGATCCTGGTGGTGCGGCCGGGCACGCGGCTGCGGCAGGTGGAGGAGTTGCTCGCCGGGCGCGGCCAGCAGTTGGCCTTCGAGCCGCCGCACTGGGGCGAGGCGGCCACCGTGGGCGGCGCGCTGAGCTGCGGCTGGGCCGGTCCGCGCCGGTTCCGGGCGGGCTCGGTGCGGGACTTCGTCCTCGGCGTGGAACTCGTGGACGGCCGCGGCCGGCTGCTGAGGGCCGGCGGCCGGGTGGTGAAGAACGTGACGGGCTACGATCTGTGGCGGGCCACGGTGGGGGCCTTCGGCACCCTGGGGATCCTCACCGAGGTGTGCCTGAAGCTGTGGCCGCGGCCGGCCGCGGAGCGCTCTCTGCGGGTGGCTGGGCTGGCCCCGGCCGAGGCCGCCGCGGGGCTGCTCGAATGGTCGCGCCGCCCCGAGGAGATCAGCGGCCTCGCCATCGACGCCGAGGGCCGGTTGCTCACCCGCGTCGAGGGCTCGGAGCGGGGGGTGGCGCAGCAGGTGGAACAGCTGGCCCCGGAGGCGCCCGGACCGGTGGAGGTCCTGGCGGCGGACGAATCGGCGCGGCTGTGGTCGGGTCTGCGGGAGGCGGAGCCCTACCGGGCGGCTCCGGGCGAGGCCCTGTGGCGCATCGCGGTGCCGCCCTCGAGGGCTCCGGCGGCGCTCTCGGCGATGACCGCCTTCGGTCTGCGGCGCAGCGGCCTGGACTGGGGCGGGGGGCTGCTGTGGGCGGTCCTGCCGGCCGATGCCGATGCCGCTGGCGTGCACGACGCCGTGGCCCGGCTGGAGGGCGCCGGCTCCCGCCTGGCCACCGGTCCCGGCGACGCCAATCCCCTGGCCTTCACCCCCCTGAGCCCGGGGGTCGCCCGCATGAACGGGATCCTCAAGAGCACTCTCGATCCGCGGGGCCTGTTCAACCCCGGACGGATGTATTCCGGCCGCTAGAGAAGCGGCGCCGGTGGACGGCCTGCACCCCTCCGGAGGCTCGTTGACAGTGCATCCATGCTTCGTTAAACTTCATGTTTTCCCGAAGTTTACGTGAATCTCACCCTTTGCCTCCCCTGCTCCCGCCGACCAACGCCGCCGCGTGAGCGCGACGCACCCCCTGATGACCTCCTCCGGTTCGCTGGGCCAGATGCTCGGGCCCATACAGAAGGAGATCGACCACTTCGAGCGGCGCCTGGACGAGATGCTCCAGGCCGACGTCGACATGGTCCACGAGGTGGCCCGTTACATGGCCGCTCTCAAGGGCAAGCGTCTGCGCCCGGCTCTCACCGTGCTGTGCACCCGCGCCACGGGGCGCTGGGACGACCGCGTCATCGACGCCGGCGTCGGGGTGGAGATGATCCACGCCGCCACGGTGATCCACGACGATGTCGTGGACGGGGCCGGGACGCGGCGCGGCAAGGCGACGGTGAACAGCAAGTGGAACGACCACGTGGCCGTGCTCATGGGCGACTTCCTCCTCGCCCGCGCCCTCTGCCTGCTGGTCAGCCTGGGCGATCTCCAGGTCATGGCGGCGGTCTCCGGGGCCACGGAGCGGCTGAGCAAGGGCGAGATCTTCGAGTTCCAGATCGGGCTGCAGGCCGACACGAGCGAGGCCTCCTACTTCGCCATGGTGAGCGACAAGACCGCCTCGCTGATATCGGCCGCCTGCCGCATCGGACCCCTGCTGGCCGGGGCTCCTCCGGAGGTGGTCGAGAGCCTGACGAAGTACGGGGAATCCCTGGGGCTGGCCTTCCAGATCGCCGACGACATTCTCGATTTCACCGGTGACGAGTCGACCCTGGGCAAGCCCGTTGGCCGCGACCTGCGGGAGCGCAAGATCACCCTGCCCCTGATCAAGTCGCTGGCGGCGGCTCCGGAGGCCGAACGGGCCGAGATCGTCCGCGTGTTGTCGGCTCCGGAGCCTCGGGAGGAGGACTGGAACCGCGTCTTCGACTTCGTCGACCGCCGCGGCGGGGTCGCCGCGGCCAGCACCGCGGCCCGGGAGTGCGCCGACCGCGCCCAGGCGTGCCTGGAGGTGCTCGAGCCCTCCGTGGAGCGCACGATCCTGGAGACCACGGTGCGTCTGGTGGTCGAGCGGGACAGCTGACGGGCCTTTGAAGGCCAGGGTCCTGGCGGGGCTCGCGGGGCTGGCGGCGTTCCTCTGGCTGCTGCCGAGGCCCGGCCCGGCCGTTCCCGTCGAGGGCTATCACGTGGCCATGGGCACGGTGGTGCGCGTGGCCTTGTTCGCCGACGAGGATCGGGCGCCGCCGATGTTCGCGCAGGCCTGGGGGCTGATCGACCGGCTCGACTCAGCGCTTACGCACTACGGCGGCTCGAGCGAGATCGCACGGCTGCACGGCATCGCCCCGGGGCAGCCGGAGGCGCTGTCGGAGGAGTTGCACCAGGTCCTGGAGCCCGCGCTCGAGCTGGCGAGGCGGACGGACGGCGCCTTCGATCCGGCCTTGGGGGCCCTGACGGCGCTCTGGGGGTTCCCAGAGGCGCGTCGCCCTCCGGCGCCGGCCTCGATCGACTCGGCCCTGGCCCTGGGGGGCTACGAGCAGGTGCGCCTGAGCCAGGGCCGGGTGATCTTCGAGCGGGCCGGCGTGCGGCTCGATCTGGGGGCCGCGGCCAAAGGATACGTCGTCGACCGCACCGTGGACCTGCTGCGGGCGGCCGGGGTGGAGGCAGGCGTCGTCGAGGCCGGCGGCGACCTGCGGTTCTGGGGGCGGAAGCCCGACGGACGGCCCTGGCGCTTCGGCGTGCAGCACCCCCGCGACCCGGCGGATACCGTCTCCGTGGAGGATGTGGGGCTGCCGGCGCTGGCCACGTCGGGCGACTACGAGCTGGCCTTCGAGAGCGAGGGCCGCCGGTACCACCACCTGCTCGACCCGGCCACCGGGTATCCGGCCTCGAGGGCGGTCAGCGCCACCGCCTGGGCGCGCACCGCCCTCGAGGCCGATGCCCTGGCCACGGCGGCCTTCGTGGCCGGTCCGGGTCCGGCCCTGGGATGGGCGGCGGCCGACGACGGCCTCGAGGTGATGGTGTACTACGAGGACGGAGGCTATCTGCGCCGCGTCCACTCGGACGGGCTGCAGGGCCGCATACAGGCCGCCCCGGCGCCGTGAACCTTTTCCCGACCCGCCCGACGGGTTACCGCAAGCGAAGCCGATGAGACAGAACTGGAAAGCCCTGCTGATCCTGGCCCTGCTGGCCACCGCCATCTACCACCTCTACCCGACGGTCCAGTTCTACAGCATGGATGCGGCCGAACGGCAGCGGATGGAGCACGACCGCCCCGGGTCCTTCTACGACCTGCAGAAGCGTGCCATCAACCTCGGGCTCGATCTGCAGGGCGGCATCCATCTCGTCATGGAGGTCGACCGCGAGGGCCTGACGGAGGAGGAGGGGCGCGACGCCGTCGACCGCGCCCAGGAGGTGATCCGCAACCGCGTCGACCAGTTCGGCGTGGCCGAGCCCACGATCCAGCGCCAGGGAGAGAACCGGATCATCGTCGAGCTTCCCGGTCTGCAGGACGTGGACCGGGCGAAGAACCTGATCGGCCGCACGGCGCTCCTCGAGTTCCAGCTCGTGGAGCCCGACGAGGACCGTTCGCGGCTGCTGGAGCGCATCGACGCCGTGCTGGCGGCGGGGGGGAACCGGGAAGAAGGGGACGAGCAGGGGGAGTCGGGAGAGGAAGCCGTCGACACGGCGCAATCCGAGGCGGCGGCGGCGGATACCGCAGCGGCGGTGGAGGAGGAGGAGGCGCCGAGTCTGTTCGCCGGCGCCGACGACACCACGTCGGCGGCGGGGCTGTTCGAGGACGAGCCGGAGGAGCCGGAAGAGAGCGGCGGCGGTCTGCTCAGGCGCTTGGTGCAGGTCGGCGGCCAGATCGGCGTGCTGCAGCGCGACCTGGCGGCGGTGAAGTCGCTCCTCGCCGACCCGCGCGCCCGGGACGCCATCCCCGGCGACGTGGAGTTCCTCTTCAGCAGCCGTCCCGACGGGCCCGAGGGCACGCCCTACTACCTGCTTCACCTGGTGCGCGCAAAGCCCGAGATGACGGGGGCCCTGATCTCCGACGCCCAGGTCTCGATCAGCCAGAGCGTGGAGTACCTGGGACAGGCGGTGGTCAACCTGGAGACGACCGACGAGGGCGTGCGCCTCTTTCGACGGGTCACCGGCTCCCACGTGGGCGAGCGCCTGGCCATCGTTCTCGACGGGGCCGTCTACATGGCTCCGACGATCCAGGTCAAGATCATGGACGGCAGGTCGCAGATCACCGGCATGGCCAGCGAGGAGGAGGCCAAGGACCTGGCCATCGTCCTGCGCGCCGGCGCTCTGCCGGCCAAGGTGGAGATCATCGAGGACCGCACGGTGGGCCCCTCCCTCGGACGCGACTCGATCGAGCAGGGCCGGGTGGCGGCGCTGATCAGCATGGGCGTGGTGGCCCTCTTCATGCTCGTCTACTACCGGCTCGTCGGCCTCGTGGCCGACCTGGCGCTGGCCCTCAACGTCCTCTTCGTGCTGGCCGTGCTCGCCGGCTTCAATGCCACCCTGACCCTGCCCGGCATCGCCGGCATCATCCTCACCATCGGCATGGCCGTCGACGCCAATGTCCTCATCTTCGAGCGCATCCGCGAGGAACTGCGTACGGGCAAGACGGTTCGCGCCGCCATCGACTCGGGCTACGGCAACGCCCTGTCCGCCATCGTCGACGCCAACCTGACGACCTTCATGGTGGGTATCGTCCTCTACGAGTTCGGAACGGGTCCGATCCGCGGCTTCGCCCTCACCCTGTGCATCGGCATCGTATCGAGCCTGTTCACGGCCTTCGTCGTCACCCGCTCGATCCTCAACCTCATCACCTCGAGGGGCGGCCCCGGCGGTCTGAGCATCGGTCCGGTGGGCATCCTCTCCGGAACGGGCGTCTCCTTCCTCTCCATGAGGAAGCTGGCCCTGGGATGCTCAGGCGCCGTCCTGGCTCTCGGCGTGGCTTCCATCGTCGCCCTCAACGGGCTCAAGCCCGGAATCGACTTCGCGGGAGGCACGCTCCTCGAGCTGCACTTCGACCCGGCGGTGGAGGTCGAGGAGGTCCGCGATCCCTTGAGCCGCGTCGAGGTGGGCGGACGTACGCTCGATCTGTCCTCGAGCGAGATCAAGCACTTCGGCAGCGCCAACGACATCCTGATCCGGGTCGCCGAGGCCGAGACCGGCACCGACGTGGCCGACGGCATCAAGGCCGCCCTGCGGGCGGCCCTGCCCGAGAACCTGGGTCCGGAGTCGGTGCGGCGGCAGGAGAAGGTGGGGCCGAGGATCGGCGAGGAGCTCAGCGGCGCCGCGCTGCGCGCCGTGGCCTTCTCCCTGGCCCTGATCCTCGTCTACATGGCCTGGCGCTTCAAGCAGTTCCTGTACGGCATCGCCGCGGTCGTCGCCCTGTTCCACGATGTGCTGCTGACCCTCGGCCTGCTGTCCCTGCTCGACATCGAGATCACCCTGGCCGTGGTCGCCGCCATCCTGGCCATCGTCGGTTACTCGCTGAACGACACGATCGTGGTCTTCGACCGTATCCGCGAGAACCTGCGCAGCGCCCGGAGGATGACCTTCTTCGAGCTGATCAACGCCAGCATCAACGAGTGTCTCAGCCGTACAGTCGTGACCTCGGTGACAACGCTCATCGCCGTGCTGGTGCTGATGGTCTGGGGCGGGGAGGTGATCCGCGACTTCACCATCACCCTGCTGATCGGCATCCTGGTCGGAACCTACTCCTCCGTGTTCATCGCCAGCCCGACCCTGTACTACGGCCACCTGCGCTCGGAGGGCTCCGGCAAGGAGGACTGAGCCCGGGCCCGCCGGCAGGGTCGACCCGCCCATGCGCAGCTTCGGAGTCTGTGCCATCCTCCTGGCCCTGGCGGCGGTGGCCCCGCCGCCGGCGGGGCGCACGGGGTACGAGTCCCTGTGGGGGTTCGGCGTTCTCCTGCTGCTGGCGGTCACCGCCCAGGGCGTCCTCGCCCGGGCCGGCCTGCCGGCGCTGACGGCGTGGATCCTCGGCGCCTACCTGCTCGGCCCCTCGGCCCTCGACGCCCTCGACGCCTCCCGCGAGCCCCTGCTGGCGCTGGCCGGCACCGGGGCCGGCGTATGGGCAGGGCTCCTGGTGGGGCTGGGGGCGCGCTGGCCGTCGGAGCGCCGCAGCCGGTGGCTGCCCCTGGTCGTGGCCGGGTCGACGCTGGTCACCTTCGCGGCCCTCACGGCGGTCTTCGGGCTGGCGGGACGGCTCCCCTGGCCGGTGGCTCTCGTGCTGGCCGCCATCGCCTCCTTCTGGGGCCCCCTGGTGGCCGACTTCCAGCGCGGCCGGGAGACCCAGGTCATCGCCCTCCTGGGCTCTGCCATCGCCCTGCTGCTGCTCGCCGCGGTGCTGCTGCTGGAGGCCGGATCCCGCTGGGTGGCCCCGGAGGCCGGGGAGTGGCTCGGCCTGTTGGTCCTCTCCGGTGCCGGGGGAGCCGCGGCGGCCCAGGTCCTGCGGTGGACGGGTGTCCTGGAGCGGCGGGACAGCTCCCTTCTCGCCCTGGGGGCGCTCACCCTGATCGGCGCCTGCTGGGCCTTCCACGCCGGTTTGCCTTCGCTTCCCATCGGTCTCGGCGCCGGGCTCCTCCTGGGCGCGCGCGAAGGGCCGGGGGGCGACCTCGAGCGGCGCCTGGCGCCGGTGCGGCCGATCTCGATCCTCCTCTTCGCCGCTCTTCTCGTGGTCTCGACGGATGCTCTCTCCCTGGTGCCGCCGCGAGCCTCCTGGCCGTACCAGATCCTGCTCGCCCAACTGGGGGTCCTCCTGGCGGCGCGCGTCGTCGGGCCGGCCCTGTGGTACCCCCTGCCGTCCAGCGGCGAGTTCTCCCGCGGGTCGGGATGGCTCCTGCTGCCGAGGGGCATCATCGCGGGGGACCTGGTCCTCGGCGGCGGCGGCGCCTTCGCCGCGTTCCTGTCCCCCGAGCACGGCGACCTCCTGAGGCGGGTCGTGCTGGCCGATCTGCTCCTCTGCGGCGTCATCCTGGCGGCCCTCGCCGCCCGGGAGCGGTGGCGCGGGCCCGCCGGCGACTAGCCTCCCGCCGGCGTTCTTGTGCCAGTACCACGCGCCCAGTACCTTCCCGCATCCGTCTCGTGCACAGGCCGTCATGAACCCCATCGCGCGCAACTGGAAGGAGGTCCGGCGGCGTGTCGCCGAGGCCGCCGAGCGCTCGGGGCGGCGTCCGGACGGGGTGCGGTTGGTGGTGGTCACGAAGGGCCGCACCCCCGGGGAGGTGGCCGCGGCTCTGGCGGCGGGCGTCACCGACGTCGGTGAGAACCGAGTCCAGGAGGCCGGACCCAAGAAGGAGGCCGTGGAGACGCCGGCGCGCTGGCACCTGGTGGGCGGCCTGCAGCGCAACAAGGCGGGCCGGGCCGTCGAGATCTTCGACATGGTACAGTCCGTCGACAGCCTCCGGCTGGCCGAGGCGCTCTCGCGCCGCGCCGCCGACGCGGGGCGCACCATCGAGGTGCTGCTGCAGGTCAACACGGCTGGCGCCGAGCACCAGGGCGGTGTCGATCCCGGCGACCTCCCCGCCCTGGCGGAGACGGCGGCAACCCTCGAGGGCCTGCGGGTCCGGGGTCTGATGACGATCGCGGCCCATAGCAGCGAAGAGGAGCGGGTGCGGGCCTGCTTCCGCTGCCTGCGGGATCTCGGTCGCCGCGTGGCCGCCAGCATGCCGGCGGGTATGACCACCTTGTCCATGGGGATGAGCGGCGATTACGAGATGGCCATCGAGGAGGGCGCGACCATGATCCGCGTCGGCACCGCGGTCTTCGGCCCCGGGCCGGCGGAGCCGGCGGTCCCCGTCCGGGGAGGCTGAGTCGACGGTGTCCGATTCCGACCTGGCCGTCTTCGACGGCTCCGGCTTCCTCTCCGGGGTGATCGACCTCATCGACGGCCTGCTGATGGTCTACCTGATCATCGTCGTGGCCCGGGTCATCATCTCCTGGATCAACCCCGATCCCTACAACCGGCTCGTGCAGATCCTGTGCGGGCTGACCGACCCGGCTCTCGACGGCCTGCGCCGCTACATCCCGCGGTTCATGTGGTCCTCCGGGCTGGACTTCACGCCCCTGGTTCTGATCCTGCTGATCCAGGTCGTGCAGCTGTTCCTGAGGAATCTGCGCCTGTGACCGCCGCCGCCCCGCCTTCCGCCGCGCCGGCCTTCGACAAGGTGCCGAGCCAGGTCGACTTCCCCGCCCAGGAGCGCCGCATCCTCGAGCTCTGGCGCGCTGGCGACCTGTACCGCAAGTCCGTCCTCGCCCGGCCCGCCGAGCGGCCCTTCCGGTTCTACGATGGGCCCCCCTTCGCCACCGGGCTGCCCCACTACGGGCACCTGCTGGCCTCCATCACCAAGGACGTGGTGCCGCGCTACTGGACGATGCGCGGCTACCGGGTCGAGCGCCGCTGGGGCTGGGACTGCCACGGTCTGCCCGTGGAGAACGAGGCCGAGCAGCAGCTCGGTCTCGGGTCGAGGCGGGACATCCTCGAGTACGGGGTGTCGCGGTTCAACGAGGCCTGCCGCGACCTGGTCCTGCGCTACACCTCGGAGTGGCGCAGCCTGATCGAGCGGCTGGGCCGCTGGGTCGACTGGGAGAACCAGTACCGGACGATGGATCCCGAGTTCATGGAGTCGGTGTGGTGGGTGTTCAAGTCGCTGTGGGACAAGGGCCTCGTCTACGAGGGGCACAAGTCTCTCGCCTACTGCCCCCGGTGCGCGACGCCGCTGTCGAACTTCGAGGTCAACCAGGGCTACCGCGACACCCAGGACCCGTCGATCACGGTGCGCTTTCCCGTGGCCGGGCAGCCGCGCCTGTCCCTCCTCGCATGGACCACGACGCCTTGGACCCTGCCCTCCAACATGGCCCTGGCCGTGGGCCGCGACATCGACTATGTCCGCGTCACCGCTGCCGACGGTGAGCAGCTGATCCTGGCCGCCTCCCTCGTGGACGACATCTTCCGCCGGCACCACAGCGAGGTCGCCGAGGTGACGCCGGTCGCCGTGGACGACCTCCTCGGGCTAGGCTACGAGCCGCTCTTCGACGACTTCGCCGGTCTCGCCGACCAGGGTGCCTTCCGCGTCGTGGCCGCCGACTTCGTGTCCACCGCCGAGGGCACCGGCATCGTCCACATCGCCCCGGGCTTCGGTGAGGACGACCACCAGCTCGGCCTGGCCGAGGGCCTGCCAGTGGTCTGCCCCATCGACGCCGACTGCCGCTTCACCGGCGAGGTCGCCGACTTCGAGGGCGACTTCGTCAAGGACACGGACCGGCCGATCATCCGCCGCCTGCGGGACTCGGGCCGGCTGTTGTCCGAGGGCACCATCGAGCATTCGTACCCGTTCTGCTGGCGCTGCGACTCGCCGCTGATCTACCGCGCCGTCTCCACCTGGTTCGTGAAGGTCGAGGGGGAGGTGAAGGAGAGGATGCTGGCCGCCAACCGGCGCATCCGGTGGGTCCCGGAGCACATCCGCGGCGGCCGCTTCGGCAAAGGCGTGGAGTCGGCCCCGGACTGGGCCGTGAGCCGCAGCCGCTACTGGGGGACGCCGCTGCCGATCTGGCGCAACGAGGAGACGGGCGAAGCCATCTGCGTCGGCAGCCGCCGGGAGCTGTCCGAGCTCGCCGGCCGCGAGGTGGAAGACCTGCACAAGCACTTCGTCGACGCCCTCGAGATCCCGTCGCCTTCGGGCCGGGGCACCCTGCGGCGCGTGCCCGAGGTCCTCGACTGCTGGTTCGAGTCCGGCGCCATGCCCTACGCCCAGAGCCACTATCCCTTCGGCCGGCGCGAGGACTTCGAGGCCTCCTTCCCGGCCGACTTCATCTCCGAGAACCTCGATCAGACCCGTGGCTGGTTCTACACCCTGACCATCCTGGCGTCGGCGCTCTTCGACAAGCCGGCCTTCCACAACTGCATCGTGGGCGGCATGCTGCTGGCCGCCGACGGCCGCAAGCTGAGCAAGCGGCTGAAGAACTACCCCGATCCGTCGGAGATGCTCGAGACCTACGGCGCCGATGCCCTGCGCCTCTACCTGCTCAACTCGCCGGCCATGAAGGCCGAGGAGATGCGGCTCACCGAGGAGGGCATCAAGCAGAGTCTGCGCGACGTGATCATCCCCCTGTGGAGCGCCTATCACTTCTTCGTGCTCTACGCCAACACCGACGGCTGGTCGCCTGGCACCGCGGTGGGGAAGCGGCCGGCCAACCGCCTCGACCGCTGGATCCTCTCGGAGCTGCAGACCCTGGTCCACACCATCAACGAGGAGATGGAGGCCTACCGGCTCTACCGCACGGTGCCGGCCATGGTCGGCTTCGTCGACAAGCTGACGAACTGGTACATCCGCCGCAGCCGCCGCCGGTTCTGGAAAGCGGAGGTCGGCGCCGACACCGAATCGGCGTACGCCACCCTGCACCGGGTGCTCCTCACCTTCGCCAAAAGCCTGGCGCCGGTGCTGCCGTACGTGACCGAGGCGATCTACCGCAACCTCGCCCGCGATCCGGAGGCGCCGGAGAGCGTGCACCTGTGCGACATGCCGGCTGCCGACGAGTCGCTGCGCGACCCCCCGCTGGAGGCGCAGATGCGCCTGGCCATGCGCGCCTGCGCCCTCGGCCGCATGCTGCGCAGCCGCCACGGCCTGAAGGTCCGGCAACCCCTGCAGCGCCTCCTCCTGCTGCCTCCCGACGAGCCGGGGCGCGCCCTGCTGGAGGATGTGAGCGACCTGATCGCCGACGAGCTCAACGTCAAGGAGGTCGTCCTCGTGGAGGACGAGGCCCAGATCAGCGAGGTCTCCTACAAGCCGAACTACCGGGCCCTGGGCCCGCGCTTCGGCAGGCGCACGCGCGAGGCGGCGGACTTCATCAGTGCCCTGACCACCGACCAGGTGCGGCTGCTGCAGGAGGGAGGGACCCTCGACGCGGCGGGCGGCTCCATCGGCATGGGCGATGTCGAGGTGCAGCGGCGCGAGCGGCAGGACGTGGTGGTGGCGGTGGAGGAGAACCTCGCCGTCGGCCTGGACGTCCACCTTACGGAGGACCTCGTGGCCGAGTGCGGCGCCCGGGAGGTCGTCAACCGCGTGCAGAACATGCGCAAGGAGGCGGGCCTCGACGTGGCCGACCGCATCCGGCTGTGGGTGCAGGGGAGCGAGGCCCTGGAGTCATGGGTAGGGGCTTTCCGCGGCTACGTGGCCGCCGAGACCCTGGCCCGGGAGATCTCGGTGGGGGAGAGGCCCGCCGGCGGAGAGGCGTCGATGGCCAAGGAGTGGGAAGTCAACACCGAACCCTGCAGGATTGCGCTCGTCAGCCTCGGGCCGGGCGCCTAGAGGGAGGCGGGAGAGATGAATCAGGAAGACCTGGCATACTTCAAGAAGCTGTTGCAGACCAAGCACGAGCAGGCCAGCTCCGATCTGGAGGAGTTCGAGCGCGTTTCCCGGTCGGACGTGGCCCAGGAGTCGTCCGAGGAGAGATCCGCCTACTCGCTGCACATGGCCGACCGCGGCACCGACGCCATGGAGCGTGAGAAGAACCTGCTCTTCGCCCAGCGCGAGGGCAGCTACCTCGACTACGTCCAGGAGGCCATGCAGCGGATCGAGGACGGGACCTTCGGCGTCTGCCGCGTATGCGGAGGCGAGATCGGCCGGCCCCGCCTGGAGGCGGTACCGACGGCGACCCAGTGCATCCAGTGCAAGAGCGGGACCGACCAGAGGAAGGAGTGAGCCCCGCCGGGGGGCGCGGTGCCTCGGTCCTCTGGATCGTGCCCGCCGCCCTGCTCCTCGACCAGGCGACGAAGCAGATCGCCCTCCACGCCCTGACCCCGCAGTCCCCGGTCCCCGTCCTGGGGGACTTCCTTCGCCTCACCCTGATCCACAACCGCGGAGCCGCCTTCGGCCTCACCATCGGGGGCCCCCTCGTGCACACGGCGGTCGCCGTAGGCGCCCTGGCCCTGCTGGCCTGGATGTACCGCGGCCTCCCACCGCAGGCGCGGCTGCAGCGCGGCGCACTGGCCCTGGTCCTCGGCGGCGCCCTCGGCAACATCGTCGACCGGGTGCGCCTGCACGAGGTCGTCGACTTCGTCGACGTGGGCCTCTCCGCCGACGGCTGGCGGTGGCCGATCTTCAACGTGGCCGACTCGTGCGTCACCATCGGCGTCCTGCTCCTGGTCGTCTGCTACTCGCGGCAGAAGAAGCCGGCGCCGTCCGGCGCGGTCACCGCCGACGAGCCCGCCCCGGGGGGCTAGCCGGGTGACCGGGCCTCCCGCCCGGGCGGGCGGTGTCCACGGCTTCCGGATCCAGGAGGAGGACGAGGGCGAGCGCCTCGACCGCTACGTTCCCCGCGTCCTGGAGGAGCTGTCCCGTAGCCGCGTGCAGGGCTTGGTGGCCGAGGGCGCGATCCTCGTCAACGACGCCGCGAAGCGGTCCGGGTACCGCCTCCGCATCGGTGATCGGGTCACCGTCGAGGTGCCGGAGCCGGTGCAGTTGGTGGCCCGCCCGGAGGACCTGCCGCTCACCGTGGTGCACGAGGACGCCGATCTGCTGGTGGTGGACAAGCCCGCCGGCATGGCCGTCCATCCGGCGCCGGGCAGCCCCTCGGGAACGCTGGTGAACGCCCTGCTCCACCACTGCCGCGACCTGTCCGGCATCAACGGGGTGCTGCGGCCCGGGATCGTCCACCGCCTCGATCGGGACACCACCGGGCTGCTGATGGCGGCCAAGAACGACACCGCCCACCGCGGCCTGGCGGCACAGCTGGAGGAGCGCAGCGTCGAACGCGGCTACACCGCTCTCGTGTGGGGAAGGCCCCCGGAAGAGGGCGTGGTCGATGCGCCCCTCGACCGCAGTCCCGCCGACCGCAAGCGCATGGCCGTGGTCGAGGGCGGCCGCCGGGCGGTGACCCGCTTCCGGCGGCTGCGGGAGCTGGGCTTGTTCAGCCTGCTGGAGTTGCGCCTGGAGACGGGCCGCACCCACCAGATCCGCGTGCACATGCAGCACCTGGGGTACCCGGTCTTCGGCGATCCGGTGTACGGAGGGCGCACACGCGTGCGCGGCATCGAGCCCCGGCTCCGGGAAGCGGCTCGGCGACTGCTGCAGGGCCTCGACCGCCAGGCGCTGCACGCCGCCTCGCTGGGGTTCACCCATCCGCGTTCGGGGGAGGAGCTGAGGTTCGAGAGCCCCCCGCCCCGGGACATGGAACAGACCCTGCAAGGGGCCTCGGAACCTCTCACTTGAGCACCAGGCGCATCATGACCCCGTGCTCCGGCGCCCACCGCCGCTGGCGAGCCGGGTTCCTCCAGATTGAGGGCCAGCCCTTCCTTCGCGGCGGGGGAGGGCGGGACGGACGGAGGACGGAGACTCAGCGGCTGCTGGCGGCCTTCACGGCGCCCCAGGCGGTCTCGGCGACGGCGGTCATGGCACCGTCGAGGCGGTCGAACTCCCACGCGCCGCCGCCGCCGCCGTCGGCCGTCAGGGTGAGGAGGTGGTTGTCGATGGTCCAGGTGCGGGTCCCGCCTTGCTCGCCGAAGACGGCGAGGAACTCGACCTCGTCGAGGACGACGAAGAACTCGGCTACGTAGGCCTCCTCGAAGGCCGGGTAGTTGTCGTCGGCGACGCCGTGGGAGTCCGCCGCCTGGCGGGCCAGAGCGCGGGCGACGCCAGTGAAGAACCCGGTTAGATCCTCTCCGTCGACGCGCAGGTCCAGGTCGGCGATCTCCACCGAGAGCCGGTCCCCCTCGACGCCGTAGGTGCCGGTGCCCCTTGCGGTGATCTGGCCGATGGCCGGCGCCGCGGCGAGATCGACGCCGGCCAGGAAGTCGTCCTTCACCTCGATGACCTGGTCGATCTCGAAGCTGCCGTCGTCGTCGAAGACCAGCCGGGTGGTGATCTCGCCGACGCGGTCGTCGACGAAGGCGCCCTCCCAGGTGCCGTGGAGGTCCTCCTCGGCCGACAGGGGAGGCAGGAGCAGGAAGAGGGGGAGGAGAGAGGCCAGCAGCCGGCGCATGCAGTCTCCTTTGGAGGTCACGCGTACAGGTGGGCGACGTACTCTTCGTAGCCGTTGTAGAGCAGGGTGTCGCGCCGCTCGAAGCTCGACAGGCTCGTGGAGATGAAGCGCTCGCTGGCCTGGGACCACCGGGGATGGGGAACCTCGGGCTCGACGTTGGAGAGGAAGCCGTACTCGTGGGGCGCCTCGGTGTTCCAGAACGTGGCCGGCTGTTCCTCGACGAACTCGATCCGGACGATCGACTTGAGGCCCTTGAACCCGTACTTCCAGGGCGTCACCAGGCGAAGCGGGGCGCCGTGCTGAGTGGGCAGGGCGTGGCCGTAGATGCCCGTCACCAGCAGGGTCAGCTCATTGGTCGCCTCGGCCATGCTCAGGCCCTCCACGTAGGGCCAGGGGAAATCGGGGCGGTCCCACTGCCCCGGCGCCACCGAGGGGTTGAAGAAGGAGGTCATGCGCACGAAGCGGGCCGACGACAGGGGCTCCACCAGGTCGATGAGGGCCTTCATGGGAAAGCCGGTCCAGGGGATGGCCATGGACCACGCCTCGACGCAGCGGTGGCGGTAGAGCCGCTCCTCCAGATCCATGCGGCCCACGAGGTCATCGATGTCCCAGGTCCGGGGCTCGTCTACCAGGCCGGCGATCTCCACCGTCCACGGGGAAGACTCGAACTTGTCGATGTACTTCCAGACCTCCTTGGTGGTGGTGAACTCGTAGAAGTTGTTGTAGAGACCGGCGATCTCCTCGTCGGTGAGGGGCCGGTCGAGGGTGGAGAAGTCCGGGTTCACCGGCGCCGGATACCACTGGTCCGGGGGGATCGGCTCGCGGTCCTCGAGTCCGAGGAAGGGCTTGGGATCGAGAAGATCCTTCGGCTGCAGGAGCCGGTCGGGGATGCATCCCGAGATCAGGCCGATGGTGCCCAGGCCGGCGCCGCGGAGGAACTTGCGGCGGTTCAGATAGGCGGCCTCGTCGGTGGCCTCCCGCTCGGGGATCTCCCATTTCCTGCGCGGCATTGACGGCCTCCTTTCCCAGAGTGGCGGAGAGAATATACTCGCCTGCGGGCTTCGCGGCGCCTATCCCTTGAAGGCCAGCCCCAGGGCATAGGTCGTACCCGCCGCCGTGTTGCAGCCGGAGACGATGTGGAAGAGATCGGCGCTGATCTCCACCCGGTCGCCGAGGGACCAGATCAGCCCCGGAGACAGCTTGAGGTTGTTCTGGTCCCCCACGAGCCCGCCGGTCTCCCCGGTGGCCCCGCAGTCGCCCAGGGTCTGGATGCCCTCCAGCACGCCTTTGACCAGCAGGCGGTCGAAGGAGTAGCCGGCCTCCAGGCCGTGGAACAGCTCGTCGCCGTACTCCCCGCCGCGAAGGCGGTAGCCGAGGGTGCCGGTCACGTACCCCGGCACCGGGTAGAGGGACGTGCCCACCAGCAGGCGAACCTCGGCGTCGGTCTCGCCCGTGCCCAGGGGGACGTAGCTCTCCGGGATCTCCGTGGGCACCTCGTAGCCCAGGGGGATCTTGCCGCCCGCCGCCAGGGAGACGACGGCCGGCTCGGCCAGCAGCCGCCAGCGAAGGCGCAGCTCCAGGTCGGCCAGTCCGGAGCTGGACTGGTCCGGATGCTGGCGCACGATGGTGCTGTCGAGGGCCTCGAAATACCTCGCCTCCGTCGGATTGGTGAACTCCAGGCTCTTGTACGGCAGGGAGGCCACCAGGGTCAGGCGGTCGAGCAGGCCGTACTCCAGGTAGGCGGAATAGCCGCGGTCGCTCAGCTCCTCCTGGGGGTCCTGGGCCCGGTCCCGGCGCTCACCGTCGAGGTCCAGGTAGGCTCGAGAGCTGAAGGAGAGGCCGGCCAGCTTGGAGTAGAACCCGCCCTTGGGCTGGGTCCAGGCACCGGCGTGCAGTTGGGCCGGGGCCGCCGCCAGCAGGAGGGCGGCCAGCGGGACCCACGGCAGGAGGGGGTGGAAGGTCTTGGGTCGGTCAGGGCCGTTCATGGGAGTCTCTCTGGGTGTCGGGACAGACGCCGGGCGAGCTGGATGGGTCTCAACAGAACGGCCGGCAGCCGCTTCAGCTGTTCGTTGCGCGGATCGACCTCGAACCCGCCCGACTCCAGGGCGGTGACGCCGAGCAACGGCTCGCTGCCATCCTCTCCGTAGACGATGGTGCCGCCGACGATCTCTCCCTCGAACTCGATTTCGGCGATGGTTATCCACCAGGAACTTCCCGGTCCAGCTGCGGTCGGGGTCTGCCGGGTTGCGGACGGTCACGTCGACACAGGTCGCGCCCATGGTGGCGCCCTCCCTATCGGATCAGTACCAGTCGGGCCGACTGGGTGAACGTGGCTGCCTGGAGCAGGACACAATATACGCCTGAGCCGGCATCGGTTCCTGAATCGGTGCGGCCGTCCCAGTGCGACTCGTGCAGACCGGCTTCCATCCAGCCATCGCGGAGGAGGCGGACCCGCTGGCCCGCCAGGTTGTAGACGGCAATGCGGACCTGCCCGGGGGCAGTGGTGGTGAAGGGGACGGTGACTTCAGCGTTGAAGGGGGCGGGGAAGGGATGGCGGAGGCCGGACTCGACAAGGGGAAGGGAGGGGGACAGGAGCTTGGCGCCGGCGGGCAACCTGGCGTCGAAGGGCTTCCACAGTTTCACGTCCTTCAACTGCCAGTGGGTATAGTTGGAGGTGCGATCCTGGTTGGCTTCGTTGCGGAACTCAATCACGTTCTGGCCGGAATTGAGATCCGTCTGGCGTAGAATGATCCACCAGCCCTGCCAATCGTCTCTCACTGGAATGGATCCATAGTCCAGACCGCTGACGAGGAGC
>CAZEHQ010000024.1:0-31691 GCA_964512165.1 uncultured Gemmatimonadaceae bacterium | reverse complement strand
CCGGCCGAACTCGTTGTAGCGGTTGGTGGCCGACACCGATATGTCCTCGAAGTGGATGAACAGGGGCGTGGGGGCCAGCTTCTGGTCGGACTGGCGGTTGGTGTACAGCACCTCGAAACTGGCCGTCATGTCCCGGCCCACGCTCCGGGAGCCGCCGAGGAAGGAGCTGTAGCGGGTCTGCGGCGTGTAGAGGTAGTTCTCGGGCTGGTAGTTGTAGAGATCGCCGCTGCCGTCGGAGGAGATCCCCTGCGGGTTGAAGGGGCGCCAGCCGGTCTCCGGATCGAGGTGATAGGCCCCGGCGTCGTCGGTGGCCGTCACGAGGGCCTGCCAGGCCTCGTTGCCCACCTCGTCGAGGCGGTCGATGATGTGGCCTTCGGGCGTGGCCGAGCTGCCGTTCTTGTTGAAGGTGCCGTCGTTGCTGGCCCAGTTGTATGCCTTGTCGGTCTCGCTGAAGCTGCGGTTGCCGGTCCACACCGGCTGGCGGTTGTGGTAGCTCGCCGAGAACAGGATGTGTCCCTTGTCGCTCTGCACGCCGTAACTCACGGAGAGGTCGCGGGCCTCCCCGTCGCCGGCGCCGGAGATCCCCTCGTAGAGATCGACCTCGAACCCCTCCAGCCCGGAGCGGGTGATGATGTTCACCACGCCGCCCACGGCGTCCGACCCGTACACCGCCGAGGCCCCGTCCTTGAGGACTTCGATGCGCTCGATGGCGGAGGCGGGGATGGCGTTCAGGTCGACGGAGCCGTTGGCCCCGGTCCCTCCGGCCACGAAGCGCCGGCCGTTGAGCAGCACCAGCGTGCGCTGGGAGCCGAGGCCTCGCAGGCTGATGCGGGTGGAGCCGTCGCCGCCGTTGTTGGCCTGCGTGTTGATGGCGTTGGACTGCACGGTGAGGGTTTGCAGCACGTCCCCGATGGAAGCCAGGCCCCGGGCCCGGATCTCCTCCGTGGACATGACCACCATCGGCGCCGGCGACAGGCTCTCCTCGCTCTTGATGCGCGAGCCCGTCACCGTGACCTCCTCGAGCTGGTAGATCCTCCGCTCTTCGGCCTCCTCCTGGGCGAGGGCCCCCACGGCGAAGAGGCCGCCGGCGAGTGCCGCGAGAACTGGATGCCTGGTGCCCATGGTCCGTCCCTCCCTGGGGGGTCGCGGAATCTCGCCGCGCGCGGAAAACCACATAGAGGGCAAACCCCGACTGACGGTCAAGATCCGTCCGACGGCCGAAATGAGTGGGATCCGGACCTTCGCTCAGCCCTGCCGCTTCTTCATCTCCGCCACCGTGAAGTCGGGGGAGCTGTAGAAGGCGTGGATGCCGGCCTCCATGTCGCGGACCTCGGCGGCGACCTTGACGACCTCCTCAGCGTCCTTCACCGGAATGCGCACGCAACCGTCGCGATCGGCCAACAGCAGGTCGCCCGCCTGGATCCGCAGCTGCCCGGCGGTCACCGAGCCCCCGCAGCGCACCAGGTGGAAGACGCCGTGGCCGGGGACGGCGCCCCAGGCCCACACCGGGAGTCCGAAGCGCCGGATCCCGGGCAGGTCGCGGGCGGTGCCGTTGACGATGGCGCCGGTCACGCCCAGGCGCCTGTGGAGAGCCGCCATGCCGTCGCCGATGCAGGCGCCCCGGCCCGGCCGCGAGTCCACGTCCTGAAGGACCGTTACCATGGGCCCGTCGAAAGCCTCCAGGCCCTCGTAGTAGTCGGTCCAGGGGATCTGCGGCGAGTCCGGATCGTTGGTGGTGACCTCGGCGGTGACGGCGTAGCCCACCGCCGGCCCCAGGTCCGGCAGCAGGCAGCGGATGGTGTGGTCGGTGTACTCCTCGTTCGGCAGGCCGGTGATCTCGGCCAGGGCGTTGAAGAGGGTGGGGGAGTCGAACCGGCTCAATGCGTCGACGACTGCGGGGTCGGTGCGGGTCATGGCATCTCTCTCGACGTTGGGATTCACAGCACCAGCTCGACCAGGCTCAGGCTCTTCCTGTCGAGCTCGCGGAGGTCGGGAATCTCGAAACGATTGCCGTCCACGTCGACCAGCAGCAGGCGGTGCTCTCCCATCCACTGGGCGCTCTCGGCGGCGTTCTGGACGACGAACTCGCGCCGGCCGCGGTTGGTCTCCACGTCCCAGTAGGAGGTGCCGAACTCGTTGCGCATGGACAGCACCCGCTGCACCGCGGAGGTCAGGTAGCGGCGGTCGAGCTCCGCCTCGACGATGGCGCGCATCTCCCCGTCGAGCTCCTTGAGGTCGGGGATCATGCAGACCTCCTCGTCCTTCTCGTCGAGGAGGGAGATGTAGCGGTCCGGATGGGACAGGGGCGCCGCGCGCACGACCTTGACGCGGGTGTACGACCGGTCGCCGTCGATGGTGAGCCGCAGGATCCACGACGGTTCGCGGAAGAGCCGCACCCGGGAGATGTCCACCTCGTCAGGGTGGGTCACCGTGATCGGCGCCGGCTGGTGCCTGGCCGTCATCCGCTCACGGCCATGACGGCCGTGGTCTCCTGCTGGGTCTTCACGAGTTTGTAGAAGAAACCCTCGCGCCGCATCAGCTCCTCGTGGGTTCCGGTCTCGACGATGCGGCCGCCGTCGAGGACGACCAGCCGGTCGGCGGACCTCAGCGTCGACAGCCGGTGGGCGATGGCGAAGGTCGTGCGCCCTTCCACCAGCCTCGCGATGGCCTCCTGGATCTTCTTCTCCGTGGGCGTGTCCAGGGAGGAGGTCGCCTCGTCGAGGATCAGGATCTTCGGGTCGTGCAGGATCGCCCGGGCGATGGCGATGCGCTGGCGCTCGCCCCCGGAGAGCCTGCTGCCCTGCTCGCCCACCACCATGTCGTAACCGTCGGGCAGCTTGATGATGAACTCGTGGGCGTTGGCCGCCCTGGCCGCGCGCAGCACCTCGTCGAAGGAGGCGCCGGGCTTGCCGTAGGCGATGTTCTCGGCCACCGTGCCGTTGAACAGGAACGACTGCTGGGCCACCAGTCCGATCTGGGAGCGCAGGTCCTCGAGCCGCAGGCGGCGGATGTCGACGCCGTCGATCTCCAGCCGGCCGCGGGTGACGTCGTAGAACCGGCACAGGAGGTGGATCAAGGTCGACTTGCCGGCCCCGGACTTGCCCACGAGGCCGATCATCTCGCCGGGTTCCACCTCCAGATCCGCCTCGCGCAGCACCGGCTTTCCCGGATCGTAGCCGAAGAAGGCGCCGCGGAAGCGAACCCGGCCTTCGAGCCGCGGCCTGGGCAGCGCCCGCGGATCGTCGAAGGGCTCGGACCGGGCGTCGATGACCTCGAAGATGCGCTCGGCGCCGGCATAGGCCCGCATCATGAACCCGTAGAAGTCGCCGAACCACTTCAGCGGCTGATAGAGCATCATGATGTACATGATGAAGGCCCAGAGCTCACCCGCTTGGAGTCCGCCGAGCACCACCTGGCGCCCGCCGAAGTACCAGACGAAGAACACGCCGGCGCTCATGAACAAGTTGGTGGTCATCCAGAACACCAGCCAGTGGCGCTCGGCGCTGACGCTCACGTCGCGCAGGTCGGTATTGCGGCGCTCGAAGCGCTCGCCCTCGCGCTGCTCCTGGGCGAAGGCCTTGACCACGCGGATGCCGCGGATCGACTCGTTGAGGTGCGACGACAGGCGCGACCAGCGGGTGGAGAACCGCATCCAGTGCAGCTCCATGCGCTTCCAGATCAGCGTCGAGACGGCGAGGATCGCCGGGATCGGCAGCAACACCCAGAGGGTCAACTGCCAGCTGGTGGACAGCAGGATGGCGAGGATCGTCACGATCAGCAGCCCGTTGCTGACGACGAAGGGGATGTCGAAGATCAGGTACTCCTCCACCAGGTCGGAGTCGTTGGACATGCGCGAGATCAGCCCGCCTACCTTGCGCTTGTCGTGGAACCGCAGGGGCAGGAACTGCAGCGCCCGGTAGAGCTCGGCCCGCATCGCCTCGATGGCGCGGAAGCCGATCCAGTTGCCCACCCAGCGGCGGCCGACCCAGGCGCACCAGGCGAAGACGTTGATGGCCAGCAGGCCGAGGACGTACTCCACCAGCAGGCCGTACTTCGCCCGCGGATCCAGCTCCTCGCTGACGAGCACGTCGTCGATGACGACCTTGGCGACCAGGGGCGGCAGCACATCGACGCCGGTCTCGACGATCAGCAGCGCCAGCAGCAGGGCCGCGCGGCCCTTGTACGGCGCCATGTAGCGCAGCAGACGCCCCAGGGTGCTCAGCTTGCTCACGCAGGCCGGGCAGACGCCGTCCTTCTCGGGCAGCACGCGGCCGCAGCGCTCGCAGCGGCTGCGCTCGACCTCGGTGGCCAGGTTCGGTGTCTCCCCCGCGGCCAGCTGGTTCAGACTCTCCGCGACTTCGGCGAACCTGGCGGCCAGGCTGTTGGAGTAATACAGGTGCGCCGGCGCTCCCCGGCGGCGCTCCACCTCCATGCGGCCGCCGCCGACCAGCGCCTCGACCCGGGCGGCGCGCACCTCGGCGAGGGGGACCTCCTCGACCGCCGCAGGCTCGTCGCCGCGGCCGGAGGCCGGGACCAACAGCACCCTGCGGTCGGTGATCACCAGCCAGCCCTCGGCGAAGACCTCTCCCCCGGACATGTCCGTGGCCACCTGGATCCAGACCGGCTCGTCCGCCTCCATCTGGCGGCGGATCCGCTCCTCCACCGCCGCCGGCGCGGGCTCTCGGAAGGGCGACGGCCCGTCGGTGTTCAGCTCAGTCGTGGTCGGCTTCATGGGCTTCAATCGGCGACGGCGATGATCCTCGAGGCCTCCTGTTGCATCCGCACGAGGCCGTGGAAGACGCCGCGCCGCTCCATCAGCTCCGCGTGGCTGCCCACCTCGACGATCCGTCCCTCCTCCAGCACCACCAGGCGCTCGGCGTCCCTCAGGGTCGACAGCCTGTGGGCGATGGCGAAGGTGGTGCGGCCCTTCACCATGCGGTGCACGGCCTGCTGGATCTGCTTCTCCGTCTCCACGTCCACCGAAGAGGTCGCCTCGTCGAGGATCAGGATCTTCGGGTCGTGGAGCATGGCCCGGGCGATGGCCACCCGCTGGCGCTCGCCGCCGGAGAGGCTGTTGCCCTGCTCTCCGACCTGGGTCTCGTAGCCGTCGGGCTTGGCGACGATGAAGTTGTGGGCGTTGGCGAGCCGGGAGGCCGACATGATCTCCTCGAACTTCGCCCCCGGCTTTCCGTAGCCGATGTTCTCGGCGATGGTGCCGGAGAACAGCACCGGCTCCTGGGAGACGATGCCGATCTGGCGCCGCAGGTCGCGCAGGTTGATGCGCCGTATGTCGACGCCGTCGATCTCGATGGAGCCGTGATCGACGTCGTAGAACCGGGCGATGAGGTTCACCGTCGTCGTCTTGCCGACCCCGGAGCGCCCCACGAGTCCGATCATCTCCTCGGCGCCCACGTCGAGGTCGATGCCTTTGAGAACCGGCTTGCTCTTGTCGTAGCCGAAGGTCGCGTCGGCGAACCGGATCCGTCCCCGCATCTCGGGCATGCGCACGGCCCGGGCGTCGTCGTACGACTCGGGGACGGCGTCGATGACCTCGAAGACGCGCTCGGCGCCGGCGAAGGCGCGCGTCATCCAGGAGTTGACCTGGCCGAACCACTCCAGGGGCTCGTAGATCTTCGCCATGCACCAGCTGATGGCCAGCAGGGTGCCGATGGTCAGCTCGCCGGCGATCACATCCTGGCCGCCGAAGTACCAGATGATGATCGCGCCGAGGCCGGTGAGGAAGGAGATGGTGGCGAAGAACACGGTGCGGTTCACGCCCGTGCTCACGCTGATCCCGGTGATCTTGCGGTTCAGGCGCGCAAAGGCGCCGATCTCGCGGCTCTCCTGGGCGAAGGCCTTGACCACCCGGATGCCGGTGAGGGCCTCGGCGGTGCGATCGGTCAGGTTCGACCACATCTCGCCCCAGCGCGTGAACAGCCGGCGCAGGCGCCTCCAGAACACGGCGCCCCAGACCATGATGAAGGGCACCGGGACCAGGATGTAGAGAGTCAGCTCCCAACTCAGCCAGAGCAGGACCCCGAGGATGACGAGGATGACCAGGGCGTTGATGACGAGGTAGGGGAGACCGTCGACGAGGAAGTCCTGGAGCCGGCCCGTGTCGCGGGTGACCCGCGACATGAGGGCCCCCACCTTGCGCTTGTCGTAGAACTGCAGCGACAGCATCTCCAGCCGGCGGTAGAGCTCGCCGCGGATGTCGGCCGTGGCCCGGGCGCCGAGCCAGGCGGCGATCCACCCGTGGACCCACTCGGCGGCCCAGCTGACGAGGCGGATGCCCACCAGGGCCAGAACCAGAAAGCCCAGCAGCCGGAGGCGGGACTCCGGATCTGCCGGGCTGTCGTCGGCGGCCTCCACGGGCACCAGGACCTCGTCGAAGAGAAGCTTGATCACCCACGGTGATGCCGCCTCGGCCCCGGTGGTGACCAGGGAGGCGACGGCCAGGGTCGCGACCTTCCACGGGTACGGGGCCATGTAGCGCGAGATGCGCTTCAGGGTCGACCACTTGTGGATGCAGGCCGGACAGATCCCGTCGCGCTCCGGCAGCAGGCGCGAGCACTTCTCGCACCGAAGGCGCTCGAGTCGGGGAGTGATGAGGAAGGGGTCGCCGGCGCGCAGCTGCTCCAGCCCCCGGGCCGCCTCGGAGAACTTCTCCTCCATGGACCGGGTGTAGGGGATCGCCACGGTGGGGGCCGAGCGGCGCTCGATCTCGAGCCGTCCGCCGCCGACGAGGGGCTCGGTCCGCACCCGGGCCACCTCGGCCATGGGGATCGACAGGGCGCCGTCGGCCGAGGGCTCGTCGACGACGACGATGCGGCGGGAGGAGGCGGCCAGCCAGCGGCAGCCGAAGGCCCTGCCTTCCGCCTCCATGTCGGTCCGGACCTGGATCAGGGCCTCCTCCCGGCCCAGGGCGGCCCGGATCCTGGCCTCCACCTCGGGAGAGACGGCCTCGATCAGTCGGGGGGATGGGCTCGTCATGGCGCGCAATAGTACGCACCGAGGGGGTGCGGAGAGTCGAGGATACAGCGCCCGCCGGCCCGGTGGCGTCCGGACCGGCGGGCGTTGGTCGAGGATTGTTCCGCGGCTGCCGGGGGCAGCCCTCTCTCCGGCTCTCCCGTCGGAGCCGGAGCCGTGTCTCCTAGGCCCGGGACCGCGCCGCCTGGCGGGCGTTGCGCTGGCGGGCGAAGGGGGTCTCGATTCCGTACTGGCGGCAGAGGCGGCCGAAGGTGCCCCCCGCGATGCCCAGGGCCTTGCTGGCCTCGGCGTTGCTGTTGTAGACCCGGGCTGCTCTTTCGATCCACTCTCTCGGGACCTTCTGCATCGGTCTCCTTCCTCTCGCGATGCATGCGAACGTCGCCGCGGTCTCGCCGCCGCGGGGAGTTCGCGAGTTCGGGCGGGACGACGCTGGCCTCCTGTTCCAGCAGCCGTGACCCCGCCGGGCGGGTGGATGCCGGCGGGCGGTGAGTGGGCCCGATCCTGCGGACACCGCCCCCGAATTGTGAACCCCCGTCCGTCGACGGAGATTCCGGCGCCGGCCCGCGTGCCGTACCGATTGCGGGTCCGGCGCTTCCTCGCAGTCCGTGGGGAGCGACCCCGGCGGACTCCGGTTGCAACAAAAAAACCGGCTGCAGGTGTTCCCCTTGCGGGAGCCTGCAGCCGGCTGGCAGAAGCCGTTGGGATCCGATCCCCACGGCTGTCGTCGCTGTCGCTTCAGCGATTCAACCTCCGGGATCTCCTCCCGCTGCAGGCCCCGTCCGGGGCTTGACGACCGCCCCGCCCATGATGGAGCCGGGGACGGTCATCGGGGTGATCTCGTTCCCGTGGAGCCGGTGGAACCCCATCCCCCCTTCGGCCGGGCCCGATACACCCCGGCAGCCGCCAGAGGCGGAGGGGGCGGTCGTCCCGAAGAACGTCGCCTGCTGACCCGTAAACCTGAACGGGTGCAAGGGGGATTGTGGGATTCGGCTGATCATCCGGCTCTCGAAAGCTCCTCGAAGTCCATCTTGTGAGTTCCTGTGCAACGCGAATCAACCTATCCGGGGGTCCGGCACAATGTCAAGGGAAAAAGCGTCCCGCCTCGGGCGGCGCGGTTCGCCTCTCCCGCCTCGGGCCGCTGTCAACCGACGGCGGCCCGGAAGGCCTCTCCCCGGGCGGCATAGCCGGAGAACATGCCGAAGCTGGCGCAGCCCGGCGACAGCAGCACGACGCCGCCGGCCGGGGCCAGCTCCGCGGCGCCGCGCACCGCCGCTTCCATGGACGGGCAGTCGGCGGCCACCGGTCCGCGGAACCCGGCCGCCGCGGCGGCGGCGGCGATGGCCGGCCCTTCCACCCCCAGGGTCACCAGCGCCGCCGCCGACCGGGAGATGGCGGCTCCCAGTCCCTCGAAGGACCCGCCCTTGGAGGCTCCCCCGGCGATGAGGACCACCGGTCGGCCGGCATACGCCGCCAGGCCCGCCGCCGCCGCCTCCGGCGTCGTCGCCAGGGAGTCGTTGACGAACAGCACGCCGCCCCGCTCTCCCACCTCCTCCAGGCGGTGCGGAAGCGCCTGGACGGCGCTCAGACCTTGTCCGACGGCCGCCGCGGAAGCGCCGCACAGGCGCGCCGCCCCGGCGGCGGCGCAGGCGTTGGCGAGGTTGTGGATCCCCCGCAGGCGGAGGTCGCTCACCGCGGCCAGGACTTCGACTCGGCCGTCCTCCCGCCAGCGAATCTCGCCCTCCTCGCTCCAGCAGCCATCGCCCTCCAGGGGTGGCCCGGCACGGAACCCCAGGCTCCTTCCCGGGCTCCGCGAGGCGAGCTCGGCGGCGGTGTCGTCGCCGACGCTGGAAAGGACCCAGTCGCCGCTGCCCTGGAAGCGGCAGATCGCCGCCTTGGCTTCGACGTACTCCGCCCGGCTGGCGTGGTAGTCGAGATGGTCGAGGGTTACGGGCAGGAGCACGGCCCCGTGGGGGCTTCGATCCAGATCCTGGAGCTGGAAGCTGGAGAGCTCCAGCACGACCACGTCCGCAGCCGACAGGTCGTCGAGGAAGCTGACGGGCGGCAATCCGATGTTGCCGCCCAGGTGTGGGGACAGGCCGGGCTCCCGCCGCAGGATCGAGTCCAGGAGGGAGGCGGTCGTGCCCTTGCCCTTGGTCCCGGTGATGCCGATCACCGGCGCCGGGCAGCGCTCGAGGAAGAGGGCCGTCTGGCTGCTGACCTCCGTGCCGCGCCGGCGGGCCTGCTGCAGCTCCGGGCGCAGGGACGGGATGCCGGGGGAGCGGAAGAGCAGGTCGAAGTCGTGGAGGCGGTCGAAGCACCCGGGACCGAGGCGCCAGTCCCGGACCGCCTCTTTCCATGGGTCCCCATCGAGGCGGCGGGCGGGATCGGCATCGCAGACGGCGAAGCCGAGTCCCCGGGAGGCCAGCCAGCGGCCCAGGGCCTGGTTCTCGACGCCGAGACCCAGGAGGGCCAGGCGGCGGTCCTGCAGAGCGGCGAGCTCCAAGGGCGGCCCTCAGAGGGCGGCGACGTACTCGAAGAGGGTCCGTTCCAGTCTGTCGAAGACCGACCAGCGCACGACCTCGTAACCGTGGGAGTTCTCCCGCGGATAGCCGATGGTGGCGCAGCGGGGGGCGCCGCCGGCCTCGAGCACGCCGGTGGCGTCCGATGCGGCGGCCGAGTAGACGGCGTACTGCAGGCCTGTCCCGGCGCGGACGGCGGCGGCGTCCAGCTCGGCGATCAGGCCCTGGTGGAAGTGGACCCGGCTGTCGCGCGACCAGGCGGCGGGTCGGCCGTCCAGCTCGAGGGAAGTTCCCCGCGGCATGGGCGTGGAGTCGACGGCGATGAAGGTCTCCACCTCGTTGCGGCGCACCCAGCCCCTGGCGCCCAGGAGTCCCGTCTCCTCCTGAACGAGGAAGCAGAGGTGCAGGGTCCGCCTCGGCGCGAGGCCGGCCTGCCGCAAGCGCTCATACAGCTTGAGAAGCGTGAGGCTGCCGCCGCGGTTGTCGAAGATCCAGGCCGAGACCAGGGGATCCTCCTCGGGGCCGAAGACGTTCGGCCCCCGCACGCCGGCCGCCGGCACGGCGCAGGTACCCACCCGGACCCCCAGGTCGGCCAGCTCCCGGGGGGACCGGCCGGTGATCAGGCGGGTGTGCGCCCAGGTGATTCCCTGGCGGCCCTGGGCGAACCCGGTTATCGGATCTTCGGGATCGTTGGTGTGGGTGGAGCCGAAGCTCAGGTGAGCGGGCACGTCGCCGCCGTCGGCGACGAGCACCACCGGCCCCTCGCCAAGCTTGAAGGGGTGGAGCCCCCCGGAGCGCTGCACGCGAAGGGCGCCGTCGGCCTCCACCGCGGTGACCACCATGCCGATCTCGTCGGTGTGACTGGCGATGGCCAGCCCGGGTCCCGGATCGCGGCCGGCGATCTCGACCCAGAGGTTGCCCTGACCGTCCTGGCGGGGCTTGGCGCCGAGGGCTCTCAGCTCGCCCGCGAGGAAGGCGGCCATGCGCTCCTCGCGGCCGGAGGGGCAGGGGACCCGCAGCATCCGGGTGAGGAGGTCGAGAGAGTCGAGGGGTCCGGGTGACATGGGGCGGGAAGGTAGGGCGGGGGGCATCCCCCTGCCATTGACGCTTGCAGCCGGGGGCCTCAATCTCTGCCGGGCCCCGTGGATCCTTGCCTGGAGGCCCCGTGACCGTCCCCCCCCGGCCGGCGCCGGCACTGTGCCTGGCCGCCCTCCTCCTCCACCTGCCCGCCGCCGGTACCCGGGCGCAGGAGTCAGCCCATGGAGGGCCGGCGGTGGGTCTCTTCGCCGCCGCCAGCCTGACCAGCGCGCTCACCGAGATCCTGCCGCGCCGCACCTTTCCGCGGGTGCGGCTCTCCTTTGCCGGCTCCTCGTCGCTGGCGCGGCAGATCGATGCCGGCGCCCCCGCCGATCTCTTCGTGTCGGCCAATCCGCGGTGGATGGACTACCTCCAGGAGAGGGGGCGCATCGACGCCGGGACGCGCTTCGACCTGCTGGCCAACCGCCTCGTGGTGATCACCCCGGCGGGCAGCGGCCTGGAGGTCGAGCCGCGGCCCGGGTTCGACCTGGCGGGAGCCTTCCGCGGGCGCCTGGCCCTGGGCGATCCCGACCACGTCCCGGCCGGGATCTACGCCCGCCAGGCGCTGCGGGCCCTGGGCTGGTGGCCGGCGCTGGAGCACCGTCTCGCCCCGGCCCCCGATGTGCGCGCCGCCCTTCTCTACGTCGAGCGCGGCGAGTGCGAGGCCGGTGTCGTGTACGCCACCGATGCCGCCGTCAGCCGGCGGGTGCGGGTGGCGGCGCAACTGGCGGACAGCCTGCACGCGCCGATCCGCTATCCCGCGGCGGTGGCCGCCGGCCGAGACTCCCCGGCGGTGCGGGAACTTCTCAGGCGGCTGCGGTCGACCGGGGCGGCCGAGGTATTCCGCCGGCACGGCTTCACCGTCCTCGGCGCCCCGGCGGACCCTCCGCCCGCGGTGGAGTAGCCCTTTGCTCACCCCCCAGGAGTGGGAGGTGCTGGGGCTGTCGCTGCGTGTGGCCCTGGCCTGCGTCCTCCTCAGCCTGCCCGCGGCGGTCGCGGTGGGATGGTTGCTGGCGCGGCGCGACTTCCCCGGCAAGTTCGTCCTCGACGGACTGTGCCATCTGCCCCTGGTACTGCCGCCCGTGGTCACCGGCTACCTGCTGCTGCGGCTGTTCGGCAAGCGCGGGCTCCTTGGGCCGCTGCTGGACGGTATCGGACTGTCCCTGGCCTTCGACTGGAAGGGGGCGGCCCTGGCCTCGGCGGTGGTCGCCTTTCCCCTGTCCCTGAGGGCGGTGCGGCTGGCCATCGAGGACGTGGACCCGCGCCTGGAGGGGATGGCGCGCACCCTCGGGGCAGGGCGGGTGCGGGCCTTCCTCACCGTCACCCTGCCGCTGGCGGCGTCCGGGCTCTGGGTGGGCGCCCTCCTCGCCTTCGCCCGCAGCCTCGGCGAGTTCGGGGCCACCATCACCTTCGTGGCCAACATTCCCGGCGAGACGCGCACGATCCCGCTGGCCATCTACACCAGCCTCAACCAGCCCGGCGGCGAGGCGGCCGCCCTGCGGCTGGTGTGGGTCTCGGTGGCAGTTTCGCTGGCCGCCCTGCTGGGCAGCGAGTGGGCGGCGCGCCGCAGGAAGCGAGGGTAATGCCGTGCTGACGCTGCGTCTGCGCCGCCGCCTGGCGGACTTCGAGTTCGACGTGGACGTCCGCTGCGGGAGTGCCGCCACCGCCGTCTTCGGGCCCTCCGGAAGCGGCAAGACCTCGCTCCTCAACATGGTCGCCGGTCTGCTGCGGCCGGAGGCCGGCCGCGTCGAGCTGGACGGCGAGGTCCTCTACGATACCGAGACCGGCATCGACCTGCCCCCGGAGGCGCGGCGGCTGGGCTGCGTCTTCCAGCAGGACCTGTTGTTCCCGCACCTGAGCGTGGGGGACAACCTGCGCTTCGGCTACGACCTGCTGCCGGCGGCGCAGCGGCGCTTCGAGCCCGGGCGGATCGCCGAGCTGCTCGAGATCGGTCCGCTCCTCGACCGCCGGCCGCGGAACCTGTCGGGCGGCGAGGGCCAGCGCGTCGCCCTGGGGCGGGCGCTGCTGGCCTCGCCGCGGCTGCTGCTGATGGACGAGCCCCTGGCCTCCCTCGACCAGGGCCTCAAGAGCCGCATCATCCCCTACCTGCGGCACGTGCGCTCCGACCTCGGCATCCCCGTCCTCTACGTCAGCCACTCGGCGGCGGAGATCCTGGAGCTGACCAACGAGGTGATCGTCCTCGACCGGGGGCGCGTCGTCGCCCACGGTGACTTCTTCCGCATCGCCTCCGACCCGAGGGTGATGCCCCTGGTGGACGAGTTCGGCTTCGAGAACGTGCTGCCCGTGGAGATCGTGGCCAGCGATGCGGACAGCGGCGCCTGCCGGGCGCGCTGCGCCGACCAGGAGCTGCGCATACCCTGGTGCGACCGGCCGGTGGGAACGCGGTTGTTCCTCGGGTTGCGGGCCGACGACGTCATCCTCACGCGGGCGGCGCCCGAGGGGCTGAGCGTGCGCAACGCCCTGGCCGGGAAGGTCACGGAGATCGCCGAGGTGGGCGCCACGCGGCTGGTCCACGTCGACGTGGGCCGGCGCCTGGCGGTCAAGGTCACCCCCGAGGCCGTGGGAGAGCTGGGCCTGGCGCCAGGGCTGCCCGTGTTCTGCCTGATCAAGACCCACTCGCTGCGCCTGGGACCGGAGCTGGATTGAGGCCTGCGTCGGGTGATTGATCCCATTGCCGGAAACGGTTAGTGTAGCCCGCCATGGCCCTGACCATTCTGCGAACCGTGCGCCCGAGCCCCACCTGGCAGGACACCCTCATCTCCGTGCGCCAGGGGCAGCGCGTCGTCTTCGACGTGGAGGAGACGTGGTCGCCCGACATGCGCGACCAGATCGCCTGGTGCGGGGCCGACGGCGTCTACAACCACACCGCCGGCGAGGGCTACCTGCTGCCCGGGGCCAACGTGGGCGCCCTGATCGCCCGCATCGGCGACGGCCCGGTCTTCGCCGTGGGCAGCCGCTGCGACACCCTGGCCGGCTGCGAGGGCACCCTGTTCCTCGCCATGAACGACCACCCCGGCCACAACTGCCAGGCCGGCAAGGTGGTCGCTCAGGTCATCCTCTTCGATTAGTGGCGGCCGCCGCGCCGCTCACCGACGCCCAGTGGACGGCGGCGGTCCACGGCCGTCTGCGAGAGGTCGTGCCCGGGCGGGTCCCCGGCCGTCCGGCGGTGGCCGCCATCCACCGGATCGCCGAAGACGTCTGGCGCCTGGATCTGTCGGACGGCGGGCGGGTGGTGGCCAAGCACCAGCTCCAGGGCCTGCTGGCCCGCGGTGAGCCCCACGACCTGGTGCGTCTCGAGGTCGAGGTCCTGCGTCACCTTCGCCGCCGCGGCTGCCCGGTGCCCGCCGCCTTCGGCGCCGACCCCGAGGCCCAGATCATCCTCCTCGAGTACGTCGGTCCGCGCACCCTCGCCGAGGTGCTGCCCGTGGAGGAGGATCCGGCCACCCGTCGCCGGTGGCTGGCGCAGATCTGGCGCGGCATCGGGCGCATCGAGAAGGCCCTGTCGGAAGGCGAGTGGGAGAGACGGGCGGCCCCCGGGGCTTCGCGCCGGGACCTGGAGCGCGCCTGGGTGGGGGCGGGGGAGGAGGCGGTCACCGTCCTGCGGGACCTGCTGCCGCCCGGCGGCGGCTCACCGGCGCCGGCGGAACGATCCCTGCGGCGGCTGCACCGCCGCCTGGCGCGGCTTCCGGCCCGCCTCGGGCCCACCGACTACCAGCCCGGGAACATCGTCGTCGACGCCGGCGGAGAGCGCCTGACCTTCCTCGAGTTGTCCAAGATCGGCTGGGACTGGACCCCTCGAAGAGCCGTTCAGTATACTTCGATCGCCGACGCCGAAGGGCCGGCGGAGACGTGCCTGCTCGACCCCGGCAGCCTCGCGGGCTGCGGCCTCGACGAGGGGTCGCGATCCTGCCTCGACGGGCACCACCTGATCTACCATCTGCTGCTGGCCGGGCGCTGGCGGCGGGACGGCGCCGCCGCCCTTCCCCCTCCCCTGGCGCGCAAGCTGATCGAGCCCCTCAGCGCGAACCCTCTCACCGCCGAGTTGCGCCGCCGGCTCGGCGCCAACCACACCCTCTCCTTCCAGGATCGACCCCGTGAGCGATAGCCAATCCTTCGACTTCAAACCCCGGGCGCGGGGGCTGGTCATCGGCGACATTCCGTGGCTGGCGCGCATCACCGACAAGGCGCGGGCCACCGACCAGGGCCGCATCGGCGCCTACATCTACCCCTGTCCGGCGGACCAGCGTTTCCTGCAGAAGGTGCGGATGTCGGCCGAGGAGTTCACCCGGCTGGTGGCCGAGTGCGAGGACGACGACGCCGTCATCGTCCGGATGAAGGACCACCTGAGAGAGAAGGGGCTGGATTGACCGGTTCGGCCCCGCGCAGGCCTCGCCGCAAGGTGCGGGAGATGGAGGCCGTCGTCGCCGAGGTCCGGCAGGAGACCCACGACACGGTGAGCCTGTTCCTGGACATCGGCGACGAGCCGCGCGACTACGAGGCCGGACAGTTCATCACCATCGACCCCCACCAGTTCGGGTTCCTGCAGCAGACGATCGCCTACCTGGAGGAGATCAAGAGCGCCAGGGAGAAGCCGAGGGCCTACTCCATGGGCTCGGCCCCCCACGAGGAGCACCTCCTGATCACGATCAAGGAGGAGACCTACTGGCCGGGAGAGTCGAAGTACCCCCCCGTGCTGTCCCCGCCGCTGGCCCGGCACAGTCCCCCGGGCACCAGGCTGGAGATCCGCGGCTTCACCGGGCCGTACACCCTCTCGGCAGCCGCGGAGGGCACCCGCCGGATCCTCCACATCAGCGCCGGCTCGGGGATCGTCCCCAACTTCGCCCTCATCAAGCACTCCCTGCACGCCGGCGACGGTCTGCGCCACGTCCTGCTCTACAGCAGCAAGACGAAGGGAGACATCATCTACTACGATGACTTCGCCCGTCTCGCCGAGAGGCATCCCGACCACCTCGAGGTCGTCCACTGCATCACCCGCGAGGACCCGGCGGGCGTGGAGCCGCAGGCGCGGCGGGGGCGGATCGACCGCGAGCTGATCGAGAGCTGCATCGATCCGGAGGAGTCGATGGTCTACTGCTGCGGGCCCGGGGTGCTGCCCTGGGAGAGGAAGGAGGCCCGCGAGCGCGGCGAGGAGCCGGAGCCGAAGTTCGTCGAGCACATGATGGCCATCCTGGGCGGGCTGGGGATCGACGACAAGCGGATCAAGCGCGAGAGCTGGGGATAGGGACCGGCGCGCAGGTTCGCGTACGACGGGAGCGCCGAGCCGGGGATCGTATCGGCGAACGATTCACCCGAGACTGCGAGCGCAGGCACCCGGCGGCCTCCACCGTTGGCCAGCGGGCAGCAACTCCTCCGGCGGCCGGCAGTAGAGGCTGATCCGCGAAAGCTCGACGGGGTGGCCGCAGCCGACCTGCATGGCGTGCAGGTGGTAGCCCATGTCTCCGGGCCGCGGCGGCTCCTGCCCGGCCGCCGGCGGTCGAGGCCGGCCCCCCGCGACGTAGAGCGGTTCCCCCACCAGCGGAAACCCCGCCGCCGCCAGATGGATGCGGATCTGGTGCGGCCGTCCGGTGGGGATCTCCACCTCCACCAGAGTGGCGCCGTCGGCGGGGCGGCGCTCGACCACCCGGACGTGGGAGACGGCCGGCCGGCCGTCGGGGCGGGCGGCGAAGACCTGGCCGGTCGGGGCATGGGCCACGGGGCCGATGGGTGTCTCCACCGAGAACCGGTCCTCCATGTCGAGGCCCTGCACGAGGGCGCGGTAGAGCTTGTGGACGCGGCGGTTCTCGAAGGCGGCCGCAAGCCCCCGGCGAGCCTCTGCCGAGCGCGCGAAGAGCACGATGCCCGAGGTGCCGCGGCCCAGGCGGTGGGCCGGGGCCGGGCTGCCGCCCAGACGTTCCCGGACCACGCGGAGCAGGGTGTTCTCGAGGAAATCCGCCGCCGGCAGGACCTGCAGCCCCGGCGGCTTGGCCACGGCGAGCAGATCGCCGTCGTCCCGGATCACGTCGAAGCGGCGGGGTGCGGGCGGCTCGGTCCAGGGCGGCCGGTGGTACTCCAGCCGCTGGCCGGAGCGCAGGCGCTCCTCGGGGCCGACAGGTCCTCCGGGGCCTCGGATCCGGCCCTCCTCCAGCCGCCGGCGCCACTGCGCCTCGGAGGAGTGCGGATAACGGCGCACGTAGAAGTCCACCGCCCTCCAGCCCTTCGCCTCCGCGTCCACGACGTCCGGGTAGACCCACCCGCGGTTCCGGCGGCGACTCCATCCCGGCCTCTCGGCGGTTGACTCGAAGGCGTCCAAGGATTACGATTTATTCGTTATTTCCGAATAATTATTCGTCTTGGGAGCGCTGGTGAGCCGCCCCGCGATCTACATCGACGGTCAGGAAGGTACGACGGGCCTGCGCATCCGCGAGCTGCTGGCAGGACGCGCCGATCTCGACCTGCGCCTTATCGCCGACGAGGACCGCAAGGATCCGGGAGCGCGGCGCCGCCTCCTGGACGAGGCCGACCTCGCCATCCTGTGCCTGCCGGATGACGCCGCCGCCGAGGCGCTGGCGCTGCTGGCTCCCGGCTCGGGCACCCGCGTCATCGATACCAGCACCGTCCGGCGCGTCGACCCCGGCTGGGTCTACGGCCTCCCGGAGCTGTCGCCGGAGCAGCGCCAGGCGATCCGCACGGCGCCCCGGGTGGCCAACTGCGGATGCTACCCCGTGGGCTTCATCCTCGCCGTGCGCCCGCTCATCGAGGCCGGTCTCCTCGACCCCGCCACGCCCCTCACCGTCAACGCCGTCTCCGGCTACTCCGGCGGCGGCCGGCGCATGATCGAGGAGTACCGGGACCGCCCCGGCGCCGACGGCGAGGCGGGATTCCCCATGTGCCTGTACGGGCTCGAGGGCGATCACAAGCACCTGGCGGAGATGCAGCGCTTCAGCCTCAGCCGGCACCCTCCCCTGTTCGTGCCCTCCGTCGACCACGCTTTCTGCGGCATGCTCACCAGCACCCCCGTTCCCGCCGCGGCCTGGCGCCGGACGGGTACGACGGCGGCAGAGGTCTTCGAGGTGTGGGCGGACCGCTATGCCGGGGAGCCCTTCGTGCGGCCCGTCGATCCCGCCGAGGCGCCGGACCATCTGCGCGGCGGGCGGTTTCTCGAACTCGGAGGGGCGAATCACACGAACCGGCTCGACCTGTTCGTCTTCGGCCGCCCGGAGATCGGACTCGTGCTGGTGGGGAGGGAGGACAACCTCGGCAAGGGGGCTTCCGGCAACGCCGTGCAGTGCCTGAACCTGATGCTGGGCGTGGACGAGACCACCGGGCTGACGGCCTGACCCCGTGGCCCTGTCTCTCACCGACAGCCACTGCCACCTCGACCAGTTCGACTCCCCGGAGCCCGTGCTCGAGGCAGCGGCGGCGGCCGGCGTCGACCGCCTCGTCGCCGTCGCCCAGGACGCGGCCTCCATGGAGGCCGTGCTCGACCTGGCCGGCCGCTTCCCCGGCCGCGTCATCCCGGGCCTGGGGGTCCATCCGGTGGACGTGACCCGGCGCGGTCTGGCGGGGATCGAGCCCGATCTGGAGCTGCTCGGGGCCCGCCTGGGGGAAGCCGCCGTCGTCGGCGAGACGGGTCTGGACCACAAGTGGGCGGTCACCCCCGATCAGCAGGCCGACCAGACCCGGGCGCTGGAGCGCCACTTCGAGCTGGCCCACATCCACCGCAAGCCGGTGAACCTGCACTCGCGGCGCTGTCCTCGCCAGGTGATGGAGGCCGCCGCCGCCTTCCACCGGGACACGGGCCTGAACGCCCAGCTGCACTGGTTCACCCACTCGAGGAAGCTCGTGCGCATCTGCAACGACGAAGGGCTCTTCATCTCGGCGGGACCCTCCGTGATCTCGGACCCGGCCGCCGCCGCGGTGGCCTGCGAGATCGCCGACGACCTGCTGCTGCTCGAGACCGACGCCCCGGTGCCGGTGGGGGGCGTGGCCGGCCATCCGCGGAGGGTGCGGGAGGTGGCCGAGGAACTGGCCCGCCTCAAGGGCGTCGACATCGACGAACTGGCCGACCGCCTGGAGCGCAACTGGACACGCTATCTCGGTTGACACCGGAAAGTGCAGGAATCTTGTTGTGCCCGATTCTCCCAGGACCCGGCCTCCGGGCAGCGTCGACCTCCGCCTCCAGGTCGATCCGTCCCTGCCGCTCTGACCTTCCGGGGAGCCTTACTTGAGACGAATCTGCACCATGGGCAGCGGCTACGTCGGGCTTGTCACGAGCGCCTGCCTGGCCGATCTCGGCAACGCCGTCCTCTGCGTCGACATCGACGAGAGCCGGGTCGACCGGCTGCGCGATGGTCACCTGCCGATCTACGAGCCGGGCCTGGAGGAGCTGGTGGGCCGCAACCGCGAGCGTGGAAGGCTGTCGTTCTCCACCGACGTCGCCTTCGCCGTCAAGTCGTCCGAGATCGTCTTCATCTGCGTCGGCACTCCCTCAGGGCCGGGAGGGGAGGTCGACATGTCGTACGTCCATCAGGCGGCGCGTTCCATCGGGCGCCATGCGGAGGACTACAAGATCGTCGTCAACAAGTCCACGGTCCCCGTGGGCACGGGCGGCGAGGTGGGGTCCATCATCGCCGCGGAACGGCCGGAGGCCGACGTGGACGTCGTCTCCAACCCCGAGTTCCTGCGCGAGGGCTCGGCTATCGACGACTTCCTCCACCCCGACCGGGTCGTCATCGGCGCCTCCAGCCGGCGCGCCCGGGACGCCGTCATCGACCTCTACCGGCCCCTCTACGAGCGCGACGTGCCCATGGTCCTCACCGACCTGCAGAGCGCGGAGATGATCAAGTACGCCTCCAACGCGATGCTGGCGGCGAAGATCTCCTTCATCAACGAGATCGCCCGCCTGTGCGAGGCCTGCGATGCCGACGTGGCCGCCGTGGCCCGCGGCATGGGCCTCGACGACCGCATCGGTCCCCGCAATCTCGGCGCCGGCGCCGGCTACGGTGGCAGCTGCTTCCCGAAGGACGTGCAGGGCCTGGCGGCGACGGCGCGCAACAAGGAGGTCGAAGCCCCGGTGCTGCAGGCCATCGACCGCAGCAACGCTCTGCAGCGCCGGCGCATGATCGACAAGCTGCGCGGCCTGCTGGGCGGCTTCGAGGGCCGCACGGTCTGCCTCCTGGGGCTGTCCTTCAAGCCCGACACCGACGACATCCGCGAAGCTCCGGCCCTGGAGATGGCCGAGACCCTGCTTGGCGAGGGCGCCGTGGTACAGGCCTACGACCCCGCGGCCATGGACCTGGCCGCGGCCCTGCTCCCGGCCCTGGGCTGTTGCGGCGATCCCTACGGCGCCGCGGAGGGGGCCGATGCCCTGGTGCTGATGACGGAGTGGAACGAGTTCCGCAACCTCGACTGGCCGCGCATCCGGGCGGCTCTCGCGGCGCCGAGGCTGCTGGACTGCCGCAACCTCTACGATCCGCGGGAGATGGCCGGCCTCGGCTTCGACTACGTCAGCGTCGGCCGTCCGCAGCCGAGCCCCGGGGAGTGCGTCCCCGACGCGGGGGACCGGGTCCTTTCCGGCCATGCGGCTGCGGTGAGTTGAGATGGCCAGATCCCTGCTGATCACGGGCGGCTGCGGCTTCATCGGGGCCAACTTCGTGCGCCGCGTGCTGCGGGAGCACCCCGACTACGAGGTCGTCAACCTCGACAAGCTGACCTACGCCGGGAACCCGGCCAACCTGAGCGATATCGAGGCGGACCCGCGCTACCGGTTCGTCCACGGCGACATCTGCGACGCCGGCGTGGTGGACCCGCTCGTTGCGGAGGCCGACTGGGTGGTCAACTTCGCCGCCGAGAGCCACGTGGACCGCAGCATCCTGGGCAGCGCCGACTTCCTGAGCACCAACGTCCACGGGACCTACGTGCTCCTCGACGCGGCGCGCCGCCACGGCGTCGAGCGTTATCACCAGGTCAGCACCGACGAGGTCTACGGCAGCATCGACGAAGGAGCCTGGGACGAGGCCGAGCCGCTGCAGCCGCGAAACCCGTACTCGGCGACCAAGGCCAGCGCCGAGCTGCTGGTGCGCGCCTTTGACGTCAGCCACGGCGTGCCCACGCTGATCACCCGGGCCTCCAACACGATCGGCCCCTACCAGTATCCCGAGAAACGGGTGCCGCTCTTCATCAGCAACGCCATCGACAACCTGCCCCTGCCGGTCTACGGCGACGGGCTCCAGGTGCGCGATCACCTCTACGTGGACGACCACTGCGCGGCCATCGACCTGGTGCTGCATCGCGGCGAGCCCGGACAGGTGTACAACGTGGGCGGGGAGAACGAGGCCACCGGCATCGAGGTGGCGCGGGCGATCCTCGGGCGGCTTGGCAAGCCGGAGAGGCTGCTGCAGTTCGTCGAGGACCGCGCCGGCCACGACCTGCGCTATGCCCTCGACTCGAGCCGGATCCGGCGCCTGGGGTGGTCCCCGGCGGTCAGCGTCGAGGAGGCCATGGACCGCACCGTGCAGTGGTACGTCGATCACCAGTCCTGGTGGCGGGAGATCCGCAACCGGGAGGACTACAGGGCCTACTACCTCCGCCAGTACGGAGAGCGGCTCAATTGATCGCCGATGGCGGCAGCGGCGGCCTCGTCCCGGTCCCCCCTGAAGGCCCACGCCGGTCGGACCGCGCTGGCCGCGGGGCATCTCCATGAGCGGCGGCGAGCTGCGGATCCGCGTGATCGTCGACTCCGGCCACGGCCCGCCGCGGTACGAGACGCCCCACAGCGCCGGCATGGACCTGCGCGCCCATCTGCCGGAGGGGATCGACCTCGCCCCGGGAGAGCGGGTCCTGGTGCCGACGGGCTTGAGGCTGCAGATACCGCCGGGGTACGAGGGCCAGGTGCGCCCCCGCAGCGGCCTGGCGCTGAAGCGCGGTCTCACCGTCCTCAACGCTCCGGGCACGATCGACGCGGACTACCGCGGCGAGGTGGGGGTGATCCTCGTCAACCTGTCGGCCGAGGCGCAGCGGATCGAGCCGGGAGAGCGGGTCGCCCAGCTGGTGATCGCGCCGGTGACGCGCGCCTGCTGGGAGGAGGTGGACGAGCTGGACGAGTCGGAACGGGGCGGCGGGGGCTTCGGGTCGACGGGCTAGCCGTAGAACTTCTCGACCATTTCCGCCCCCTTGCCGCCCACGGTGGCGGGATCGAGGGCCCCGGGGCCGAAGACGACGGGAAAGGTCATCCCCGTGTCGAGAGTGCGGGTGCCGGCCTCCATGTAGGTGACGCTGAAGGCGCGCCGGGGGCGGTCCGTCGGATTCGTCCCCGACCGGTGCAGCATCAGGTTGTGCAGCAGGACCGCCTCTCCCGCCTCGGCCTCGAGGTGCTCCACCCTGTCGGGGGGCGCGTAGCGGGCCTCCTCCTCCGGTGTCAGGAAGTGGCGTTCGTTGATCACCCCATGGGCATGGCTGCCGGGGACGATCTCCATGGCGCCGTTGGCCGCCGTCGCCTCGTCGAGGGCCGTCCACACGGTGACGATGGGATTGCGGTCGATTCCCCAGCCGGCCCCCACGTCCTGGTGCCAGGGCAGGGTCTGCTCCCACCGGGCCGGCTTGTTCATGAACATGGACCGGAAGACGGAGACGGCCTCGCCGACGCAGCGCCGGCAGATCCGTTGAAACAAGGGCCGCTGCATGTAGGCCAGGAACAGGGGATCCTGCTCCAGGTCGTCGATGCGCCGGTAAGACAGGGTAGCCGCCTCGTTCCCCAGGGTCCGCCGCAGCTTCCCGGTGCCGGACTCGAAGAGCTGCATCCGCATGTTGGCATAGCGGATTCGCCCGAGCATGAGGTCGTCGATCCGCCGCTGCAGGCCGGCCAGCTCCTCGGGCGCCGCCACCTTGCCCAGGCGCAGGTACCCCCGGGCGAGGAAGCGTTCGTGGTGGGTGTCGTCGAAGACGGTCACCGGGAGGAGGGTGCGGGAGCCGGCGCCAGGAGGACGCGGCGGGTCATCGAGGCCGGGAGGATCCCCCGCTGATGGCCGGCAGGAAATGGACCTCGCTGGAGGCCCCCACCTGCCGGCGCATGCCCTCGGCCGACACCTCGCCATCGACGGAGACGGCGATGTCGGGGCGGATCCGGTCCTTCTCCTCGTCGACGATGCGCTGACGGAAGCCGGGGAACTGCGTCTCGAGGGATTCGATCACCTGGCGGACGGTCTCACCCGCCACCTCGACCTGCTGCCGCCCGCCCGTGAGCTTGTCACGCCAGGGCGCGGGCACCCATACGGTCGGCACGCGGCTCAGTCGCCCGCTGCCATGGAGATGGCGCCGGATCCGAGCCCCGCGGTGATCCGGTCCGGGCGCATGGGCAACTCGTTGAGGGACAACCCGGTGGCGCTCTTGATGGCCGCCGCCAAAGCCGCCGGCGGCGGGGCGATGGAAGCCTCGCCGACGCCGCGGACCCCGTAGGGATGGCCCGGGTTGGGCACCTCGACGATGATCGTTTCGATCATGGGCAGGTCGAGGGTTGTGGGAATGCGGTAGTCGAGGAAGGTGGAGTTGGCCATCCGGCCGTCCCCGGTGTAGAAGTACTCCTCGTTGAGCCCCCATCCGATCCCCTGCACGCTGCCGCCCTGCATCTGGCCCTCCACGTAGCTGGGGTGGATGGCCTTGCCGGCGTCCTGGATCACGGTGAAGCGCAGCACCGTCGTCTTGCCGGTCTCCGGGTCGACCTCGACGTCGGCGATGTTGGCCGCGAAGGAGCCGCCCACCCCCGATTCCGGGTCCACCGACCCGCTGCCGACGACGGGGCCGCCCGTGTCGTCGATCTTGCCGGCGAGCTCGCGGAAGTGCATCGACTGGCTGCCGTCGGTGGTGCGGAAGGCGCCGTCGGAGAACTCCACCTGGGCGGGGTCCACCTCCCAGACCTTGGCGGCGCGCTCGATCATCTGGTCCTTCACGTCCTGGGCGGCTTCGTAGGCGGCCCAGCCGGTGGCGTAGGTGACGCGGCTGCCGCCGGTGACGTCGGTGTAGCCGATGGCGCTGGTGTCGCCCACGCTCGGGTTGATGTCCTCCGCCTCGAGACCGAGGGCCTCGGCGAACTGCATGGCCACCGAGGTGCGCGTGCCCCCGATGTCGGTCGATCCCTCGACGAGCTGCACCGTGCCGTCGTTGTTGACGCTGGCCGTGACCGCCGACTTCAGGCCCACGTTGAACCAGTACCCGAGGGCGATGCCGCGGCCCCGGTTCGGCCCTTCGAGGGTGGAGCGGTAGTGCTCGGAGTCGCGCAGGACCTCCAGGCACTCCCTGGCCCCGATGCGGGGATAGACGATGCCGTCGGAACGGCGGGTGCCCTCGACGGCGACGTTGTCGAGGCGGAACTCGACGGGGTCCTTGCCGAGCTTCCCGGCGAGCTCGTCCATGGCCTTCTCCACGGCGAAGGCCACGTGGGTGGAGCCCGGGGCGCGATAGGCGAAGGAGCGCGGCTTGTTGACGACCACGTCGAAGCTGTCGACTACGGCGTTGGGGAAGTCGTAGCAGGAAAAGACGCACATGGCGGCGGCGAAGACCGGAGAGCCGGGGTAGGCGCCGGCCTCGAAGGCGATCCAGGCCTCGCCGGCGGTGAGCTTGCCCGAGGCGTCGGCGCCGATCTTCACGCGCACGCAGGACCCCGGTGTCGGCCCCGTGCCCTCGAAGCAGTCGGCGCGGGTCATGATGATCTTCACCGGCTGGCCGGTCTCGCGCGACAGCAGGGCGGCTACGGGCTCGAGATAGCTTGGGATCTTGCCGCCGAAGCCGCCGCCGATCTCCTGGGGCACGACGCGGACCTTGCCGACGGGCAGGCCGAGGATGGCGGCGATCTGCTTTTGAGCGGTGAAGGCCCCCTGGGTGCTGGTCCAGACGGTGAGCTGTCCGTCCGGGCTCCAGCTGGCGGTGCCGTTGTGGGGCTCGATGTAGCCCTGGTGCACGGTCGCCGTGTGGACCTCGGCCTCGGCGGTGACAGCGGCCTCCTCGAAACCCCTGGCCGGGTCGCCGAGCTCGTGGCGCATGTGCGAGGCGATGTTGCTGCCGCGGCCCGTGTCCTCGCCGAACTCCTGGGTCGTCATGTCCTCGTGCAGCATCGGCGCGTCTTCGCGCATGGCGTCGAGGACGTCCACCGCTGGCGGCAGCACCTCGTAGTCGACCTCGATCAGCGCCAGGGCTTCCTCGGCGGCGTGCAGGGTGGTGGCCGCCACGGCCGCCACGGCATGGCCGCGGTAGAGCGCCTTGTCGGTGGCGAGCACGTTGTCGCGCATGTGCTTGATGCGCGCCGGGCCCTCGCCGAGGTCGACGATCTCGTCGGCCGAGGCCGGGGCGGGCAGGTCGGCGCCGGTGAGGACGGCGCGCACACCGGGCACCCGCGACGCCTCGCTCGTGTCGATGGAGCGGATGCGGGCGTGGGCGTGCGGAGAGCGCAGCACCTGCCCGTAGAGCAGTCCCGGAAGGCGCACGTCGCCGCCGTAGACGGCCCGGCCCGTGACCTTGTCGGTGCCGTCGTGGCGGATCGGACGCGTGCCGATCACGTTGTACTGCCGGTCGCCGAAATCGCGGATCTTGCCGTTGCCGTCAGCCATGGATCATTCCCCCGATTGCCGGGTGGGCAGGCAATCGGCGCTGGACCTCCTCGAGGGCCGGCGCCGGTTCGTGTGCTCGGTGTGCGGAGCCGTCAACCGTCCTGACCCGCCGCGTCGAGAACGGCGCGGACGATCTTGTCGTAGCCGGTGCAGCGGCAGAGGTTGCCCGCCAGCCAGTGGCGCACGTCGTGCTCGCTCGGATTCGGATTGGCGTCGAGAAGGGCCTTGCTCGCCACCAGGAACCCCGGCGTGCAGATGCCGCACTGGAGGCTGGCGTGCTCCAGGAACTTCCGCTGCAGCGGGTGCAGCCCGTCGGCGCTGGCCAGCCCCTCGACGGTGGTGACCTCGGATCCATCCACCTCGGCCGCCAGGACCAGGCAGGAGTCGACGAGCACGCCGTCGACCATGACGCTGCAGGCGCCGCAGTTGCCGTCGTTGCACCCTTCCTTGGTGCCGGTGAAGCCGAGATCCTCGCGCAGGACCTCCAGCAGGCTCTGGCGGGCCTCGCAGAGGAACTCCTCGGACTCCCCGTTGATCGTGCAGGAGACGTGAATCTTGCTCATGTCGTGTGTGGTCCTCTCGGTCGGGTCGGGTTACAGCGAGTACGCGGGATGGCCGTTTTCCTGCACGGCGTTGGGAACGAACTGACCGCGGGCGCGCTTGACCGCGCCGACCAGTGCGCGCCGCGTCAGCACGCCCACCAGGTGGGTGCGGTACTCCGCCGGCCCGCGCATGTCGGAGATCGGGCTGGCCACCGCCTTGGCCGCCTCGGCGGCGGCGGCGATCGACTCCTCGTTCACCGGCTGGTCTTCGAGCCCGGCGCCGGCGGCGTCGGCGGACAGCGGCGTCGGGGCCACCGCGCCGAGGCCGATGCGCACCTTCCGGAAGGTCTGCCCCCGCCCCCGGCCGGCCAGCTCGACGTAGGCCCCGGCGCCGACGACGGCGATGTCCATCTCGTTGCGCGGGATGAAGCGGAGGTAGTGGGCGCCGGAGTTCCTGCGGTTGAGGGGAACCTGGATCCCCACGAGCAGCTCCCCGGGCTGCAGCACGCTCTGCCCCGGGGCGGTGCAGAAGTCCTTCACCAGGACCCGGCGGCGGCCCTCGGGCCCGGCGATCTCGGCGCGGGCGCCGTAGGCGATCAGCGCGGGGATCGTGTCGGCGCTCGGCGAGGCGTTGCACAGATTGCCGCCGAAGGTCGCCCGCCCCTGGATCTGGATGCCGCCGATGATCGCCGCGGCGTCGACGATCCCGGGATAGCGCTCGGCGATCTCGGCGTCGCCGTAGATGCGGTGGCAGGGGACGGCCGCCCCGATCCTCAGGCCCGCGCGGGGGCTGATGCGCAGCTCGTTGAGCTCGGGCACCTTCTTGACGTCGACGACGCGCTCGGGCTGGAGGCGGCGGATCCGCATCTGCACGATGAGGTCGGTGCCTCCCGCCAGGGGCCGGGCGTTGTCGTGGGAGAGCAGTTTCACCGCCTCGCGCAGGGTCTCGGGGGCGGCGTATTCGAAATCCTTCAAGAGTCGGCTCCCTCGTCTCCCGGGTCGCCTGCGGCCCTCGGATCAAAGGGCCGGGACCGGCGACTCTCGGCTTGATGGCACATAATGGTATTGATGCAGGGGCGGGAAAGATACCCGGCCGGGTGGGCCTGTCAACAAGTCCGGAGGTGCCGCCCACCGGGCGCTTGCGGCTCAGATCGCGGCCGCTTCGGAGGCTTCTTCCGGTGACCCGCGCAGGCCCGCCCAGCGTTCGAGGAAGAGCTCCAGGAGCTTCATGCCGGCGGGTACCCCGATCAGGATGATCACCGTCGCGAAGAGGATGCCGAAGGCGAGGCTGACCGCCATGGGGATCAGGAACTGGGCCTGCAGGCTCCGCTCGAGGATCATGGGCAGCAGGGCGAAGAAGGTCGTGGCCGAGGTCAGCAGGATCGGCCGGAAGCGCTGGCGTCCGGCCTCGACGAGGGCCTCGTCCCGGGGGCGTCCGTCCTCGCGCAGCTGGTTGTAGAACGCCAGCAGGATCAGGGAGTCGTTGACGACCACGCCGGAGAGGGCGACGACGCCGAAGAGGCTCAGCATGGCCAGGTCGAGGCCCATCAGCACGTGACCCCATACGGCCCCGATCATGCCGAAGGGGATGGCGCTCATGACGACCAAGGGCTGGGTGTAGGACCGGAAGGGAATCGCCAGCAGGGCGTAGATGGCGACCAGGGCCACCAGGAAGCCCTGGCGCAGGCTGGCGAAGGACTCGGCCATCTCCCTCTGCTCGCCCTCGAAGCTGTAGCGCAGCCCCGGGAAGTCCCGCGTCAGCCGGGGCAGGAAGCGCTCGCGCAGGTCGCGGTTGACTTCGTCGGCATTGGCCATCGCGGCGTCGACGTCGGCGGTGACGGTCACGACCCGCCGTCCGCCGCTGCGCTGGAGAGTGGAGTAGCCGTAGTCGAGAGTCACGTCGGCGACATAGGGCAGGGGCACCTCGCCGCCCGACGGAGTCCGGACCCGCATGCCCTCGATGTCGGCCGGGGTGCGCCGCTCGGCCTCCGGATAGCGGACCACCACGCGGGCGTCGTCGCGGCCGCGCTGCAGGCGCAGGGCCTCGGCGCCGTGGAAGCCGTGGCGCACCTGGGTCGCCAGGTCGGCCATGGTCAGGCCGAGGACGCGGCCCCGGGGCTTGAGATCGAGGCGCATCTCGAGCTTCCCCTCCTGGAAGCTGTCGCGGATCTCCCCGGTGCCGGGGTAGCGGCCGATCTCCTCCTTCAGCCGCTCCGCCCCCGCCAATAGCAGGTCGAAGTCCTCGGCCGACAGCTGGACTTCGATCGGGTTGCCGACGGTGAACAGACTCGAGCGGTAGGCCACGGACTCGGGCCCCGGCAGGGGGCCCACGGCGGAGCGGATGCGCGCGGCGATCTCGGTGCTGGAGAGGCGGCGCTCCTCCGAGGGCAGCAGTTCGATGGTGATCTCTGCCAGGTGCGCCTGGCCTCCGACGCCGCCGGCGGTGGCGAAGTTGGTGCGCCGGGCCATGGGCTGGTCGCCGATGATGCTGAAGACGTTGCGGAAGATGGACGGACCCTCCCGCGTCTTCGCGTCGGTCTCGTCGCGCACCCCCATGGCTCTCGTCTCGATGCGCCGCACCACGTCCCGCGTCTGCGCGGCGGTGGCGCCCTGGGGCATCTCGACGGAGATGGTGACCCAGTCCGAATCGATCTGCGGCATGAAGACGAACTTGATGTGGCCGCCGGCGATGTATCCCGCAGTGGCCAGCAACAGGGAGAGGCCGGTGGCGATGGTGACGAAGGGACGGACGAGGGCCCGCCGCACGGCCGGGGTGTAGCCGCGCTCGATCACCCACCGCAGGCCGGCGTTGACGCGTTCCGAGATGCGCCGGTGAAGCCGCAAGGGCGCCGCGAGGGCCCACCCGAGGATGCGGGACGGGAGGCCCGGACCGATGGAGAGGTGGGCGGGCAGGATGTAGAGGGCCTCCACCAGGGAGAGGAGGAGCACGGAGATGACGATGACCGGGATGACGACGATGAACTTGCCCATGTTCCCCTCGACGAAGGCGAGGGGGAGGAAGGCGGCCACCGAGGTCAGGATGGTGAAGACCACCGGTTTGCCGACCTCCAGGGTGCCGTCCACGGCGGCCTGCACCAGTCCCTTCCCGAGTTCGCGGTGGGAGAAGATGTTCTCGCCCACCACCACGGCGTCGTCGACGACGATGCCGAGAGCGAGGATGAAGGCGAAGAGGGAGAGCATGTTGATCGACACGTCGAAGGGCTCGATGAGCAGGAAGCTGCCCAGGAAGGAGATGGGGATGCCCATCATCACCCAGAAGGCCAGGCGCATGTCGAGGAACAGGCTCAGGCAGACGAAGACCAGGGCCAGTCCGAGCTGGGCGTTGCGCAGCAGCAGGTCCAGCCGGCTGCGCAGGAGCCGCGCGTCGTCGCGGACGTAGCTGATGTCGATGCCGGCCGCCAGGCTTCCCCGCCGGTCCTCGACGTATTCCCTGACGTGCCTGGAAATCTCGAGGGCGCTCTCGTCGCCGGTGCGGTAGACGCCGACCACGGCCGCCGGCCGTCCCTGGAACCGGCAGATCAGATCGCTGTCCTCGAAGCCGTCGACCACGCGCCCGATGTGGCCCACGGTCAGCGACGTTCCGTCGGGCCGCGTCTGCACGACGACGCCGTCGTACTCGCGTCCGTCGTAGAGCAGGCCCTTGGTGCGCACGAGCACCTCGCCCCGCTCTCCCTTCACGCTGCCGCCGGGCAGGTCGAGGCTGGTGCGCCGCACGGCGTCGGCCACCGCGCCGAGGGTGAGCCCGTGGCGCTGCAAGGCCGCCGCGGGTACCTCGATGGCGATCTCGTCGGTGCGCACGCCCACCAGCTCCACCTGGGAGACCTCGCCGGAGGCGCGCAGATCGTCGCGCACGCCCTCGGCGGCGGCCTTCAGGGCGCGCTCCGGCACTTCGCCGTAGAGGACGACGTCGATGACACGGGTGCGCCGCACCAGCTCCTTGATGACCGGTTTCTCGGTCTCGGCCGGAAAGGTGTCGATGCGGTCGATGGTGCCGCGGACATCGTCGACAACTCTCTCCATGTCGGCGCCCAGCTCGAGCTCGACGGTGACCGCCGCCATGCCCTCGGCGGAGGTGGAGCTGATCCGGCGGACCCCCTCCAGGCCGGTGATGCGTTCCTCGATGCGGCGCACGACGCCGGCCTCCACATCCTCCGGGCTGGCCCCCGGATAGGGGACCTGGATGCGGATGCGGTCGAGGTCGATCTCCGGAAAGGTCTCCTTCTTCATGCGCAGCACACCGAGGGCCCCGGTGAGGAGGACGAAGACCATGAGCAGGTTGGCGGCCACGTGGTTGCGGGCCATCCACGCGACGGATCGCTTCACGGCGCCCCGGCCCGGTGGGCGGGGGCCACCGCCATGCCGTCGGTGACACCCCTCAGCTGAGACGTGATCACCCTCGCGCCGGGGGCGGCGTCGAAGCGCACGAGGGCCTCCTCGCGGCCGAGGTGGACCACCTCCACCGGCTGCCTCCGCAGGCGGCCGTCCTCGGCGAGCCAGACCCGTCCGCCGTCGTGCAGGGCCCGCCGCGGGATGGTGCGGACCGCCGTCAGCGGGCGCCCCTGGATCTCCACCTCGACGAAGAGGCCCACCAGGAGCGGCGCCGTGGCCGAGTCCCGGGGGCCGTAGGGCTCGTCGACCTCGACGATGAGGTTGACCATGCGGCTTCGGGGATCGACCTGCCCCTCGGTGCGGACCACCCGCCCCTTCCAGGTGTGGTCGCGCCCGGCGTGGCGCGCCCGCAGCAGCACCTGCCCGCCGGCCTCATGGGGCCGTTCCGGAGGGGGCGCGTCGGCGGCCAGCGGGCGCGGCGAGGCCGGCGGCGAGGGGACGTCGATCCAGGCCAGCTCCTCGTCGGGCACGGGGACCGGGACCTCGGCCCGTTCGATGCCGTAGAGACGGGCCACCCCCCGTCCCGGAGAGACGTACTGGCCCAGGTCCAGATCGGTGGAGCGGACGCGTCCGGCGAAGGGGGCCCGCAGGCGGGTCCGCTCCAGGCGCAGCCGCGCCTCCCGCAGGCGCGCCCTCGCCGCCTTCAGCGTCGCCTCGGCCAGCCTTACCTGGGGGATGTGCAGGGCCAGGTCGGACGGCTCGGGCCCGCCGACGGCGCGCAGCCTCTCCCACTCCTCGGCGGCGACCTCCGCCTCGCCGCGGGCGATCTCGAGCTGGTAGAGGGCCCGCGCGACCTCCGCCTCGGCCTGGTCCACGGCGAGCTCGAAGTCCTCCGGGTCGATGCGGGCCAGCTCCTGGCCGGCGGAGAAGAAGCCGCCGGTCTCCATCTGCTCGGAGATCCAGACGATGCGGCCGCCCACCTGGGGCACGAGGTCGATCTCGCGGTCGGGGCGGACCGTCCCCTGGCCGCGGACGACGACGCGGGCGGTCGCCGGCGGCGCCTGGACGGTCTCGACCAGGGGAACCGGGTGGACGGGCTCCTCCCGGGGGGGCGGTGAGCGCAGGAGCAGGAGGACCGCGAAGAGGACCACGCCGGCGGCCAGGATCGCCACCGGCAGGAGGAATCGCATGAGCCTACTCATCGGCCCTGGCCCCGGCGGCGGGATGGGTGAAACCGCCGCCCAGGGCGACGTGCAGGTCGACGCGGGCGTCGACGCGCCGGCGCCGCGTGGTGAGCAGCCGGCTGTGCGCTTCCCAGGCGCGGCGCTGGGCGTCGAGGAGGGTGATGAGGCCCACCAGGCCCCGGCGGTAGCGGCCGTCGGCCAGGGACTCCGCCGCCGAGGCCTGGTCCGCCGTCTCCACCAGGGCCTCCTCCTGCTCGGCCAGGGCGGCCTCGGCCGCCAGGGCCCCCTCGACCTCGGCGAAGGCGCTCAGCACCAGGCCGGCGTAGGCGGCCGTCAGTGCCTCGCGGTCGGCTTCGGCCGCCGCCGCCCGCGCCCGCAGGCGGCCCCCCGGGAAGAGGGGCATGGTCAGGC
>CAZEHQ010000023.1:0-32042 GCA_964512165.1 uncultured Gemmatimonadaceae bacterium | reverse complement strand
AGGCGATGGCCATCAACCACGCCCGGGTGACGGGCCTGCTCGAGCAGGTGCGGCGGGAAGTCGAGGCCGAGGAGGCCCGGGTCCGGCGCGAGGGCGCGGACCCGTGAAGGCGGCGATCGAGGCTCGCATCGAGGAGCCCGCCGCCGTTCCCGCGGGCGGTATCCGCTGACCCACGGCTGCCCCTTCGCGCGCGGGGCGCTCACCGACCCCGGCGGAGTGCAGACGCGGCGGGTGCTCCAACTCAAGTAGCCGGTCGGCCCACTGCTGATCCCTGGCCGGCGCCCCGCCCGGGGCGCGGAACTACTCACCCCGGAATCACCGGCAGCACCAGTCGGGAGGGCCGGCCGGCGTCGTGGAAGATCCGCTGGCGCGCCGTCCGCAGCTGCGCCTCCCGGTAGTCGTCGCCCCCGGTGTTGTGGTTGCGGTCGAAGTTCGGGAAGTCGCTGCTGCTGATGTCCAGGCGGATGCGGTGGCCGGGGCGGAACAGGTTGCTGGTGGGGTTCACCCGGATGCGAAGCTCGTAAGGCCGGTTCGGCTCCAGCGGGGACGGTTCGTCGAGGGAGTCGCGGTAGCGGCAGCGAACGATGCCGTGGCACAGCTCCTGGGCGAAGCCGTCGGGCCAGACGTCGATCAGCTTGGCCACGAAGTCGGTGTCCGGCGCCGAGGAGGCCGCCCACAGCACCACCTCCACCGGACCCGTGACCTCCACCTCCCGCTCCAGGGGCGGGGTCTGGTAGACCATCACGTCCGGCCGTCCGTCGAGGGCCCGCTGGTCGAGGGGGGCGTGCTGCCCCGCCGGCGTGTAGAGGGTCATCAGCGGGTCCCGCGGATCGTAGACGTACTCGTCGGCCGGCTCCTCCCGCGGGGCCTCGCGGGACAGGCGGCCGGCACCGGTCCTCATGTCGGCGTGCCCGTCGCTGCGCAGGAAGTACTCGGTCGCCCGCGCCCGGGCCAGGGGCCAGTCGTCCTCCGAGCGCCAGCGGTTGGCGCCCATGACGAAGAGCTCCACCGGCGGCCGCTCCGGCTCGGCCTGCGCGTCCCCCTTCAGCCAGTGACCGAACCACTCGTCGGCGATGTCGAAGTAGCTGCGCTCCGCCTGCGGGCCGAAGTCGACGTCGCCCACGCGGCGGTCCAGGTCCACCAGGGTGTGGGTCCAGGGGCCGATGATCAGCCGCTGGCCGGCGCGGGCGCGTTCGGTCCTCCCGTTGGCCCTCATCCCCGTGAACTGCTGGATCGTGCCGATCTGCTGGTCGTACCAGCCGACCGTGCTCAGGACGGGCACGTCCACCTCTTGGTGGCGCTCCTGGAAGCGGAAGTGGTCGGCCGTGTGGTCGTCGAGCCAGCGGCGCCAGTGGCCGCGCATGCCCGGCATGGCCGCCTCGGGGATGTCGTAGAGAGGCAGGTGCCACAGCCACTTGCCGCGGTCGCGCTCGACCCACAGGCGCGAGGCCTCGTCGGTGGTCGGCGCCTTCCAGCGGTCACCCAGACGCCGGGCCGCGTCGACGGAGAGGTTGTTCACCGTCCAGTCCAGGACCCGTCCGAGACGCAGGACGCCGCCCAGCTCGCGGTCGAGCAGGTTCGCCGCGATCCCGCCGGCGAGCATGCACACGAGGTGCGGGGGCCGGGTGGTGGCCAGCTCCCACTGCACCCAGCCGTCGTAGGAGGCGCCGAAGGTGCCGACCCGGCCGTCGGACCCGGGCAGGCCGGCGGCCCACTCGACCGTGTCGTACCCGTCCTCGGCGTCGCGGTGGTCGGCGCTGTAGAACCCCGGGAGGAAGTCGCCGTCCGAGGCGTGCCTCCCGCGCACGTCCTGGAGGACGACCACGTAGCCGCGCTCGGCCAGGCGCCGGCCGGTCTCGACCTGCCTCGGGTGGCTCTTGTCGTAAGGGGTGCGGCACAGCAGGACCGGGAAGGCGCCGGGCGCGTCGGGGCGGTAGACGTCGGCGCGCAGCACGGTGCCGTCGCGCATCGGGGCGGGAAGGTTGGATTCGGAGAGGGTTGGGTGGGTCACGGCGGCTCCTTGCGCTCGGGGACATCGCCCTCCGGGCCGGTCCGAGTCCGCCGGCGGGGAGGACATGGCCGGGTTCAGGGCATTCGGTCACCTCGGCGGGGGACATCCGCCCACGGCCGCGCCAGGCTCTCGACGAACCACCCGGCGGCCGACTCGAAGAAGGCGGGCCGGAAGACGTGGCCGTCTGCTGGACGCAGGACGCGGAAGGCGGCGGACTCACCCGCCGCCTCGTAGGCCGGCGCGGCCTCCCGGACGAGGGCGTCGACCCCGGCCGGCGGCATGTCCACGTCTCCCGTGGGCGCGAGCACGAGGAGCGGGCGGGGCGCGATGCAGTCGGCCACGATGCGGCCATGGTCGAAGTAACGCAGCAGGTGAGGCACGTAGAAGTGGGTGCCGTGGCGGTCGGCATCGCCCTCGGCGACGGCCGCGGCCATGCTGCCGGCGCTGCCGCACAGGCTCGCGGCGGACCTCAGCCAGGGAGCGCAGGCCATCCCGACCCAGGCCATCTGCCCCCCGAGGGAGAACCCCGTCGTGCCGATGCGCTCCGGGTCGACGCCGCCGGCGGCCTGCAGCAGTCGTGCGGCGCGCAGCCCCTCGTCGGCCATCAACCCTACCGGCGACAGGCCGTACGGGGCCAGCAGCTTGGTGCGCGTCGTCCACCCGGCCGGGCCGAGGCGGCGCGCCGTGCAGCCCATCAGGGTGATCGCCACGGTGGCGAACCCGCGGCGGGCCAGCTCCCGCGACCAGCCCACGAGGCGGCCGTGGTCCGGGTCGGGGCCGAAGCTCTCCGCGGCCAGCTCCTCGGCGCAGGCGCTGGTTCCCGGCATGCAGACGACGCCCGGCAGGGGGGCCCGGTCCCCGGCCGGCGTGCACAGGACCGCGGGCACCGCTTCTCCGAGCAGGTTCGCGAAAGTGAAGGAGCGCACGTGGAGGCCGCCCTCGACGCGGTCGTCGGCGCCGGCCGTGAAGTCCACCTCCTCCGGCACGGCCTCGAGACCGAGAAGCTCCATGAAGCGGGCCCTCACCCCGGCCGGCGGCACGGGCCGGGGGTTGACGGGGGTCAGGGGCGGAAGCGCTCCCGGGGACATCAGCCGGCGGCCTCGGCCAGGCGCAGGGCGTAGAGGCCGTGGTTGCGCAGGTAGAAGCGGAGCTGCACGGGCTGTCCGCGCAGCGGCGCCAGGGTCCGGCCCCGCCAGGTCACGTGGTGGTCGAGCAGGTCCCGCGGCTCGGCGTCGCAGTCGTCGAAGCCGTAGCCCTGCTCGGGCAGGCGGACCACCTCGACGGCGAAGCGGGCCCGGGGCGGCCGGTGCACGGTCGGCGCCGAGTTCACCCGCAGCTCGTCGCCCTCGACGACGAACTCGCGGGTCAGCAGGTAGCCACCGGCTTCGCCGGCCGCCTGGGCGACGAACCGGTCCCGGTGGATCACCGCCAGGCCGATGCTCGAGACCGCCGTCTGGTCGGTCTGGGCCCCTGTCCGGCCGGAGTAGTACAGGTGGTAGTGGTCGTCCACCGGCACGATGCTCTTCGGGGCCATCGCCTCGCCGGCGTCGAAGTCGCCCTCCCGCCCCCGGCCAAGGAAGGGCTCGGCGCCGGGCAGGTTGCGCCAGGACAGGCCGTCGCGGCTGAAGATCAGGTGGGTGTCGGTCCGGGCCTCCTCGTCCATCATCACCTTGAAGCCGAGGAAGTGGGTGCCCACCTTGTTCACCAGGCACTGGTCGATCTTCTCGTGCTCGTCCTCCTCCGGCCAGATGACGTTGCGCGGGTACCCCAGACCGTGGGGCGTGTCGCCCCACGGCGGTGCGGCTCTTCCAGCCGAAGGCGCGGTCGGCCGCGGTCATCTTGTGCTGCGTGGCGTAGCTCATGGGCCGCGTGAACAGCAGCCAGCGCTGGCGCTCGTCGTCGTGGACCAGGTTGTGGTTCGTGTCCCGCAGGCCGGCGTAGACCGGGTTGGCCGGGTCCGGCCGCCAGTCGACACCATCGTCAGAGTAGGCCAGGCAGAGGGCGCCGGCGGCGCCCGGCAGGTTGTCCTTGTAGCTGAGCAGGAAGCGCCCGGGCCGGCCCGTGGACGGGTGGTTGGGGATCACCCGGAAGGCCTGGCACTTCTGCCGTCCCACCATGCCGACGTTCGTCTCCTTCCAGCCGCGGTAGTCGATGCGGCCGAGGGCGGGCTTGTCCCAGTGGATCCCGTCGCCGCTGCGCGCGTAGCAGCATGAAGTAGGGGTAGCCGTGCGCCGGGACCCAGTCCCGTTCGTGGAACTGGTGGACGAAGGCGAACCAGTCGAAGACGGCGTACCACATGTGGAAGCAGCCGGCCTCGGCGTCGAAGAGCACGCTCGGCAGGAAGGGCCGGCGGTCCCAGGGCTTGTCGCCGACGAGGATCGGGTTCCCCGGGTGCCGGGCGGGCCTCTGCAGGACCCGGCGGACGTGCCAGCGGTCCTCGACGAAGGCGTCGTCGAGGAGCAGGACCGTGCGCTGGCCGGGACGCAGGGGCTCGCCGCTGACGTAGCGCTGTCGCTCGTCCATGGGGCAGAAGGTTGTCCACCACCGCCGGCGACGCAACCGGGAACTCCGCGGTCCCGGGTGCAGCGGGAAGGGCGCGGGGGTGGCGCCGGTACGCGCCCCCGGCGCCGATTGCCCGTGCGGGAGGATTGTCATACAATCGCCCGCCCCCGGCGAGGAGGCCGCTCCCATGTTCGACCGACATCGCCGCCGGCGCGTGATCTACAACGACGACGGCGACCAGATGTACCAGGCTGGCCAGGAGAGCTACGGCTACCGGATCACCGACCTGGACAGTCTGCTGGCCACCCGGACCACGCCCGTCTTCGGTTCCCAGGTCGACACCTACGTGTGGTGCCTGGGCAACGGCGCCGACCCGCCCTGGGGCGGCGGCGAGTTCGAGCTGCTCGAGTGCTTCGAGTCCCCCGGGCAGGTCCACGACGCCATCGTCACGGCCTGTCACGACGCCGGCCTCGAGGTCTGGGGATCGCTGCGCATGAACGACATCCACGACTCGTTCATGGCCGCCACCCTGGAGCAGACCCACGATCTGGAGAAGGCGCGGCACCCGGAGTGGATGATCGGTTCCGTCGAGCAGCGAGACGCCCTGCCGAGGAGCGTCAGCGACCGCCACCTGTGGTCGGCCTTCGACTTCCGCGAGCCCGGCGTGCGGGCCCACCGGCTCGCCTTCCTCGAAGCCACGGCGAGGGCCCACGACTTCGACGGCTACGAGCTCGACTTCACGCGCTTCGTCTGGAACTTCCCCCTGGGGCATGAGGGCGACCACGCCCACCACATGACCGCCCTCGTGCGGGAGTCGCGCCGGCGCCTCGACGCCATCGGCCGGGCCCGGGGCCGCCCGTACACCTTCGTCGCCCACGTCTTCGACTCGCCGCGGACGAGCCTCGACCTCGGCCTCGACGTGGAGCGCTGGCTGGCGGAAGGTCTCGTCGACGTGCTCACCGTCGGGATGGGCTACATGCCGTACGTCCTGCGCCTCGACGAGTGGGTCGCCCTGGGCCGCCGCCACGGCGTGCCGATCTACCCGTCCGTCAACACCAACGCCTACGCCGGGCCGTGGCGGCGACTCCACGGCCGGCCGGTCTTCCACGAGGCCCTGCGCGCCGCCGCCGACTGGTACTGGCAGGCGGGCGCCGACGGCCAGTACGTGTTCAACCTGTTCTGCCAGCAGGACCGCAACGTCGCCGGCCTGGACTCCGGCTACATCTACGCGCCGCTCCACGACATCGGCGATCCCACGGCCCTGCGCGGCCTCGACAAGATCTACTGCGTCCCCTCCACCGACGAGCGCGGCTTCTGCCAGCAGGGCTCGGAGGCGGCGCCCCTGCCGATCGCCCTCACCGCCAGCGAGCATGTCGTGGCCCTGATGCTCGGCGCCGACGCCGCCGACACCGGCGCCCGCATCCGGGTGCGGGCCCACGTGGCGTCAGGAGATGCCGGGCAGGTCTGGATGCGGCTGAACAACCGCCTCCTCGGCACGGGGGCCGCCGGGGACTGGGCCGAGGCCGAGGTGCCCCCGGGCCTGCTGCGGCCCGGGGAGAACCGCCTGGCCCTGTGGCGCGAGGAGGAGGGCGACGCGCCGGTCGTCGTGGACCGCGTCTTCGTGCCGGTCACCTGCCAGCGGTAGCCTCCGATGGCGGCGAGCTACGTCGAGGACTTCGAGAACGGCGCCGGCGGCTGGCTCGCCGACCTGCGGAGCCCCCTTCCGGTGTGGGACTCCGTCGCCTACTGCCACGGCCCGTGGTCGGTGGACGCGAACCACGCGCCGCCCGGGGCGGGGTACCTGCACCTGCTGATGTACCTGCACACGCACCCGAAGGCCATCGCCGGCGGCGAGACGCACGGCGCCAACCGCTTCGTCGAGGGCGGCTTCTCCACCGACCTGACCGACGCCGTCCTGTCGGTGCGCCTGCGGGGCAGGCTGGACCTGACCGGACCCCTGTGCAACAACCACGTCCCGGAGCCGCGGCCGGACCTGGGCGGCGCCCGTCTGCTGCTGCTGGCGCAGGCGCGGCCGGCCAGCGCGCCGGAGCGGCCGGTGAACTTCGTGCTCACGGGCCAGCCCTTCGAGGTCACGCCGCAGTGGTCGGAGCAGAGCGTGCGGCTGGCTCCCGACCCGGCGCGGTGGACCTGCATCGGCGCCCGGCACGACCTGACCGGCGTCTACGGGTACGGCGACATCGGCGAGATCCTGTCCGACGTCAACATCGACTTGATCTTCATCCTCTTCCCGTTGCGCGTGGAACCCCTCGTCGAGGTGGCGGACCCCGACCGGTCGTGGGCGAACAAGGACTATCCCGTCGACATGCGGCACCTGCCGAAGGGCCTGGTCATGTTCGACCGCGTGCGGATCGACTACCCGGGCTGAAGGCGTGGAGCGCAGCGCCTGCCTTGAGGGAGCTGCGCGGAGGGATCTCGCCCTCGCCGGCGTCGAGCCCCGGGGAGGGACGCCGATACCCGGAGAAGAACAGAGATGCAGACGATCCCCCGACCCGAACAGCTCTGCTACGTGCTCGGCCCGTACCGCGACCCCGTCGCCCGGGTGCGCGACGGCGAGACCTTCGCCATCGAATCGGCCGACGCCTTCGGCGACCGCATCGAGAGCGCCGACGACGACCTGATCGAGGCCTGCCGCGAAGGCGGCAACCCGGTGACGGGGCCGGTGCACGTCGAGGGGGCCGAGCCCGGCGACGCCCTGGCCGTGCGCGTCGAGGCGATCGAGCCGCTGCGCGGGTTCGCCGTCAGCTGTCTCTACCCGCGGTTCGGCGGCCTCGTCGGTCCGCCGTGGACCCTGGAGGAGCCGCTGCCGCCGCGCATCTCGATCCATCCGCTGCGCGAGGGCCACCTGGTCTTCAGCGACGACCTGCCGGTGCCGCCGATCCCGATGCAGCCGTTCTACGGCACCATCGGCACCTCCCCCGCCCTGGCGGCGGTGCGGGCCGAGGCGGCCGGGCCCCACGGCGGCAACATGGACGTGGCCGACACCGGCGTGGGCAACACCGTCTACCTGCCGGTGGAGGTGCCCGGCGGCCTGCTCTACGTGGGCGACGTGCACGCCGTGCAGGGCGACGGCGAGATCACCGGCGCCGGTCTCGAGATCCCGGCCCGCGGCACCCTCACCGTGACGGTGGTGAAGGACTGGCCGCTGACGACGCCGCGGGTCGAGTCGGAGGAGGAGATCATGTCCATCGGGAACGCGCGGCCCCTGGAGGACGCCGCGCGGATCGCCTTCGCCGACCTGGTGCGCTGGATGGCGGCCGACTACTCGATCGACGCCCTGGACGCCTACCAGCTGTGCACCACGGCGGCGCGGGCCCGGCTGGGCAACGTCGTCGACCCCCTTTACTCGATGGTGGCCAAGTTCCCGAAGGCCCTCCTGCCCCCCCGGCGCAGGGACTGAGGACCGCCGGCCGAGGCGCCTCCCCGGGAGCGCGGGTCAGAGCTCGAGGGGCTCCGGCGTCTTGAGGACGAAGAACTTGCGCACCTTCTGCCGGACCTCCCAGTGGGCCTTCAGGCCGAGGGGGAAGTGGGCCATGTCCCCCGGGCCGACGGTCCAGGACCTGCCGCCCTCCTCGGTGATCGTCACCTCGCCCTCGAGGATGTAGACGAACTCGTCCCAGGTATAGACCCAGTCGAACTCGCCCGGCTCGCAGGTCCACAGCCCGCTCGACAGCCTCTTGTCGGCCGACTGGTTCAGCACGGCGCCCCTGGCCACGGGGTTCCCCGCCGTGATCTGCGCGGCGTCGATCGGCATGTCGGGCAGCTCGCCCCGCGGCTCGGCGGCGGTCACCATCGCTTCCCTCAGTGCGTCGGTCATCTCGTCTCCTCCTCGTGGAGTGTGTGAAACCGCGGCGGCGGACGCCTAGGGCGTCCCCGGCCGCAGGTCGAAAACGAAGTGCTGCTGGCCCTCGGGACCCTCGTGCCGGAAGGCGAGTCTCGCTTCGGGCGAAGACTCCAGCTGCCGCAGCAGCCGCCGGTGACGACGGCCGTCGACGAAGGCCCAGCGGCAGCCGAGCTGCTCGCGGATGGCGGCGGCCGGCCGCTCGACGGCGCCGAGGCCGATGCGGGCCCAGAGCTCGCAGAGCTGCGGGTCCCGGGCGAAGAAGAACACCGGGTCGAGGGCGAAGAGGTAGGTGTTGTGGTGGTTGTGGAAGAACAGCTGCGCGAACTGGCTGAAGGAGGCGTGGAAGACGCGCGCCTTCCTCGGGGTGTTGTCCTCGAGCCAGCCGGCGGCGGCCTCGTGGCCGAGATGTTCGGGAAGACGGGAAGGGACGGAGCGCACGTAGACCGAGCCGGCGCGGGCGACCGGGATCAGCACGGCCACGGCGAACAGGATCGGCACCAGCCGCCGGCGGGCCTCGAGCCAGGCGCCGAGACGCCCCCCGGGGCAGGGGCCTGCGAGGGCATCCCTGGCGTAGAAGGCGGCGACGAGGACGCTCAGCGGGGCGAAGTACTCGAGGAATCGGTTCGACAGGGCCAGCATCACGGCAAAGGCGGCGGTGACGGCGGCGACGCTGACCGTGTCGTCCGAGGCCCGCCGGCCCTGGAGGCCGAGGAGGAGAACGGCCGCCAGGAGCGCCACGGGGAGGAAGGCGCTGCTCAGGACCTCGCGCGTCGACCAGGCCTCGAACTCGTTCGGGATGTAGTGGGCCAGGGCCAGCCCCCGGGAAGCGGCCATCTCGTACACGGCGGGCAGCTCCACGTTCTGCACGAACCACAGGTGCGCCAGGTCGGGGAAGTGGGGGTGGGCGCAGAACCCGGCGGCGACGGCGGCCGTCGTCAGCGCCAGCGGCCGCAGGGACAGCCCGTCCGTGCGCCCCAGCAACCGGCGGCCAACGTAGGCCACGAGAAGGGCGATCGGCAGGGCATGGAAGCCGGTGTGGGCCCAGGGCATGGCCAGGGCGACCGCGATCAGCCAGCGGCTGCGGCCTCCCAGCGAGAGGAGCAGACCGATGAGCAGCAGGTGGACGGCCATCACCTGGGGCCGCACGAGGGACATGCGCCACAGGAACTGCTGGGTCGAGCCGAAGAGCAGCAGCGTCCACCAGAAGGCCCCCGGCACCCGGGACCGGTCGAGGAGGCGGAGGACGGCCACCAGCGCCGCCGCCTGCAGCAGGGCCATGCCGAGCTCGACGGTCGTGAACAGGCTGCCCATCCACTCACCGGCACGCACGAAAGGGTAGAGGTACAGGTGGAAGAGCAGCTCCTTGTCGGCGAACCCGTCCGCCCAGATGCTGAGCGGCGTCCAGCGGAAGCTCGGCGCCAGGGGCTCGCGGCCGAGCAGCTGCGTCACCTTGACGTGGTAGTAGGCGTCGGAGCCGTTGAAACGGGGGGATTCGGCGTACAGGCCGACCCAGAGGAGGACGAAGAGCAGGCCGGCGGAGGCGTAGCGCCACCAGGGGAAGCCCGGCCGGGTGGTCGGCGGCTCTGCAGCCGCGCGGGGCCGGTCAAGGCCGCCGGGGGAAGGTCTCACGAGTCCTTGAGGGTTGGGTCCACGGCGTCGCGCAGGCCGTCGCCGAAGAGGGTGGTGGCCAGCACGGTGAGGCCCAGGAAGAGGGTTGGGAACAGGCCCAGGTGCCAGTAGAAGAACATGTACTCCAGGCCCTTGTTGATCATCTGCCCCCAGCTCGGGACCGGCGGGTCGATGCCGACGCCCAGGAAGCTCAGCGAGGCTTCGATCATCATCGCGTTGGGGATGGCCAGGACGAAGCCGACGATGACCGGCGAGACGCTGTTGGGCACCAGGTGCCGGCGCAGGATGTACCAGGTGGAGGCGCCGAGGACGCGGGAGGCGGCGATGAACTCGCGGCTCTTGCAGGCCATCACCTGGCCGCGCACGAGGCGGCAGGTGCCGACCCACAGGAAGCCCGAGCTGATGAGGACGACGTTGACGACCCCGCCCCCGAAGAAGGCCGCGAAGAGGATCGCCAGCAGCAGGGGCGGCACGACGCTGAAGAGCTCCACCAGACGCATGACGACCCAGTCCGTGCGGCCCCCCAGGTAGCCGGCGGCGGCGCCCAGGGGAAGGCCGATGGCGAGGCTCGCCAGGGCCGACGCCAGGCCGATGCCCATCGACACCCGGGCGCCGTGGACGACGCGCGAGTAGAAGTCGCGGCCGAGGGGGTCGACGCCGAACCAGTGGTCGGAAGAGGGGAAGGCGAAGGCCCGGTCGAGGAAGAGCTGGTCGTTGTAGCCGGTGCGGGCGGCCAGGGGGGCGAAGACCGCCGTCAGCAGCAGCAGCACGAGGACGGCGGCGGCGGCCGTGGCGGAGCGGTTGTCGAGGAACCTCCGCAGGGCATGGTAGGCGGGGCCGTGGCGCTCAGTCGCCATCGGGGCGGCTCCGGACCCGCGGGTTCAGCAGGGCATAGGCGATGTCGGTGAGGATGTAGGCGATCCCCACCAGGAGCGTGAGCAGCAGGACCAGGGCCATCTCCATCGGATAGTCCCGCTTGTCGATGCTGGAGACGAAGTAGTACCCCAGGCCGGGCACGCGGAACATCTTCTCGACGAAGATCGAGCCGGTGGCGGTGAGGATGAGGGTGGGGAAAAAGATCGTCGCCACGGGGATGGCGGCGTTCTTCAGCACGTGGCGGAAGACGACCTGGTGCTCGGGCAGGCCCTTGGCGCGCAGGACGGTGACGAAAGGCCGTTCGAGGACGTCGAGCATGCTGGAGCGGGTGAAGCGCGCGAAGGCGGCGATCGACCCGATCGCGTAGGCCGTCACGGGCAGGATCCAGGCCTCGGGCGAGCCCCAGCCCTTGGTCGGCAACCAGTCGAGCCAGACGCAGAACACGAGCATCAGCATCAGGGCCACCACGTAGATCGGGACCGTGATGCCCAGCGTCGACACCAGCGAGGCGCCGTAGTCGACCCACGAGTTGCGGCGCAGGGCCGCCGCCGCGCCGAGGAGGATGCCGATCGGCGTACCGAGGAGCACCCCGAGGCCGCCGAGGACGAGGCTCGGCGGCCAGGCGCGGGCGAGCACGTCGGTGACCGTCTCCCCCGGGCTCTGGTAGGGGATGCCGAAGTCGAGGCGCACGACGCCCCACATGTAGCGCAGGTACTGCATGTGCAGCGGCCCGTCGAGGCCGTACTGCTCCTTGAGCTTGGCCCGCGCCGCCGGCGACAGGGGCATCTTGTCCTCGTCGAAGGGGCCGCCGGGCATGGCCCGCATCAGGGAGAAGACGAGGACGGAGACGACGAGGAGCGTCAGCACCAGGGAGGCGAGGCGGCGGACGACGTAGAGCAGCATCAGGCCCTTCTCAGCGGCGGTAGCAGCGCACCCGGTGTCCCGGACGGACCTCGGCGAGCACGCTCTCCTGGTCCGGGGCCGCCGGAGCGGCGGCGAAGTCGGGTGCCAGGCCTTCGTCGGCGGCCCGGCGGTGGTCCTCCAGGCTCATGGACCGGCGCCGGCGGCGGCGGGGGTCCGGCACCGGGATCGCCTCGAGGAGGACCCGGGTGTAGGGGTGGATCGGCTCGGCGAAAAGGTCGTCCGTGGGCGCGGACTCGACGATCCGGCCCAGGTACATGACGACGATCTCGTCGCTGATGTGGCGCACGACGCTCAGGTCGTGGGAGATGAACAGGACCGACAGGCGGCGGCGCTCCTTCAGCTCCTCCAGGAGGTTGACGATCTGGGCCTTCACGGAGACGTCGAGGGCGGAGGTGGGCTCGTCGGCGATCACCAGCTCCGGGTCCAGGCTCAGGGCCCGGGCGATGGCCACCCGCTGCCGCTGGCCCCCGGAGAGCTCGTGGGGATAGCGGCGGCCGAGGGAGGCATCGAGGCCCACGAGCTCCAGCAGCTCGCCGCCGCGGTCGAGGCGCTCCGCCGGCGCGTGGAGACCGTGTATGTCGAAGCCCTCGGTGACGATCTGCGACAGGGTCATCCTCGGGTCGAGGGAGGCGTAGGGGTCCTGGAAGACGATCTGGGCCCGGCGCCGGAAGTCGAGCTCCTCCCGGCGGCCCATGCGGTGCACGTCCGCGCCGTGGAAGCGGACGGCCCCATGGGTCGGCGCCATCAGCTTGACCATCAGGTTGGCCACCGTCGACTTGCCGCAGCCGGACTCGCCCACGAGCCCGACGCGGTCCGCGTGCAGCCGGAAGGAGACGTCGTCCACGGCCCGGACCACCCGCCGCCGCCGCTTCCACGGGGGGCCGCCGGTGCGGGCGAAGTGCTTCGACAGCCGGCGGACCTCGACGACGGGAACCGTCATCCCTCCTCCTCCAGGCGCCAGCAGTGGGCGAAGTGGCCGTCCCCCAGGTCGGTCCGCGGCGGCAGGGAGCGGCGGCACAGGTCGTCGGCGACGGGACACCGCGGGTGGAAGGGGCACCCGGACGGCGGGTCGAGCGGCGACGGCGAGGCGCCCTCGATGACGGACAGCTTCCGGCCCCGCGGAGCGCTGATGTCGGGCAGGCTCTGCAGCAGGGCCCGGGTGTAGGGATGGGCCGGCCGCGCGAAGAGGTCGACCGCCGGACCGTGCTCCATCACCATGCCGCCGTAGAAGACGAAGACGCGGTCGGCCGTCTCGGCGATCACCCCCAGGTCGTGGGTGATCATGATCAGGGCCATTCCCAAGCGCTCCTGCAGGTCCTTGATCAGCTGCAGGACCTGGGCCTGCACCGTCACGTCGAGGGCGGTCGTCGGCTCGTCGGCGATCAGGATGCGCGGCCGGCAGCCCAGGGCCATGGCGATCATCACCCGCTGGCGCATGCCGCCCGACAGGCGGTCCGGGTAGTCGGCCAGGACCTGCCGCGGCTCCGGGATCTCGACCTGGTCGAGCATGTCGGCGGCGATCTCGAGGGCCTCCCCCTTGCTCACCCCCTGGTGCAGGGTGATCGCCTCCTGCAGTTGGTATCCGATGGTGAACACCGGGTCCAGGGACGTCATCGGCTCCTGGAAGACCATGCCGATCTCGCCGCCGCGGACGGCCCGCCTGTCGCGCTCCGCCATCGCCTGCAGGTCGCGGCCGTCCAGGTGCAGGCGGTCGGCCCGCACCCGTCCCGGGGGCTGCTTGATCAGCTGCATCACGGCCAGGGCCGTGACGCTCTTGCCGGATCCGGACTCGCCGACGACGCCGACGCTCTCGCCGGCTTCCACGTCGAGCGAGGCGCCGCGCACGGCCTGCACGACGCCTTCCCGGCCGGCGAAGTCGACGCGCAGGTTGTCCACCTCGAGGAGGGCCATCACCGCGCCCGGTTCAGCGAGCCGCGGCGAGGCGCATGTGGGTGTAGGTGTAGGTGCCGTCGGTGCTGACGTGGCGACCGAACTCGTTCGGCGTCGTCCCCTCGCCGCCGACGCGGGGCTTGATCAGCGAGTTGGTCTGCGGGTGCACGAGACAGGGGAAGGCGGCCTCGTCGACGAGGATCGTCTGGGCCCGGCGGTAGAGCTCGAGGCGGCGCTCCCAGTCGACGGTGCGGTTCGCCCGCTCCACGAGCCGCGTGTAGTCCTCGTGGCGCCAGTTGTGGCGCCCCCCGGCGACGAAGATGCTGTAGAAGTTCGACGGGTCGAGGTAGTCGCGCATGTAGGGGGCCAGGAAGAAGCCGTTCTCCAGGTCCCGGAGGCCGTCCATCCAGGTCTTCAGCTCCTTGCCCTCGATGCCGATGTCGATGCCGAGGACCTCCTGGTACTGGGCCTGCAGGTACTGGGCCAGGGGTCCGACGATGGCGGCGTGGAAGCCGGCCTCGACGCGCCACCACAGGGAGACCTCGGGGAAGCCGGCGCCGCCCGGGAAGCCGGCGGCGGCCAGCTCGGCCCGGGCCCGCTCGGGGTCGAAGCGGGTGCGCGCGGCCATGGCCGTGTCGTGGCCGGGGAATCCGGGCGCCAGCAGGGTGCGGGCCGGCACGGCCACGTCCTTCAGCACCGTCGACGTCACCTCGTCCCGGTCGACGGCGTACATCAGGGCCCGGCGCACGCGCCGGTCGTCGAAGGGGGGGCGGTCGTAGTCGAAGGCCAGGTAGTAGATCCCGAAGTGGGTGCCCGTCTTCAGTTGGTCGGCCAGGCGGGTGCGCGCGTAGGCCAGCTGGCCGACGTTGACATCGGTCACGTCCAGGTCCCCCGCCAGGTAGGCGGGGAAGCCGACGGCCGGGTCGGCCAGCTGCGGGTAGACGACGATCTCGTCGACCTGGGCCCGCCAGGGACCGCGGTAGGCCGGGTTGCGGCGCAGGCGGATCTCGTCGCCCCGGCGCCACTCGACCAGCTCGAAGGGGCCGCTCGACACGTAGTGCTCGTCGCCGGCGGCCCACTCGTCGCCGTGGCGCTCGTTGACGTGGCGCGGCACCGGGAACCAGAAGGCGCACACCCCCGGGATGTAGGCCTTGGGCTCGCTCGAGGTCAGCTGCAGGGTGCGGTCGTCCGGCGCGGCGACGCCCAGTTCGGACAGGGGCAGCCGGCCGCTCTCGACGGCGTCCCAGTTCTTCACCCCCGCCGCCCGAGTCCAGTACCAGGAGAAGTCGTAGCCCTGGCTGACGGCGCGCTCGAGGGCGAAGGCGAAGTCGCGGGAGGTCAGCGGCGCTCCGTCGGACCAGACCAGGCTGTCGCGCAGGACGAAGGTCCAGGTGAGGCCGTCGCCGGAGACGCTCCAGCTCTCGGCCGCCAGCCCGTGGAGGCGGCTGTTCTTGTCGTACGCGGTGAGCGGCACCTGCACGACCGTGGACTGGGCGACGTTGTTGTAGACCGTCTTCATCCAGTCCATGTGGGTGCCGCCCAGGCCGCCGGGCAGGCGCAGGACGGTCTCCGGCGCCCCTTCGGGCGCCTCGCTCTCCGGCGGCGCGCAGGCGGCGAGGGCGACGGCCATGGCCCGTCCGATCCGTCTGATTTCCATCGATCTCCCCGTGCTTGGCCTTCGGGCAGAACCTACGCACCGGCGGCGAGGCCCGGCCACGCATGCACCGGTCTCTTGACCTACGGCGGATTGTATGACAATCTTGGTCCCCCGACCATCGCGCCGCCGAGGGCCCCGAACCGCTTCGATCCGTCAGCAGGACATCCGTGACACAGACCGCCGCCGTGGGGGACACGCAGACCGCCCTGGTCGGGCTGGGGGTCGACGACGACACCCTCACCGGGCCGGAGAAGGCCCGCCTCGACGAGCACAGCTGCCTCCTGCTGGAGAGCGTGATGGACGACGACTGGCTCGAGGCGGCGCGGACCCGGCTCGAGGAGGTGACGACCGAGCGCTACGGCGCCAGGGTCAGCGACCGCCCCCTGCGGGAGGGGGCCACCATGCTCATGGACGTGGTCAGCGAGGGCGAGGTCTTCGAGCGCATGTACACCCACCCGCGCCTGCTGGCCGCCGTGCACCGCATCCTGCGGTCGGAGCTGATCCTGCACTCGGTGAACACCCGTACCACCCTTCCCGGCACGGGCCGGCAACACCTGCATTCCGACGTGGGCGCCCGGGTGCCGGGAGAGCCCTTCCGCCTCGTCAACTCGGCCTGGCTCCTCGACCCCTTCACCGAGGAGAACGGTCCCACCCGGCTCGTGCCCGGCTCCCACGAGCTGCCGGGCGCCCCCAAGGACTACGTCGATCCCTGGGCCGACCATCCCGACCAGATCACCGTGCAGGCGCCGGCGGGCTCCGTCTTCGTCTTCAACTGCAACCTGTGGCACAGCAGCACCGTCAACCGCAGCGGCGCGCCCCGGCGGGTCGTCCACTGCGCCACCGGCCGGCGCGACTTCGAGCAGTCCCCCGTGCAGCGCGAAGTGATCCGCAAGTCCACGTGGGACAGGCTGTCGCCGGCGGCGCGCTACCTGCTGGACGTGTGAGGAGGGGCCGCCATGGGCAAGCTCCTGACGGCGGAGCAGATCGAGCAGTTCCGCGAGCGCGGCTACGTCAAGAACCTGCGGGTCTGGGACGAGGCCGCCATCGACCGCGCCCGCCGCCACTTCCAGCGGGTCACCGGCGAGCTGGCCGCCCGGGGGCTGACCCACAACGACGTGAACGGCTGGTGGGCCGTGAACCGGGGCTACTGGGAGCTGTGCCGGACGCCGGCGGTGCTCGACTGCCTCGAGGACCTGCTCGGCCCGGACCTGTTCATCTGGGGCGGCCAGTACTTCCACAAGGCCCCGGGGGACGGCCGCACGGTCCCCTGGCACCAGGACGCCGCCTACTGGCCCCTGGCGCCGCGGCAGCACATCGTCACGGCGTGGATCGCCCTGTGGGACACGGACGCGGCCAACGCCTGCATGCGCGTCCTCCCCGGAACGCACCGGACCCTGCTCGACCACGGCGGCGAGGTGCGCGACTCGGACGTGCTCGGCCAGGCCCTGGCGGCCGACGTCCCGGAGAGCGAAGCCGTCGACATCGACCTGAAAGCCGGCGAGATGTCGCTGCACACCGACGCCCTGGCCCACGGCTCGGGCGCCAACGGCAGCGACCGGCCGCGCTGCGGCATGACCATGCGGGTCAGCTCGCCGGACGTGAAGGCCGACCTGGCGGTGTGGCCCTTCTTCCACTGGATCCGCCTGCGCGGCACGGCGGCGGGGGAGCGGAACCCGAGGCTGGAGCCGCCCCGGACCGACGCCGTGCCGACGGGCTACAACCAGTTCGGCGCCGGCCGGTGAGGCTGCCGGGAGCGCGCCCTCCTTCCTGAAGGAGGCGACCATGAATCGCACCCGCCTCTGGTCTCTCGCCCTCCTCTGCCTGCTCGCCGCGGGGCCGGCCTCCGCGGGCCGTCAGATGGAGCGGATCGAGCGCGGCCTCGTCGCCGTGAGCACCGAGGACGGGGTCTTCCTCAGCTGGCGCTGGCTCGGCGACGAGCCCGAGGAGACGACCTTCGACCTCTACCGCGGGACGGGAGCCGGAGCGGTCAGGCTCAACGAGGCGCCGATCGCGGCGGCGACCAGCTTCGTCGACTCCACCGCGGACCGGACCGGCGGCGAGAGCTACTTCGTGCGCGCCGTTGTCGGCGGGCGGGCGGGTCCGCCCTCGCGCCGGGTCGAGGCGTGGCCGCGGGACTACCTGGAGATCCCGATCCAGCCCCTGACCGACTACCGGCCGGGGGACGCCTCCGTGGCCGACCTGGACGGCGACGGCCGGTACGAGATCGTCCTGCACCAGGTTTCCAGCCCGAGGGACAACGCCCACGAGGGCCTGACGGGCACCCCGGTCCTGGACGCCTACGAGCTGGACGGCACCCACCTGTGGCGCATCGACCTGGGGATCAACATCCGCGAGGGCGAGCACTACACGCAGTTCATGGTCTACGACCTGGACGGGGACGGGCGCGCCGAGGTGGCGTGCAAGACGGCGGACGGCACCACGGACGGCGCCGGCACGGTGATCGGCGACCCCGCCGCCGACTACCGCGACAAGGACGACAGCGACGGCCGCCTGGGCCGCGTGCTCGCCGGCCCCGAGTTCTTCACCATCTTCGACGGCCTCACCGGCGCGGCCCTGAAGACCGTGGACTACATACCCGGCCGCGAGCCGATCGACGGCTGGGGCGGCATCGGGGGCAACGGCAACAACGACAGCTACGGCAACCGCTGCGACCGCTTCCTGGCCTGCATCGCCTACCTCGACGGAGTGCGGCCGAGCGTGGTCATGGCCCGCGGCGTCTACGGCCGCACGGTGCTGGTCGCCTGGGACTGGCGCGGCGGCGACCTGACCCGGCGCTGGGTCTTCGACACCGGCATCAGCTACCCTCCCTACGAGGACGCCTCGCCGTTCTCGGGCATGGGCGGTCACTCCCTGGCCGTGGCCGACGTCGACTTCGACGGCCGCGACGAGATCGTCTACCAGGCGATGGTCGTCGACGACGACGGCACCGGGCTCTACTCGACGGGGCTGCGCCACGGCGACGCCCTGCACGTGAGCGACATGTACCCGGACCGGCCGGGGCTGGAGGCCTTCACGATCTCGGAGAACGAGGACGAGACGGTCCGCTTCCGGACGCCCGGCGCGGCGATGCGCGACGCCGGCACGGGGGAGATCCTGTGGAGCCACAGCCCCGGGATCGACGTGGGCCGGGGGCTGGCGGCCGACGTGGACCCGCGCTACCCCGGCTACGAGGCCTGGGGTGGTCCCGGAGGCCTGCGGATCGCCGACGGCCGCGAGGTCGGCCCGGCGCCGCGGCCGACGGGCTGGGCGATCTGGTGGGACGGGGACCTGCTGCGCGAGCTGATCTGGCGCTCGGCGGTGGTCAAGTGGGACTGGGAGGCGGGAGAGGTCATCCCCGTTCACGACGCCGAGGGCGCCCGGGGCGCTCGCCGCGGCCCCAACCTGGTGGCCGACCTGATCGGCGACTGGCGGGAGGAGAGGCTCCTCACCGGGCCCGACGGCGCCTCGCTGCGGCTCTACACGACGACGATCCCCACCCGGCACCGGCTGCGCACCCTGATGCACGATCCCACGTACCGCCTGGCCATCGCCTGGCAGAACGTGGTCTACAACAAGCCGCCCCACCCGGGGTTCTACCTCGGGGAGGGCATGAGCCCGCCGCCGGCGCCCGACATCGAGATCCCGGCCCCCGGGGCGCAACCATGAAGTCTCGGACCGCCCTCGGGCGATCCGGTATACTGCCGGTCCTGACGACGGCCGCTCTCGCCACCGCCGTCCACGGGGCGGTCCACGTGGCGCCGGACGGCCGGGACGGGAACCCCGGGACGATGGCCGAGCCCCTGGCGACGCTGCAGCGCGCCCAGTCCCTGGCCGCGCCCGGGGACACGGTGTGGGTACGGGGCGGCACCTACCGGATCCCGGCGGACCAGATCGCGCGGGTGGAGCGGAACCTCTTCGCCTGTGTCACCTTCCTGGACAAGAGCGGCGCCCCCGGCCGGCGCATCCACTACTGGGCCTACCCCGGCGAGCAGCCGGTCTTCGACTACTCCGAGGTGAAGCCCCCCGGGCGGCGGGTCGTGGGCATCTGGGTGGAGGGCGACTACATCCACCTCAAGGGCCTGGAGATGACCGGCGTGCAGGTAACGATCCGCACCCACACGGAGTCGTACTGCATCTACAGCTGGGGCAATCACAACATCTTCGAGCAGATCCGGATGCGCGACAACGTGGGCACCGCCTTCCGGCACCGGCGGGGGGGCGGCAACCTGGTCCTCAACTGCGACGCCTACCGGAACCACGACACCGTCTCCCAGGAAGGGCTCGGGGTCAACGTCGACGGCTTCGGCTGCCACCCCGCGAGGGGCGGCACGGGGAACGTGTTCCGGGGCTGCCGCGCCTGGTTCAACAGCGACGACGGCTTCGACCTCATCCGCTCGCACGAGTCGGTCGTCATCGACAACTGCTGGGCCTTCTACAACGGCTACAGCACCTCCTTCCGCAGCCTCGGGGACGGCAACGGCTTCAAGTCGGGGGGCTACGTGAACGACGAGGACAGCCGCCTGCCGACGCCCATCCCCCGGCACACGGTGCGCTTCAGCCTCGCCGTGAACAACAAGGCCGTCGGCTTCGACTCCAACTGGCACCTGACGGGAAACGACTGGTACAGCAACTCCGCCTTCGCCAACCTGGTGAACTTCGACATGGTCAACCGCCGCGGCCGCTCCATCACCGGCACCGTGGACGGCTACGACCACGTACTGGTGAACAACCTGGGCTACCGGGCCCGCCAGGCGGAGACGGCGAACCTGGACCGGGCCCGGTCCACGGTGATGCACAACAGCTTCGATCTGGCCGTCTCCCTCAGCGACGCCGATTTCGTCAGCCTCGACGAGAGCCTGCTCACGGCGCCGCGACAGCCGGACGGCAGTCTGCCCGTGATCGACTTCATGCGCCTGGCCCCGGGGAGCGGCGCCATCGACGCCGGCGTCGACGTGGGCTTCCCCTTCGCCGGCGGCGCCCCGGACCTCGGCGCCTTCGAGAGCGGCGGCGCGGCCACGGGCCTCCGCCTCGACCAAGGCGAGACACCCACGGAAGCGGCCCTGCAGCAGAATCACCCGAACCCGTTCAACGTGGAGACGACGATCCGGTACTCGCTGCCGGCGCCGGGACACGTCACCGTGGCGGTCTACGACCTGCTTGGACAGCGGGTCCGAACGCTGATCGACCGGCCCCAACCGGGTGGACCCTGCGAGGTGAGCTGGGATTCGACGGATGACAGGGGAAGGCCGGCCGCTTCCGGGGTGTACCTCTACCGCGTGACGAGGCGGGAGGACGCCGGCCCGCGATCGCACCAGAGACGCATGGTCCTGCTCCGCTGAGCGGCGGGGCGGGTTGCCACGGCGAGGTACTCCCGGATGGTCGGGCCGCTGAGGGCGAGACGGTTGCCCCATGGGGCCGCATCTCGGCCCTGTCGGCGCGCCTCCTCGTGGTGCTCACGCGACCGGGTCGGCAGCCAAGAGCAGCACGTCGGTATCGGTCAGTAGTCCCGCAAGGCGCCGTCGGCGCCGACCACGGGGCCGCGCTGGCCATGGGCCGGCGGGTAGTGCGGGAACGCGTCGTCGTTCAGCTCGATACCCAGACCCGGCCTGTCGGGCACGACCAGGTAGCCGCCTTCGCGGCGCAGGGGCTCCTTGAACAGCTCGTCCACGGGGGGCCCCCAGTCGTCCCCCTGGTACTGGAACTCCATGATCGGGGCGTTGTGGATCGCCGCGCACAAGTGGGTGGACGCGGCCGTGACCACCCAGCTCAGGGGACAGTGGGGCACGACGCCGACGTATTCGGCCTCGGCCAGGGCCGCGATCTTCCGGCAGTTCGTGATGCCGCCCGCCAGTCCCAGGTCGGGCCGCACGAACTCGGCGCCGCGCTCCTTCAGGAGATCCCGGAACTGGTGGATCGTGCACAGGCGCTCGCCGGTGGCCACCGGCATGGGCAGGTTCGCGGCCACGTGAGCCATGGCGCCGACGTTGTCGGGCTCGATCGGGTCCTCGAAGAAGTGGAGCCCGTAGGGTTCCAGGGCCCGGCCGACGGCGATCGCCTCCGCCGGCGAGAGCAGACAGATCACGTCGATGGCCACGTCCACCTCTTCACCCACGGCGTCACGCACGGCGGCGACGTAGCGTTCGGCGGTGCGGACGATGCTGCGGAAACCCATGGCCCCGAAGGCCCGGCGGTCCCCCAGGGGCACCAGGCGGACGGCGGTGAACCCCTCCTCCACCTGGCGCCGGGCGCTGTCGGCGACCTCCTCGGGGGACCCGCCGGAGGGCGTGGAGAACAGGCGCACCCTGTCGCGGGTGGGTCCGCCCAGGAGCTTGTGGACCGGCTCGCAGGCGAGCTTGCCCTTGATGTCCCAGAGGGCCATGTCGACGGCGGAGATGGCTGCCATCGAGTCCGACCCGCCGCGGAACAGGCTGCGCCGGAACATGTGCTGCCAGTGACGCTCGATCGATGTGGGATCCTGGCCGATCAGGTACTCGGCGAGGAACTCCACCGACGCCGCGGGCGTGAACCGCGTGCCGCTGGAGTTGCTGGCCGGATGCATCTCGCCCAGGCCGGTCACGCCGGCGTCGGTATGGACTCGGACGAAGGTGTAGCCGCCGAGGGGCAGCGTCTCAAGCCGGGTGATCGCGACCATGGCCGGGGATCTCCTCGTTGCGCCAGCCCTCGAGGAGGCCGGCCGTCTGGAAGGTGGGCAGGGCCCAGAGAGCGTCCTTGACCTCATGGCCCTTGGGACCGCCGTTCTCCATCTGCCAGCGGAACTGCCGCCACATGCACTGGAGGATGACGGGATCGCCGGTCTGGGCATAGGCGAACGCCATGGGCCGGAGGTTCAGGATGTTGGCCGCAGCTGGACTGTTGTTGATGGGCGCCTCCTTGTAGTACATGAGGCCGTCCCTGTTCACCGCCGTCGCCGCCAGGAAGTGGCAGCCCTTGAGGCAGACCTCCCTGGCCTTCTCGTCGCCGATGAGTTCGAAGGTCCGCATCAGGCCGGTCAGGACCGCGGCGGTCATGAAGACCTGCGTACCCCGGACGAAGGCACCGAAGAGGGAGCGCCAGCGGCCCTCCTCGTCCTGCCAGCGCTCCAGGGCCCGCACCATGGAACGCATCTCCTCGGCCAGGGCCGGGTCCGGCCTGACCTCGTAGAGGTCCGCCATCCCGGTGAGGGCCCAGCCGGCCCGGCGCGGCGAGTACCAGTCGGGGAATCCCTCCCGTTCCGTGGACAGCCGGGGGTCCTCCCAGTCCTGGCGGAGCCCGGCGGGCACGTCATCCCAGCCGACTCTCGCACGCGTGCGGGAGCAGTAGCCCCCGGTGAGCTCGACCACCTCCAGGGCGCGGCGGTAGCCGGTGAGCAGGTAGAAGTCGAGGAGCCCCCCGATCCAGGTATGCGAGGTCCGCGGCGTGGCCAGGGCCTGGCGATCCGTGTCGGTGTAGTGGTGGAACTGGGACCACTGCTGGCGCGGTCCGCCGACGCGCTCGGGTGTGACCGTGGAGTAGTGGACCGTGTCCACGTCCATCAGGTGCATGGCCATCGCCTCCGCCCGCCAGTGCAGGCCCTGCTCGCCGCGTCGCATGTACTGCCGCAGGACGGCCCGGGTGTGGTCGTAGGAGACGTTGTCCGTGGTCAGGGTTCTCTGCCTGCCGCCCTCGACGGTGCGGCTCCCCGTGTCTCCGTAATCCATCATGCCGGTGAGAGGCGATCCCGACGTTCCGGCCTCGAGCCCCGCCCGGAGCCTGTCCTCGAGCAACCAGTACTCGGGATAGTGGCGGGGGAAGGCCCCGAGGGCCCCGCTCTCCGCATAGGCGGCGGAGTCGATCTCCAGGAGCAGCGGAAACTCCCAGGCCGCGGCCCAGCTCGCGGCCTCCACCAGGTCGCGGTGGGGAGGACCGGCGTAGATGTAGAGCTCATGGGTCCTGGCCATTCCCTGGGGGATCTGCAGGGGCCCATCGTACTCGCCATCGGTGGTCACACTCAGCTCGGAGTAGCTGCGCCCCTTCTCCACGGGCGGCGTCCAGCGGCTCGGGTCCGGGTAGAGGTGCACCTCGATCCGGGAGCCGTCCGTCCAGTACCGCTTCGGGTAGTTCTGCGAGGGATGGCGGAGCTTCACCTGCATCCCTGCCGCGTCGTCCCCGGCGTAGATCCAACCGTGGCTCCCGGTTCTGCGGTCGACTCGGCCAGCGGGCAGTCCGAACACCGAGTACTGGTTGTCCCCGGTCTCCCAGATGCCGACTTCACCCGTCAGCCGACCCGGGTCCTCTCCCTTCGCGATGTTCCACTTCGGAGCTCCCAGCATGACATGAGGTGGGCCCTCGAGGGAGAGGGGCAGGCTGAGCTTCAGTTCCTGCATCTGGAACAGCACCGGCTCGGGCTGGTCGTGCACGAAGGTGTGGTACAGCCTGACGAAGGGCTGCCCGGCGTAGAAGCAGAGCCGGGCCACCCAGCTCAGGGCCCGTGCTCCCGCCGTCGAGAGATAGGCGCCCTCCCCCTTGACGACCAGGCGCAGGGCGTTCTGCTCCTCCACCTCGAGACGCTCCAGGTGCCCGATGTAGCGAGTGCCCTGGGCGTCCTTCAGCACCTGCTGGGGGCGGCCATCCTGCATCCGTGCCTTTCCTGCCCCGGCGAAGAGGGTTGGCCCCGCGGCGTTCAGGCGAACCGAAAGTCCGCCCGTCTCGATGTGGAGGATCCCGTCCTCCCAGGACGCGGACAGACGGGAGGGCACCTCGGCCCGCGCCAGTCCCTCCCCATACTCGAGCCGCAGGTCCAGGACCTGCTTGGGCCGCAGGTCCACCTGCGAGTCCAGCAGCAGCCACTTGACGGATCCGTCGGGCCAGTGGGCCAGGGCACGGGCCTGAAGGGGGAGCTCCTCACCGCCTGCAGGCGTCAACCGGACCGCGCCGGGGTCGAACAGCCCTCCCCGGGGAAAGGGGCAGCCGTGGGTCACCGGGTAGCTGCGGCGTGCGACTGCGATCGGCTCCTCGATTCGCATCCGGATTTCGGAAAGGGCCATCACTCTTCCTCGATCAAGAGTAGCTGGTCGGCGGACACATCCTCCACCACGAGCAGCCCTCCCCGGGGCCAACGGATCTCGATCCGCTCCACGGAACCGCGGGATCCGAGCCCGAAGTGGAGACGGCGGTCGCTGGCGCTCAGGTAGCCATATCCGCTCCGGACCTCCTTGACCTGCACCAGGTCTCCGGCGACGACGCGGACCCGGGCTCCCAGGGCGTCCCGGTTGCTGCGCGTCCCCACGAGGTCGAGCTGGAGATAGTGGTTGGCGTTGCCGCCGTCGTTGCGCAGAAGGGTGCAATGGGGCGCCGCCGAGTCGGAGACGAAGATGTCGACGTCGCCGTCGTTGTCGTAGTCGCCGAAGGCCGCGCCGTGGCTGACCCGGTCGACCTGCAGCCCCGGCCCTGCCAGGGCCGTCACCTCGGCGAAGGCGCCATCCGCCAGGTTCCGGAACAGCTGGTTCTTCTGGGCATAGCACGCGGCGCTGTCGTACTTCTCCACGTTCTCGTCGAGGTGACCGTTGGCGACGAAGATGTCCAGGAAGCCGTCGCTGTCATAGTCGAGGAAGGTCGCGGACATGCCGAGGAAGGGGATGCTCGGGGCCCTGATCCGGGCCCGGGCGGTGGCGTCGGAGAAGAACCCGTCGCCGTCGCTGTGGTAGAGCGTGTTCGGCATCCACTGGAAGGTCGCCAGGACGAGGTCGAGGTGGCCGTCGTTGTCGTAGTCGCCCCAGTCGGTGCCCATGGCCGACTCGGCCTCGCCGTCGCCGTTGTAGGCGACGCCGCTCAGGAAGCCCACATCGGTGAAGGTGCCGTCCCCCGCGTTGCGGAAGAGGAAGTTCGGCGTCATGTCGTTGGCGACGAACAGATCCGGGTCCCCGTCGTTGTCGTAGTCGGCGAAGACGGCCCCGAGTTGGCGCCCCTCCGTGGAGTAGAGCCGGGCCTCCCGAGTGGCGTCGCGAAAGGAACCGCCGCCTTCGTTGCGGTAGAGCACGCCCGACTGACCCGGGTAGGTGAGGGGACCGCAATAGGCCCGCACCGTGCCCTGGCGGCACTCCTGGTTGCGGCTCACATCGAAGTCCGCGTAGTTGGCCACGTAGAGGTCGAGGTCGCCGTCCATGTCGTAGTCCGCAAAGGCGGCGCTGCTGCCCCAGCCGGGGCTGTCGACCCCGGACTGCCGGGTCACGTCCAGGAAGGTGCCCTCCCCCCCGTTCCGGTAGAGCACGTCGGGGCCGAAGTTCGTCACGTAGAGATCCTGGTCGCCATCGTTGTCGTAGTCCCCCGTGGCCGCGCCCATGCCATACTGCCGATCGCCCACGCCGGCCGGCTGCGTTACGTCGTGGAAGGTGCCGTCCCGCCGGTTCCGGTAGAGGGCATTAGCGGGGGAGTCGGGACCCCGGGGTCGGCCGAGGTGTGTCCCGTTGACGATGTACAGATCGAGGAAGCCGTCGCCGTCGCTGTCGAAGAAGGCGGCCCCGGACCCCATGGCCTCCGGCAGGTACCTCGCGTCGCTGGCGCCGTTGACGTAGGTGAAGTCGATGCCCGCCAGGAGGGTGGTCTCGACGAAGACGGCCGCAGCGGCCGGACCGGCTGCGACGAGAGCCGCAGAGAGCACAATGACGATCATTCGACTGTCAGACGTTGGGCGATATGCAGGTTCGTGCGAATCTCCGTGTTCGTCGAGTCGAGCCGGAAGGCATGTTCGTAGGCCCCCGCGGCCCGGTCGTACTCGCCGCGCCGCAGGTAGGCGTTCCCCAGTCCGTTGTAAGCCAGGGCATAGCTGGAGTCCGCCGCCAGGGCGCGCTCGAACATCGTGACGGCCTCGGCGAGCCGGCGCTCTCTCAGGTGGATGTTGCCGAGGTTGAGGTAGGGAAGGGCGAAGGCCGGGTCGTGGGCGATGGCCTGCTCGTAGCGGGCCCTGGCCGTCCCGTACTGCCCCCTCTGAGCGTACAGGACGCCGAGGTTGTAGTGCAGCCGGGCGTCGTCGGGGCGCCGCACGAGGTTGTATCTCATCTCGTAGATCTTCCGGTCCTGGGCGTCCAGCCGCTCGAAGGATTCCAGGGCCTGGCGGGCCTTCTCCTTCTCTCCGAGCCTCAGGTAGCTGCGGCCGAGATGGTAGTGGGCCTGGGTGTCGAGTGGGTCCAGCCGCACGGCCTGGCGGAGCATCTCGACGGCCTGTCCGTACTGCTGGCGCCGGATGTGGAGAGAGCCCAGTGCAGCGTAGGTGCCGGCAGACGCGGCGTCGTAGTCCAGGGCCCGGCGGAGGGCCTGCTCGGCGGCGGGCAGCTCGTCCCTCTCCAGATGGAGCTCTCCCAGGTTGTGCCAGGCCTCGGCATAGGTCGAGTCGGCCTGCAGGGCCCGGCGGTACGCTGCGGCTGCCCGGTCGAAGTCTCCCTGCCGGACGTGCAGGAGGCCGCGGGCGTTGTTGGCCAGCTTGTACTCCGGATCGAGTTCCACGGCCCGGTCCATGGCCATGGCGGCCTCGTCGTACCGGTACTGACGGATCAGGACGGCGCCGAGGTTGTGATGGGCCGGTGCATGATCGGGTCTCAGTTCGATGACCTTGCGGTAGGCGGAGATCGCTTCGGGGTACGCCTCCCTGCGGGTGTGGGCGTTGGCCTGCTCCAGCAGGACCTTCCACTCGTGCCCTCCGGCCTCTTCCCCGGGGGTGCACGACAGGCAACTGGCGAGCAGGCCGCCCGACGGTACCCAGACTCGCCAGCGCCGCATCATGCTTGTCCTCCAGGGGAAGCCGGTGAGGTGCCGTCCGCCCGCCTATCTCCGCCTGAGGATCCGGGCCCCGATGAGACTGCTCCGTGCTGCGGGCAGATGGGCGGCGCGGGCCGCAGACCGCGCGTCCGGAGCCCCCCTGCTGAAGTCGCCCCCCCGAAGGACGCGAGACGAACCGGACGCCGGTCCGGTGGGGTCCGCGTCATCTCCCTCCGCATACGCTCCGAACCAGTCCTGGCACCACTCCCACACGTTTCCGTGCATGTCGTGCAGACCCCAGGGGTTCGGGAGCTTCTTCCCCACGGGTTGGGCCTGATGCATCCCTTCGTTCCATGTGTTCCAGAAGTACCAGCCATACTCTCCCAGGCGTGGCTCGGCGCTCCAGAAGTCCCACGCCCGGTCCTCGGCTGAACCCTCATCCGCGGGAAAGGACCAGCGTGACGCCGTGCCTGCCCGGCAGGCGTACTCCCACTCCGCTTCCGTCGGCAGACGAAAGGGGCTTCCGCCCATCTCCTCGTTCAACCGGCGGACGAAGGCGTTCACCTCGTCCCACGAAACGCAGACCGCGGGTGTCTCCGGATCGGATCCGACGCAAGGCCCTCCCGCCCAGGGCCGGGTCCCCATGACGGAATGCCATTGCCCCTGGGTGATGGGGTACTTGCCCAGGTAGAATCCGCTGGTGATGGTCACCTGCCGCCGGGGCCCCTCATCGGGATTGCGTCCGGCCTCGGTCTCCGGCGATCCCATGGCGAAGGCGCCGGAGTCGACCCACACCAGATCCATCGTCGCTCCCCCTGGGAGCCGCACGGTCTGCTCGGGAGGTCGTGCGGGATGTCGGGGGCCGCCGGACTCCTCTCGAGGCTCACAGAGGGAGGGGAAATCCTGGACCACCCGGCGCAGCAGCTGCTCGGGATCGTTCTCCATGGCGTAGATCCGCACGCGCCAGGACTGCTCGGCGGGCCCCGCCTCGACCGGCAACCAGGCCGGATTGTTGTGCATGCAGTCGTGCCAGTACTGGCTGAAGAACTCCGGCCGCTCGCAGGCGATCGCCGCCAGGTAGCGGCGGTCGCGGGAAACGGCACCGATGACGGGATGGGTGAACCGGTCCCCGCTGCCCTCGGCCCAGGATGGCAGGTACGCCTGAACCCATGGGGGGTTGCTGCGCGGATCCTCCGGCGGAACGCCGCTGGCAGGCCGGCGCCGGGTGGCGTTGAGGAAGGTCAGTCCCGTCTCCGTGAACATGAAGCAGCGCCCGACGAACTCGGGATAGAGGTCTGGCTTGCTGGCGAAGCCGGGCGCCCGCTTGAGCTGCCAACAGAGGTTCGGAACCGGCAGGTCGGCGGGCAAGGAGGCCTCGGCGCCGGGAGCCAGTCGCGCACGGGCACGGAACTCGACGACGCCGGGTTCGGGGGCCACGGTGGTCACGAGGTGGACCTGCGGGCGCCGGGACTCACGGTGGCGCAACTCCAGCCGGCCGCCATCCAGGGCCGTGGCGCCGAGGAACTCCAGGCCGCTCTCGTAGCACCAGAAGTCGCAGGTGAACTCGGGAACGCCGGGGAAGGTGGCCGACACGTAGTGCATCCGGGTCCCCACCTCGTTGCCGCACTGCCAAAGGCCCAGGCTCGGCAGGACCTGGGGATCCGGATTCCGTGTCTCGAGGACGACCAAGTTGACTAGACCCTTGCCAGCGCGGGTCGTCTCCACGTCGACCGCGGGCCGCGTGGAGTCCGCAGATGGCGCCCTGCCGTGGTCTCGACGGTCATATCCAGAACACGACGTTGTCCGTCATGCCCGTGAAGTAGTCGACCAGAAGCCAGAAGCCGGCGATGGTGTACTGGCCCATGATGAGGCCGAGGAAGAAGGGGCGAGTCGCGCGGTAGAAGCGCACGCCTCCGAAGTGCAGCCCGACGGACTTGATCAGCCAGGCGAGAAAGATGTTGCACCACAGCAGTTCCATGGTCCACACGGCGCTGATCGGGTAGCCGATGGGATGGAGCGGCCACCATTGCCACCCATAGCGCGCCAGCATGAGCAGCCCCATCGCCGCGGCACCGACGAGTTTGTGGAGCCATCCCGCCGAGTCCGGACCCGTCGGCGCGTTCAGCTTCACCGCGATGTACTCGAAAGGGGCGCGGGCGCCTCCGTTGAAGAACCAGGTACTGAGATTGACCCCGCCGTACTCGTAGGCCAGGTGAAGGACCGTCCATACGGAGGCAACCAGGCTGAGGACGATGGCCAGGAGGATCGCCCAGAGGAGAAGTCGAAGGTTGCCGGCCATATGGTCCGAGAGTTTGAGGCCGTGGGCGCAGCAGCCCATCAGGAAGATCCGGTGATCGGCGCCCCAGGCGTAGGTGGAGGCCAGGCTGACGAGGCCGGCGCCTCCAAGGGCCGAGGTGCCGACGGCCGAGACGATGGCCGAGGAAGCGATCATGGGCCCCACGATGGAGGCCACTCCGGTCTCGGCCACGATGCGCGTCAAGCCGACGAAGAGCAGAAGAGCTACCGCCAGCGTGGCCGCCGCCGCCCACAGGGGCAGGCCGGCCCACCACAGCCACAGGGTGGCGGCGCCGAAGCCGAGGAGCCAGGCCAGGACGGCCGCCCGGTAGGACATGATCTCGCGCGAGTCGTCGACGGATGCACGGGATCCGAGGGCGCTGGCCGCGACATCCCTCAGGTGCCTGCGGGAGAGCCACAGCCCGGCGAGGACAAGGACGGCCATGGCCCCCATCCCCTGATGGGCGAGGATGGGCTCGTTGGCGACGCCGTAGATGCCCAGGTGCTCCGTACCCCCGACGCCGAGGACGCGGAAGGTTCCCTTGATGCAGAACGCCAGCAGGTTGAAGAACCAGAGACTGAAGGCCACCTCGGTGTTGATGAGGTAGGAGAAACCGATGATCGGAAAGCTGAGCCACAGGCGCAGGTTCAGAGTGTCGCGGAACAAGGGCAGATCGGCCGCCGTTCGAGGGGCGGGGATGAAGTCGTGGTAGGCATGGAGGGCGACGAGGCTGCTGAGAATGACGGGCAGGCAGAACCCCGCCCACATGGGCAGGCTCTTGTAGAACGGACGGACCCGTGACGACGGATCTCCCTGCCGCACCATCTCCAGGGGGACCTGGAGGATGGGGTAGGCCAGGCGCTCGCGCTCGACCCACTGTCGGCGGAGGATCACCGCCGAGGAGATGGAAAGCAGGCACAGGGCAGCCACCATGAGGCCCCAGCTGGCCAGCGGCACCTGCCAGGCTTCCCAGGGGATGCTGGCCTCCCCGGGAGCTCCCTCGAAGAACCACTGGATGGCCTTGTCATCGTGAGGCGCGATCCAGTCGGGCAGAAAGTGAAGGAAGAGGTTCTGCCAGTTGTTCTCCGGCGTGGCGTAGTAGCGGACCCCGGCGATGATCGGCAGCAGGTACTCGCACAGGCCGAAGGTGGGTATGGCAGAGCCGACGAGGAGCATGCAGTAGACGACGAGCAGCTCGCCGCCGCGCAAGGCCAGAGGCCGGCCGATGAGACCGAGGGCCGAGTTCGCCAGCCCCACGAAGATGAAGAACAGGAAGATGGCGCCGGGGGTGCTGAAGTCTCCCGACAGATAGGAACCGCGGATGGCCATGTTGCCGTACGGGGCGAAGATGGCGAGGCAGAGCGTCAGGAGGGCGCCGGTGAGGACGGCCCTGGCGGTGACACACGGCGTCCCACCGGAGGACGGCGCCTCGAGGCGTGTGGGCGTCATCGAGTCCTCGGGAGGGGGAGATCAGCGCAAGCCGGCGTAGACCTCGAGGAAGAGGACGGTGTTCGTGCGGGATCCCTCGTTGAGGCTCCGCTGCTCCCAGCGCCCGCCGAGGTTGGCCACCAGCAGGTAGCCGAGGTAATGGGACTGGTTGGTGAGCTGCGTGGCCAGCACCACTTGCTCGAAGTCCTCTTCGTATCCTGGAGGGACCGGATCGGACCGCCTCAGGAGATTGCGGAACACCTCGTACTCCACCCCGGACTCCAGCCACAGGGAGTCCATGAGGCGTTGCCTGGTGGTGAGGAACAGGATTTCGGAGAGCCAGTTCTCCTCCAGGGCACTGTCCTCGAAGGGCGTCCGGCGAAGGTAGAGCTGCTTCCACTTCGGCCACAGCGTGAAACCCTCACCCACGGGATACCGATAGTCTGCCTTGGTCGTCAGCGCGAAGAGCGAGAGGTCGCGGTTCTCGGCGCCGTTGCCGGCCCGCCGATGGTAGATCTCGTGTTTGACCTTGGCGCTGAGGCTCAGGGGAGCGAACCTTGCCAGGTCGGCGGAGGCGAAGGCGGTGTTGACCAGGGCGTCCCGGGCCACCATGGGATCCGGGAAATCCTCCATGCCTCCCCTCGAGAAATCCCGCTGGGTCCACAGGATCACGTCGTCGGGTATGTCGTCACGAACGCTGCGTAGAGACTCGAAGAGATTGAGTTTCAGGTGGTACCGGGGCAGCTCCAGGGCCGAAACGAGCATGGCGTACCAGGCGCGACTGTGGGGGTTGCTGCTCAGGAGCCAGTGGTGCGTCCGGCCCAGCATGAGCCGCGTCCCCGGCATGAGTTCGACACCGGCGTACACGTTGTAGCCCCGATGGTCACGCTTGTAGGGATAGTCCGGCTCGCGGTCGTTCTCGAAGCGGTCGATGACCGTGTTGTTGTTCATGTCCGTTCCATACAGGAACTCCAGGGGATCGACGTTGTAACGGATGAGGGGCTCTACGTAGTCCGGCTGGAGGTTGTCATTCTGGTTGAAGTCGGGCTCCAGATCGTTGTTCTCGTCGTAGCCGGGGAAGACGGCCGCGTCGGCTACCCGCAGCCGGCGGTCGAGCTGCCCCGTTCCTCCCCCCGTGTACCGGCGGCGCCAGTCGGGGAAGCGGTCCTGGTCGTCGTTGTCGTCCACGAACTCGTACAGGTAGACCGCCTCGTTCTCGTAGTCGATGACATCCCGG
>CAZEHQ010000022.1:0-33055 GCA_964512165.1 uncultured Gemmatimonadaceae bacterium | reverse complement strand
GTAGAGACTGACCGCCGTCGACGCCGTCCTCGGCGTCCCCCCGGATCCCGTGCTCGGGGCCGAAGAGCAGGACCAGCTCGACGTCGGCGCGGGCGCGCAGCACGTCGGCGGTGGCCCGCAGGCGCCGGTCGACGCCGGAGGGGTTGGTCACCAGCCCCACGCGCCGCCCCTCCACCAGGCGGAAGGCCCGCGGGTCGGTGAAGAGCCGCTCGCAGCCGAGCTCGACCATCAGGCGGTCCTGGGCTCGCGCCGCGGCCCGGTACGGCGCAGCACGAAGGCGATGCCCCCGAGGGCACTGGCGCTGATGCCGGCGGCGTAGCCCAGCAGGGAGGCGGCGAAGGCGAGGCTCTCCTCGACCCCGACCCCCCCGAAGAGCTCGACCAGCACGCCTTCGCGCACTCCGAGTCCGCCCACCGAGATGGGCAGCGCCGCGACGATCGCCGCCGCCGGCTGGAATCCCATGAAGTAGCGCAGACCCACCTCCAGGCCGACGGCCAGTCCCGCCGCCCAGTAGACGAGGATGCGGCTGAACTGCACGCCGAGGGAGACCGCCCAGGCAGCGGCCAGCAGGCCTGTCTGCTCGCGGTAGACGGCGATCGAGGACCGCAGCCTCTCGACGCCCGCCGCGAGGCGGCGCGGCAGCAGCAGGCCGAGGAAGCCCCGGACCCGGCCGAGGCGCCGGCTCAGCCCCATGGCCAGCATCGCCGCCAGCGTCAGCCAGACGGTGCCGAGGAGGGTGACCAGGCCGGGGCGCCGCACCTCGGCCACCAGGGCGCAGGCCACCAGGGCCAGGCAGCAGGTGGAGAACAAGCCGATGAAGCGATCCATGAAGGTCGCCGCGGCGGCGCGGCCGGTGGCCCCCGTCAGGCGGCGCACGTCGTAGATGCGCACGGCGTCGCCGCCGATGTTGCCGGGGAGCAGGTTGTTGAAGAACACCCCCACCCAGTAGACGACCGCCGTCTGCCCCGGAGAGACGGCGAGGGACTGGCCGCGCAGCAGCAGGTACCATTGCCCGGCGCCGAGAGCGTTGCTCAACACGAAGAAACAGGCCGCCGCCGCGAAGAGGGCGGCGTCGGTACGGCCCAGGACGCGGGCGAAAGCCTGCAGGTCGGACTGGGACAGCAGCCAGTAGAGGAGCCCTCCGCTCACCATCAGCTTGAGGAGGGGATCGCCGAAGCGGCGCCAGACCGGCCGGGCGGGTGGGCTGTCGCCCCAGTCTTTGCGGCGTCCGGGGGCTGGCATCAGCGCTCCGCCATCAGCGCCGACGCCGTGCGCCGCCGCAGCAGGTAGTAGTGGAAGAGAGCGCTCCCGGGGAACACGCCTGCCTCTCCCGTCTCACGGCCGGCGGCGGCGAGGCGGCGGCTGTCCCGGCGGCGGCGCCACAGGTTGCCCGGATGGGCGGCGATCCAGCCCAGGCCGGCCAGGGGCGCCGCGGCGCAAAGGGGCCGCCGTACCGCGTAGCGCACGCAGGCGAGCAACTCCAGCAGCACCCGCACGGGCAGGAGCCACAGCAGGCGGCGGGCGGGCAGGTTCTTGATCAGCGCCACCAGGTTGTTGCGGTGGTTGAGGTAGACCTTGCGGAAGCTGTGGGCCGGGAGGGACTGCGCCGCGTGGTGGAAGACCCTGGACTCCGGCACCGCGAGGATCCGCCAGCCCGCCAGACGCAGCCGCCAGCACAGATCGATCTCCTCGAAGTGCATGAAGTAGTCCAGGTCGAGGGGACCGACCTCGCGCACCGCCTCCAGACGGAGGAACATGGCCGTGCCGCAGGCCCAGAACAGCTCCCGGCGGCGGTCGTACTGCCCCTCGTCGCGCTCCACCGTGTCGAAGATCCGGCCCCTGCAGAAGGTGTATCCGAGGCGGTCGATGTAGCCGCCGGCGGCGCCGCTGGGATCGAAGTACCCGGGCCGAATCTCCCACAGCAGCTTGGGCTGGCACACGGCCACTGCCGGGGCCGCGGCGGCCGCTTCCTCCAGCGGGGCGAGCCAGCCCGGCGTCACGCGGGTGTCGTCGTTGAGAAGCAGGGCGAAGGGCGTCTCCGCCGCCTCCAGGCCCCGGTTGCACGAACCCGTGAAACCGAGGCGGCGGTCATTGCTCAGGACCTCCATCCGGGGGAACCGGCCGCGGGCGCGCTCCAGGGCCGGACCGCCGCCGCCGTCGTCGACGACCAGAACACGCACCGGCCGGCCGCTGTGCCGGTACAGGGAATCGAGGCAGTCGCTGAGGGTGTCGGCCCGGTAGTGGGGGATGACGACCGTCGTGGCCGGCTCCGGCCCGGAGGTCATTCGGCCGGGGCGCCGGACCCGGTGGCCGCCGTTTCGGCAGCGGCCGACTCGAGGCGCTCCAGGGCCCTGACCAGGATCCCCCGATCCAGGCTGGCCGAGTCGAGCTCCCCGTATTCCTCGACGTAGCCGTCGACCACGCCGAGGGCCTCCCGAGTGCGGCCCCCCGCCTGCAGCGTGGCGGCCAGCTCGTGGTAGGCGGCATAGCCGCGGGGACGCAGGGCGATGGTCCGGCGATAGACCTCCTCGGCCCGGTCCAAGGCCCCGTAGTCGTTGTAGAGGATGGTGGCCAGGGCCAGGGCGTTGTCGTAGGTCGCCGAAGGATCCCCGCCGTAGACATCGATGAGCCCGTGGGCCGCCTTCTCGACGAACTCGGCGGCCAGGTCATGGCGCCCCGCCGCCCGGTAGTTTTCGCTGGCGGCGTAGAGCCCCTCCCAACCCATGGGGACGTTCTCCTCCGCCCAGCGGAGCAGCCGGGCCATCTCGTCGATCCGCCCCTCGGTCTGGTAGATGTCGGCCAGGGTCAGGACGCAGGCCCGGTAGTTCTGCAGCAGCCGGCTGGTGTTCTCGTCCTTGTAGATCGACTCGTCCCGAACGCCCCGGAAGCGGTAGACCTCCATCAGGTTGCGGGCCAGGGCCTCGGCGTTGCCGCTGCCCCGGACCTTCTCCCGCTTCAGCTTCAGGGTCATGCCCTCCATCTCGAGATAGGGGCCGAGACCGACGCGGTTGGAGCCGGCCACGGTGATGGCGAAGTGGACGGGCCGCCTGAAGTCGTTCCAGTAGACGATGCCGATGACCATGATGTCCTGCACCCGCAGCAGATTGTGGCCCGGCGGCGTCGAGACCTCCACGTCGAGGCCGAGGTCCTTGAACTCCTGCGGCCTCTTCGGCGTCAGCCACAGCCGCTTCTCGAGGTCGACCATCTGCGTGTCGGTGAGGGTGGAGTCGATGAAGACGTCGCTCAGCGGTTCTCCGCCGTCCCGGGACATGGCCACCCGGGGCTCGCGGTCGCGCAGCTGCTTGATGTACCACCCCGTGTTGAGCAGGCTCAGGTTGATGATGCTCACGTCCCGGCGGATGCCCTCCACGTGCTGCAGGTACCACAGGGGGAAGGTGTCGTTGTCGCCGTTGGTGAAGAGCAGCGAGTTCGGGTCGCAGGACTGCAGCAGATTGTGGGCGTAGTCCCAGGCGATGTAGTCCCCCCGGCGGTCCTCGATGTGGTGCAGCTTCGCGCCGACGCCGGCCGGCAGCAGCAGCCCGATGCAGGAAACGGCGGCAACCCATCCCGTCCGCAGCGCGAACCTCCGGCGCAGGGCCTCGACGACGGCGGTCCAGCCGAGGCCCATCCACAGGACCCAGGCCAGGAACATGCCCCCGAAGACGTAGTGGCGCTCGCGCGGCTGCGGGTCGGGCATGTTCAGGTAGAAGGAGAGCCCGAAGCCCATGACCAGGAACATCAGGAAGAGGGCCAGGAACCGGCGCCAGTCCTGCTGCAGCTGCCACCCGAGGCCGAGAAGACCGGTCAGCAGCGGCACGGCGGAGACCGAGACCACGTGGGGCGCCCTCTCGGTGGCCCAGCGGAACACCATGTCGCGCTCGAGGAAAGGAAAAGGCCACTGCTGCAGGAAGTACTTGAACTGCTGGTGCCACAACTGGTAGACGCGGTCGGCCCGGGGCGTGAGCATGCCCAGCAACTGGCTCTCCGTGCCGTACTGCTCGCGGCGGAGGAAGGAGAGGAAGTTGCCCAGGTTCTCCGGGTCGTTCATGTCGATGGCCGGATTCAGACCGGAGCGCAGGAACAGGGCCATGTAGGTCGAGTACCCGAGCAGGAAGAGGACACCCACTCCGACCATCAGCCCCAGGGCCCGCCGGTCCTCCCGGTGGAGGTGCACCCCAAGGCCGATGCCGCCCGCCAGCAGGACGAGGGCCAGAAGGGCCGTCGAGTCGAGGGCGCTGGCGACGACCACGGCGGCGCCGATGACGACTGTCACCGCCAGGCTGTTGCGGTACTCCGGGTGCGTGGAGCCCACGTAGAGGCACAGGGCGACAGCGGCGAGTCCGGCCAACACGCCGAGGAGTCTCGCCGATGGCGGATACGGCGCGAAGGCGCTCATGGACACGGCGCCGGCGAGTCCGGCGACGAGCAGGATCAGGATGAAGCGCCGCAACTGCTGGTCGCCGAACCAGGCCAGCAGCACGAGGCTGGGGATGGTCAGGAGACAGAGGAGGTGGAGACCGCCCCCGAGCCCGAAGAAGTAGGCGATGAAGTACAGCCAGCGGTCGTTGCCGGCGCCGTGCCGCGTGCCTTCCCAGTAGAGGATCAGCCACAGGCCGCCGCAGACGAAGAACAGCGAGTAGGCGTAGACCTCGGCCTCGGTGCCGTTGAACCAGAAGGTGTAGGAGGTGGCCAGGCACAGGGCGGCGACCGCCGAGCCCAGGGTGGCCGTCCAGTCGCGGGCGTCCCCGAAGAACCGCAGCGCCTCGCCGCCCATGGCGCGGCGGCAGAGGGCCACGGCGCTCTGGTAGGTGAACCAGACAGCCGCGGCCGATGCCAGGACGGACATGAAGACGACCCGGTTGGCCACGGTCCCCACCGGAAAGATGCTGAAGACGCGGCCGAGGAGGACGTACAGGGGCGACCCGGGAGGATGGGGGATCCCCAGGACGTGGGAGCAGGTGATGAACTCGCCCGTGTCCCAGAACGAGGTGGAGGGGGCCATGGTCTGCGTGTACAGACCGAGGGTGATCAGGAAGACAGCCCCGCCCGCCAGGCGATGCAGTTGTAGTGGGGTCATGGGAACGGTCTAAGGTACGGGGGCTGCCCGGACGCGGAAAGCAACAGGCGGCGTCAGCGCAGCTCCGCCGTGCCCCAGCGGCTCGGGTCCGAGTAGAAGGGGGGCGAGCGGTCGACCGACCAGGACTGGGACCCGTGATCGACGTCGTTGAGGACGTAGTTGAAGCCGATCCGGTCGAACTCCCGGGGACGGTAGCCGTTGAGCCCTTCCGCCGGCACGAAGACCTCCATCTGGTAGCTCCGCTTCAGTCGCCGCAGGCCGACCTGCAGGGCGTCCTCGGGGCACGGCGGCGCCTGCTCCCGGGCCCGGTCGATCGACGTCTGGCGGCCGATCGGCTCCCTGCCGTCCCGGCCCCTGCCCCCCGGCAGGAAGAGGAAGTGGTGGCAAAAGCGGTTGGCCCGGTGGCTGTCCTTCACGTCGCGGGTGTCGATCCACACCTCGAAGGAGTCGGCCTGCCAGTGGTTGCGGGGATCGATCCGGAAGCTCCGCTTGCCCTTCACCTGCACCGCGAACCACAGCCCGGCGTCGCTCCAGGCCATGTACAGATCGGCGAAGCTGGAGCCCCCATCGACCTCCAGCAGGGGTGGAACCCGGTAAGACGAGTCCCAGTCTCGCAGGTTCCCGTCGACGACAGGCGGATCCTCCCGGTAGCGGCAAGGGAAGGCGAAGCGGAAGAACGCCCGCCCCGGGGCGGCGATCATGCTCATGGGCAAAACCCGCGCGGTCCGTCCACGGTCAGGCGCGCTTGCGGCGCGTGCGCGTAGGCAGCAGTTCCCGCAGGAAGCGGCCGGTATGGGAAGCCTTCTCCCCCGCCAGCTGCTCCGGCGTGCCGGCGGCGACGACGCGCCCCCCTTCGGCGCCGCCCTCGGGGCCGAGATCGATGACGTGGTCGGCGGTCTTGATGACGTCGAGGTTGTGCTCGACGACGACCAGCGTGTTGCCGGCTTCCACCAGCCGCTGCACCACCTTCAGGAGGCGCTGGATGTCCGCGAAGTGCAGGCCGGTGGTGGGCTCGTCCATGATGTACACGGTGCGCCCCGTCCCCGGCCGCACCAGCTCGGCGGCGAGCTTGAGTCGCTGGGCCTCGCCGCCGGAGAGCGTCGTGGAGGACTGGCCGAGGGACATGTATCCCAGACCGACGTCCTCCATGATCTGCAGCCGGTCGCGCACGGCGGCGATGTTGGCGAACGGCTTCCGCGCCGAAGCGACCGTCATCTCGAGGACATCGGAGATCGAATGCCCCTTGAACCTCACGGCGAGGACGTCGGCGTTGTAGCGCTGCCCCTTGCAGGCCTCGCAGCGCACCCACACGTCGGGCAGGAAGTGCATCTCGATGCAGCGCGAGCCGAGCCCCTCGCAGGCCTCGCAGCGGCCGCCGGCCCGGTTGAAGCTGAAGCGGCCGGCCGCGAACCCCCGGAGCTGGGCCTCGGGCATGCGCGCGTAGAGCTGGCGCACGTGGTCGAAGACGCCCATCACCGTGGCCGGGGTGCTTCGCGGCGAGTGCCCGATCGGCGTCTGGTCGATGTTGATCACCTTGTCGACCGCGGAGAGACCGTCGATCCCGTCGCAGTCGCCGCGCCGCCGCTGTGAGCCGTCGAGCTCGGCGGCCAGACCGCTGTAGAGGATGTCCTCCACCAGGGAGCTCTTCCCGGAGCCCGACACGCCGGTGACGGCGGTGAAGATCCCCAGCGGGATGCGCACGTCGATGTTCCGCAGGTTGTTCTGGCGGGCCCCGCGGACGGTCAGGCAGGCATCCCCGGGCGAACGGCGCCGGGACGGGACCTCGATGCTCAGCTGTCCGCGCAGGTAGGCGGCGGTGCTGGACTCGGCCCCCTGTGAACTCTCGGGCGAACCGAGCCGGGCGGGAGACCCGGCGGCGACGACGCGGCCGCCCTCCGACCCGGCGCCCGGGCCGAGATCGACGATGTGGTCGGCGCGCTCCAGGGTGTCGCGGTCGTGCTCGACGACGACCACGGTATTGCCCAGATCGCGCAGGTCCCCGAGGGCCTCCAGCAGCCGGATGTTGTCCCTCGGGTGCAGGCCGATGGTCGGCTCGTCGAGCAGGTAGAGGACGCCGGTGAGGCCGGAGCCGATCTGCCCGGCCAGGCGGATCCGCTGCGCCTCTCCCCCCGACAAGGTGGAGGCGCGGCGGTCGAGGGTGATGTACCCCAGGCCGACGCGGTGCAGGAACCGCAGCCGGCTGCGCACCTCGGCGAGCAGCTCTCCGGCGATGCCGGCCTCGCGCTCGTCCAGCTCCAGGGTGTCGAAGAAGGCGGCGCAATCGGCGATGGGCAGGCGCTGCAGCTCCACGATGGTGGCCCGGCGCAGGCGCACGGCGCGGCTCTCCGGCTTCAGGCGGCTGCCCTCGCAGGCCGAGCAGTCGACCTCCTTGAGCAGCGACTTCCAGCGCGGCACCTGGCGCGCCATCTCGTCGATGGTGGGCAGGATCCCGGCGTAGCTGGCCGAGGCGCCTCCGGGAAGCTCCACCGTCGCCGTGCCGCCGTAGAGGAGCGCCCGCCGCGCTTCGGCCTGCATCTCGGCAATCGGCGTGTCCAGGTCGAAGCCCAGACCTTCGCCGACGACTTCGAGGTACCGGGTGAAGGCCCACTTGCCGTCCAGCGGACCCCAGACCTCGACCGCCCCCTCCCGGACGCTCCGTCTGCGGTCGGGCAGCAGGGCCTCCCGGTCGACCCCTTCCCCGGTGCCGAGACCGTCGCAGACCGGGCACATGCCATCGTGATGGTTGAAGGAGAAGGATTGGGGGGCCAGCGGCGCGAAGCCGCGCCCGCAATCGGGGCACGAGAACCGGCGGCTGTAGCGGACTTCCTCGCCGTCGTCGGCGCCGGCGACGACGAGCTCGCCCGAGGAGAACTCGAGAGCGCGCTCCACCGACTCGGCCAGGCGGCCCCGCTGGGCGGCGGAGACGACGGCGCGGTCGACGACGAGCTCCACCCGGTGGCGCAGGCGGCGATCGAGCTCGAGATCCGAGCTGAGGCCGCGCAGCTCGCCGTCGACGCGGGCGCGGGTGAAGCCGTCCTGGCGGGCGTGGCGCAGCAAGGTCTCGTAGCCCTCGTTGCGGGTGGGCTCCATGGGCGCCAGGAGCAGCAGACGCCGGCCCTCGGGCATGGCCAGGATCCGGTCCACCATCTGGTCCACCGTCTGCGACCCGGCGGCCACGTCGCAGCGCGGGCAGTACTGGGTGCCGAGGGTGGCGAAGAGGGCGCGCACGTAGTCGTAGACCTCGGTCACCGTGCCCACGGTGGACCGCGGGTTCCGGCTCGGGCTCTTCTGCTCGATGGCGATCGCCGGCGACAGGCCCGAGATGCGCTCCACCTTCGGTTTCTGCATCTGGTCGAGGAACTGGCGCGCATAGGCGGACAGGGACTCGACGTAGCGGCGCTGCCCCTCGGCGTAGATGGTGTCGAAGGCAAGGGTCGACTTCCCCGAGCCGCTCACCCCGGATACCACGGTCATGCGGTCGCGCGGGATGCGCACGTCGACGTCGCGGAGGTTGTGCATGCGGGCGCCGACGACGGAGATCTCGCGGATCGCCTCCTCCGGCTCCTCGCTCCGGGCGGCGTCGGGGTCGCCGGCCGCGGGTGCCGGATCCAGAACCTCCGCCAGGATTCGGCCCGTGTGCGATGCCGAGACTCTCGCCACCTCCTCCGGAGGCCCCTCGGCGACCACCAGCCCCCCGGCGGCGCCTCCCTCGGGACCCATGTCGAGGATCCAGTCGGCGGTCTTGATGACCTCCATGTTGTGCTCGATGACGACCACCGTGTTGCCGGCGTCGGCCAGGCGGTGGAGGATCGCGAGGAGTCTGTCGATATCGGCGAAGTGCAGGCCCGTGGTCGGCTCGTCGAGGAGATACAGGGTGCGGCCCGTGCCGCGGCGGCACAGTTCCTTGGAGAGCTTTACGCGCTGGGCCTCGCCGCCCGACAGGGTAGGCGCCGGCTGACCGAGCTTGATGTACCCCAGCCCCACGTCGTGCAGGGTCTGCAGGATCCGCCGGATCTGCGGGATGTTCTCGAACAGGCCCAGGGCGTCGTCGACCTCCATGTCGAGGACTTCGGCGATCGACCGGCCCCGGTAGCGGACCCCCAGGGTCTCGCGGTCGAAGCGCTGGCCCTCGCAGGCCTCGCAGGTCACCCAGACGTCGGCGAGGAACTCCATCTCCACCAGGGTCGCGCCGTTGCCGTCGCAGGCCTCGCAGCGGCCGCCGCGGACGTTGAAGCTGAAGCGGCCCTGCTTGTAGCCGCGCAGGCGCGACTCGGGCAGCTGCGCGAAGAGCTGGCGGATCGGCGTGAACAGGTCGGTGTAGGTGGCCGGGTTGGAACGGGGGGTGCGGCCGATGGGCCGCTGGTCGATGCGGATCACCTTGTCCAGGCGGTCGACGCCCTCGATGTCGTCGTGGTCCCCCGGCTGGGTCCGGGCCCGGTGGAGGCGGTTGTCCAGCTCCTTGAAGAGGATGTCGTTGACCAGGGAGCTCTTGCCCGATCCGGAAACGCCGGTGACGCAGGTGAAGAGCCCCAGGGGCAGCTTCACCTCCCCGGCGCGCAGGTTGTTGTGCCGCGCCCCCTTCACCCTCAGCCAGTCCTCCTGCGGAGGCCGCCGCCGGTCGGGGATGGCGATGCGCTCGCGGCCGGTCAGATAACGTCCGGTGAGGGAGCCTTCCTCGGATGCCACCTCCCCGGGCCCGCCCGTGACCAGCACGCGGCCTCCACGGTCCCCCGCGCCGGGGCCGAAGTCGACGACGACGTCGGACTGGCGCATGGTCTCCTCGTCGTGCTCGACGATGATGACGGTGTTGCCCACGTCGCGGAGGCGCTTGAGGGTTTCGAGCAGCTGCTGGTTGTCCCGCGGATGGAGGCCGATGGACGGCTCGTCGAGGATGTAGAGGACGCCCACCAGTCCGGAGCCGATCTGGCTGGCCAGGCGGATGCGCTGCGACTCTCCCCCCGAGAGGGTGTCGGCGCCGCGGTCCAGGGTCAGGTAGCCGAGGCCGATCTCGTCGAGCAGGTCGAGGCGTCCGCGGATCTCCTTGAGGGCGTCCTCGGCGATGAGGGCTTTCTCGTCGGACAGCTCGATGCCGTGGAAGAACAGTCGGCTCGCCTCGACGGGAAGGGCCGTGATCTCGGGCAGCGCGCTGCCGCCGAGGAGCACCGCCAGGGACTCGGCCCGCAGGCGGCCTCCGTGGCAGGTGGGGCACGGGCCGGTGCGCACGTAGCGGCCGAGGTCCCTCCGCACCTTGGCGTTGCCGTGGTGAAGGCGCTCCTCGATGAACTTGAGGGCGCCTTCGTAGCGGTCGTCGTGGGCCCAGGAGTGGCCGCGGCGGCTGTTGTAGACGAACCGGATCTTGCGGTCCCCCAGACCCTCCAGAAAACCCTCCTTCTGGTCTTCCTTCAGGTCCTCCCAGGCGGTATCCAGGGTGAAGCCCAGGTGCTCGGCCACCCCCTCGTACAGGTGGTACCGCCAACGGTTGGCGCCGATATCGCCGAGGGGCTCCACGGCGCCTTCGCGCAGGGACTTCCCGGCGTCGGGCACGAGCCGGGTCTCGTTGACGATCATCTTGCTGCCCAGCCCGCCGCAGTCGGGGCACATCCCCGAAGGGTTGTTGAAGGAGAACATCTGAGGCGTCGGCTCGGCGTAGGAGATGCCGCAGGCGGGACAGTCGAAGTTGGCGCTCAGCAGCCAGTCGTCGAGCGGCTCCCGGCCATCGGCCCCGGAGCCGTCGCCGCCATCGGCCACGATCAGCGATCCCGAGCCCAGCCGCAGGGCGCCGTCGACGGCCTCGTCGAGCCGCCCCCCCATCTCCTCGCGGATCACCAGCCGGTCGACGACGACCTCGATCGAGTGGCGGCTGTAGCGGTCCAGCTCCGGGGGGTCGTCGAGGGTGAACAACTGGCCGTCGACGCGCACCCGCAGGTAGCCGTCGCGGTGCAGCTCCTCGAAGAGGTCCTGGTACTCCCCGCGGCGGTTGTCGACGACCGGCGCCAGCAGGAGGATACGCCGGCCCGGCGGCAGGGCGGCGATGCGCCCGACGATCTGATCGCGCGTCTGGGCGACGATCTCGCCGCCGCAGCGGACGCAGTGGGGGGTGCCGCAGCGGGCGTAGAGGACGCGCAGATAGTCGTAGATCTCGGTGATCGTGCCGACCGTGGAGCGCGGATTGGCGCCCCCCGTCTTCTGGGAGATGGAGATCGTCGGCGCCAGCCCGGTGATCTGGTCGACGTCGGGTTTCTCCAACTGCCCCAGGAACTGGCGGGCATAGGCCGACAGGGAGGCGACATAGCGGCGCTGGCCCTCGGCGTAGATCGTGTCGAAGGCCATCGACGACTTGCCCGAGCCCGAGACCCCGGTGAAGCAGATCAGCCGGTTCTTGGGCAGCTCGAGGTCGACGTTCCTGAGGTTGTGGACGCGGGCCCCGCGAACGCGGAGAAAGCCGGACTCCATGGACCTCCGGGTGGAGCTGCAAGGGAGGGAAAGGCCAAACGTGACAATTTACGGGAGGGGGACGAGCCCGCAACCATCCGGCCACTCCTTCCCGGCGAGGGTGGCCGGTCCCGGGTGGAGGCCTTACCGTAGCAGGCCGCCACCCTCCACCTCCAACGAACCGGGACCGATGATCAAGCTGGGCGTCAACACCGTTCTCTTCGCCGGATACGACCTCGAGACCGCCCTGCGGCACATCGCCCTGGCCGGATACGAGTCCGCCGAGTTGTCCGCCATCCGGGGCATGTGCGAGCACCTCGTCCTCGACGACTGGCGGTCCCGGGCCGACAGCATCCGCAAGCTGGCCGGGGATCACGGCCTCGAGCTGACAGCCATGGAGGTGGCGAGCCTCGACGAGGCCAGGCTGCTGAAGGCCTTTGAAGCAGCGGCCCATCTCGGAATCGGGGTGATCAACGTCGGCCCGGGCGGCAAGGCCGGCTCCGACGAGGACCTGTCGCGGCAGATCGACCTGCTCGCCGACCTGGCTGCCAAGGCCCACGACCACGGCGTCGCGCTCTGCGTGAAGGCTCACGTGGGCCAGTCGATCCACGACACGCCGACGACCCTGAGAGCCATGGCCGCCATCGACTCCCCCGGCTTCGGGATCGATGTCGACCCCAGCCACATCTTCCGCGCCGGCGGCGGCGAGGACGTGGTCGAGGCCCTGGAGGCGGTGATCTCCCGGGTGCGCCACGTGCACATCCGCGACTGCCCCGCCGACGCCAGGGCCACCGAAGGGCCGCCCGGCCCCCCGGAGGAGCAGGCCTGCGGCCGCGGCGCCATCGACCTGGCGGGTCTCCTGCGTGTCCTGCACCAGGCCGGGTTGGACGCCGCCGTCAATCTGGAGGTCATCGGCGCAAAGGAGTACGAGCTCTCCCGGGTGGTCACCATCGCCGCCGAGAGCCGCGGCTACCTCAACGCCTGCAGGCGGGCGGCCGAAGGCGTGGTGTAACCGGACCCGGGGACCGGCGTGATCCGCACCTTCGTCGCTGTCGAGACATCCCCGGAGGTCCGTGCCGCGGCGGCCGGGCTGACGGACCGCCTCAAGCGGGGTTGGCGCGCCTCGGAGGTGCGCTGGGTGCCGCCGGAGAACCTGCATCTCACCCTCCGCTTCCTCGGGGAGACCGAGGAGACCGGGTTGGCGCAGCTGACCGCGGCCCTGGACGCTGTGACCGCCGGCACGCCGCCCTGCCGGCTCACCCTGGGTCCCCTCGGCGGCTTCCCGGACCCCCGGCGCCCGCGCGTGCTCTGGCTCGGCCTGAAGGGGGCGGGCACTGCTGCGTTGCGCTCCCTGCAGAGACGGATCGAGGAGCGCGTGACCGGGCTCGGCTGGGAGCGCGAGGGCCGACCCTTCAGCCCCCACCTCACCCTCGGGCGGGTGCGCCCCGGAAGGGCGGCCGATCCGGGCGAGGGCTGGACCCGGGCCGCCGTACCGGAACTCGCCTTCCGGGTCGACGAGGTGGTGCTGATGCGCAGCGACCTGCGGCCCGACGGGGCGCGTTACTCGGTGATCCACCGGGCGCCGCTGAGAGGGGATATCGGGCGCGCGGAGTCTCACGGCGGCGCCGGTCCGGCGATCCCGCGGGGGAGCGCGGCCGGCGGTCCCGCCTAGGACGGCGGCCGGAACAGGGCGAAGGAGCTGGTGTAACCGTGGAGGTAGGTCGTATCGCCGACCGGGCCGATCTCGCCGCCGCAGAAGAACCCGCCCAGGGGGATCTGTCCGAGGGATTCCTCGAGGCGGCCGCTGTCGTGGCCGGGGCGCCCGAAGAAGCGGTGGCCGCGGCCCGTGCAGGTGAACAGCAGCCCCCCGGCGGGGGCGGCCTCCGGCTGCCGGCTGCGGTAGCGCGCCAGGAGCTGGTCCAGGTCCTGGGTGGCCGCCGCCGCGTCGCGCACGTGGAACTGCACCGTCTGCCCCCTGTTGAGCCGGTCGCCGACGGCGATCACCCCCTTCTCGTGGTCGAGCTGGAGGACGTTGCGGATCAGGAAGTCACCGGCTCCCAACTCCTGCTTGAGGCCGGTGGCGGCCACGCCGATGTGCAGGGAGGTCTGCATCCTCTCCTGGTCGGCGGCGCTGGCCTCGTGGTAGATCTCGACCAGCCGTTCCACCGCCGGGCGGTCGTCCAGACCCTCCAGGAAGTAGCCGCTGCAGCCGGTCACCGTCATCGGCGGCCCGATGGCGCGGCACCCCTGGGCGACGATGGTGTCCACCTCGACCCCGCCCTGGAGAGCGACGCCGACACAGCCCCCGGTGACGATCCGGCCGTCGAGGATCAGCCGGTTCTCCTGGAGGACGGAGGCGAGACCGCCGATCTTCGCCGCCCCGGGATAGGCGAAGTCGAGGCCCATCAGCAGCGGCCTCGGGTCGAGAGGGGAGGGGCCGGTGGGATCGGCGAGAAGCAGGAAGTGGGGCGGCGGCTCCGGATCGACGCCGAGGGCCTCGTGCCAGCGCTCCGGAGCGGCGTCCAGATCGGGGAGGTCGCCGGCCTGCAACTGGAAGGGGGTCATCGCGGTTCCGGGCAGGACGGCGGCGGTGGCCGCAAGGCAGGCGCGGTCCTCCACCTCCCGCCCACCGCCAATCACCCCCGTGGCCGTGCAGCCGAGCATCCTCGCCGGCCCCGGGTCCACCACCAGGCCCGGAAGATCCGCGATCTGGTCCTGGTAGTGGGGGGTGAGGAACAGCAGCAGCAGGTCCGGGGGCCATCCGAGGCCGGCGGCGAGATCGCCACGGACCTGCGCGAGGGCCGCGGCGAGGTTCGCCTCGAAGGAAGCGCTCGTTGCCCACTTCATGATCCACAAGCTCGACATCGCCCCGGCGGGGCACAACAAAGGAGGTGACCATGGCCGGCCGACCGTACGTGCTGGCGGAGACGAACTGGAAGGAGGTGGAGACGACCGACTTCGAGGTCGTCGTCCTGCCCTGGGGGGCCACCGAGGCCCACAACTTCCACCTGCCCTACGCCACCGACGTGATCCAGTGCGACCACCTCGCCGCCGAGGCGGCGAGGCTGGCGTGGGCGAGGGACGCCAAGGTCGTGGTCCTGCCCACGGTGCCCTTCGGCGTCAACACCGGACAGATCGACGTCAAGCTCGACATCAACATGAACCCCTCCACCCAGCTGGCGGTGCTCACCGACGTCTGCGACGTCCTCGAGCACCAGGGCATCCCCAAGCTGGTGATCCTCAACGGACACGGGGCCAACGACTTCCGGCAGATGGTCCGGGAGCTGTGGCCGCGCTACGAGATGTTCCTGTGCACTCTCGACTGGTACCGGTGGATCGACGCCGATCTCTTCGAGGAGCCCGGGGACCACGGCGGCGAGATGGAGACCAGCCTGATCCAGCACCTGGCTCCCGGCCTGATGCGGCCCCTGTCCGAGGCCGGAGACGGCCACGAGCGGGTCTTCAAGGTCGAGGCCCTGCGCCGCGGCCTGGCCTGGACCCAGCGCGACTGGATCGAGGCCACCGCCGACACCGGGGTGGGGGATCCCGCGCCGGCGACGCCGGAGAAGGGGCGGCGCTGCTTCGAGGGGGTGACACGGCGGATCGCCGACTTCCTCGTGGAGCTGGCCGCCGCGGATCCGGCCGACCTCTACCTTCCGAGGGACCAGACCAAGGAGGACTGAATGGCAGCTTTCGACGGCCGCAGCGTGATCGTCACCGGGGGAGCCAAGGGGATCGGCCGCGCCATCTGCGCCGCCTTTGCGCGCGAAGGGGCCCGGGTCCTGTGCGCCGATGTGGACGCCGACGCCGGGCAGGCGGTGCAAGCGGCCACCGCCGGGAGCGCCGGCCAGATCCGCTTTCAGGGGGCCGACGTGGCTCTGGCCGATGCCTGCGAAGGCCTGGCCCGCTTCGCCGTCGAGGAGTGGGGGAGCATCGACGTGGTGTGCAACAACGTCGGCATCCAGCCCATCGCCAGCTACCGCCCCGCCCACGAGCTGAGCGAAGAGCAGTGGGACCGCATCCTCGACGTGAACCTCAAGTCCTGCTTCCTGATGACGCGGGCCTGCGTGCCGCCCATGATCGCCGGCGGCGGCGGCGTCATCATCAACACGGCGAGCGTCCAGGGGCTGCAGTCGGCCAGGGGGGTCTCCGCCTACGCCGCCAGCAAGGGGGGCATCCTCTCGCTCACGCGCCAGCTGGCGCTGGACTACGCGGAGCACAACATCCGCGTCCTCGCCGTCAACCCGGGCACCATCGACACGCCCCTCGTCGACGAGGCCGTGGCCGCGGCCGGCGGCGACGAGGCGGAGATGCGGGCCTCCATGGCCGCCGCCCACCCCCTGGGCCGCACCGGCCGGCCGGAGGAGATCGCCGAGGCGGTCCTCTTCCTGGCCAGCGACCGGGCCTCCTTCATGACCGGCGAGAGCGTCTGCGTCGACGGCGGCCTGATGGCCCTGGGGGCCTGGGCCTAGCTCCCGGGCGGCGCGCCCCCCAGTATCCGCGACCGCAACTCGTCCAGCGGAAAGGCCGGCCCGGGGTCGTCCTTGCGGTCGGGCGCGATCTCCTCGTGGCCGAGGATCCAGCGCAGCCGGTACTCGGCGGCGAGCAGGGCGCTCAGGGTTTCCACCACCTCCAGCTGCCGGCGCGGGTAGCGCAGCCACCAGGCCGGCTCCGACTCGTTGCGGTGCACGGCGCGCACGGCGTCCTCCGGGCCGAAGCGGCGGCCGAGGCGGCTGACCAGCACCCCCTCTCCGCGCTCTTCCAGCCGGCCGGAGTTGTCGATCTCGACACCGAGGCTCATGCGGTTGAAGGCCTCGCGCCCGCCCCAGGCCGACCGGCCGGCGTGCCAGCCGATGGTGTCGAAGGGAAGGAGCTGGGTCACCTCGCCGTCGCGGCCCACCACCAGATGCGCGGAGACGCGGCGGCCGGCGGTGGGGTCGGTGAGGACGCGGACGGCGAGATCGGCATCGTCGCAGGCCGTGAAGTGGAGGATCAGGGTGTCGGGCGCGCCGGGTCCGAAGGGGCCCCCCTGGTTAGGGGACGGAACCTGACGCGCACCCACGAGGCGGTGGTTCTCGATTCGCATTCCGCGGCTCATATTACGGAGCCCCATGGCCGCCACAAGCCTCGCCCCTGAAGACCACGAGCTCCGCTTCGAGGCGGAGCTGCGCGGTCACCGTCTCCGCTTCGTGAGCACTTGGGGGCTCTTCCATCCGCGCGGCATCGACGCCGGCACCGCCCTGCTCATCGACCGGATCGAGGTGGCTGCCGATTCGGACTGCCTCGATCTCGGGTGCGGCTGGGGCGCCGTCGGCTGCGCTCTGTCGAAGCTGGCTCCCGAGGGGCGGGTCGACCTCGTGGACAAGGACTTCGTCGCCGTCGGCTACGCCCGCCGCAACGCCGAGGCCAACGGCTGCGGCAATGCCCGCGTCTATCTGTCCAACGGCCTTCACCACGTCGACGAAGACGCGCGCTTCGACCTGATCGCCTCCAACCTGCCGGCCAAGGCCGGCTCCGAGCTGCTCGACCACTGGATGGCCGAGGCCTCCTGCCGCCTGCGGCCGGGCGGGACTCTCTGGGTGGTGACGGTGGCGGGGCTGAAGGCCTACGTGAAGCGCCTCTTCGGCGAGCGCTTCGGCAACTACCGCAAGGTCGCCCAGGGACGCTCGCACGTGGTCGCCGCGGCGGTGAGGGAGTAGTGGGCCCTCAGAGCACCGTCTCGTCCGGGGGCAGGTAGTCGCTGCGCAGGGGGTCCCACGGCTCGCCGCAGATCTCGCTCATCACCCGCCACTCGCCCGAGGTCAGGGTCCCGTGGTGGTGGTACAGAAACCTCTCGAGCCCGGAGGCCTCGGCGGCCTCCAGCAGACGCCGCAGGTCGGCGGCCGACATGGGATCGCCGTCGTGGGGGGCGCGGCCGGAGTCCACCCACGGGCACAGCCGTTGCGCGTCGCCGCCGAGAGCGGCCAGGGCGCGCTCCGTCTCCTGCGTGACCACGAGGTCGTAGAAGTCGGGGGTGAGGGCGCTCTCCATGTCCCCCAATCCCTCCACGCCCGGGAGCACGAGACCGAAGAGGGCCTCGACGACGGCGAGCCCGTCGCCCTCGCTCAGACCCGGGTTCCACAGGCACAGGGTCTCCACCCAGCGCGCCACCGTGCCCACCAGTCCGTCGAAGCCGCGGTGCCAGAAGTAGTGCTTGGGGAGCAGCAGGTCGAGGATGCCGCCGAGGGCGGCGAAGTCGTAGCCGCACAGGGGGGCGAAGGCCGCCGAGCGCGGCCCGACACCGATCTTCACCGGGCGGCCGGCGCCCTGGCGGACACCGTCGGCGATGCGCCGGAAGTAGCGGGTGAGTGATTCGCTGCGGAAGCTCATCCAGGCGGCCAGGTCGGGATCGGCGCCGAGCAGGTGGTAGCCGCCGAGGAAGCCGCCCGGGGCGTGGATGGCCACCTGGCGGGGGTCGAGGTTGCGCAGGCGCTCCTGGAGCCGGTCCCTGGCGGCGCACAGGGCCCCGTAGTCGTACCCCAGATCCGTGCACATGGGCTCGGCGCCCGGGGTCAGATCGGTGAAGATCGACGAGCGGCCGCCCATGTGGTGGGGGGCGATCTCGTAGCCCCACTCGGGGCCGTCCATGATGGCGCCGTCAGCCTCCGGATAGTGCTCCAGGGTGTCGACGATGCGGGCGCAGATGGCGGCCGCGCCGGTCTCGTCGTGGAGGTGGTGCCCCCCGCCCCCGCCCCCGGCGCCGGTCTGGGCCTGGAAGATCCAGACCGAGAGGCCGCGCTCTTTGGCGGCGCGGAAGGTGTGGGCCAGGCGGGCGCGAGCCTCGGGCATGTCCTCGGGGGCGCCCGGCGCGGGCACGCCGAAGCGCGCGTACACCGCCGGGTCGGGATCGTACGTCAGAGTGGGGGGCGGAGTGCCCGGAGCCGGGTCGATCGAACGTCCGCGGTCGTGGCCGATGGCCAGCTTGCCGGCGTGGAACACCAGGGGGCCGATGACGAGCCCTTCGACGCCCCCCGCCTTCCAGGCGTCGAGGATCGGCTCCGGAGCCTCGATCAGGTGCTCCAGGTCCCGCATCACGTCCATCCAGATTCTCATCCCGGGTTCCTCTCTCCTTTGGCCAGCAGGTCGGCGATGGTTACTTCGTCCTTCAGGTCGATGGGCGGCCGGATGCCGGTGACCCGCTCGACACGTTCCGCCCAGCTCTGCTCGAGGCGCTGCAGGTAGCGGCCGACAGCGGTCATCTCCTGCCCCTTCTGGCTCACCAGGCGCTCGTAGAGCTGCTCGCCGATCAGCCCCTCGGCGCGGGCCTGCCTGAGCTTCTCCGCGTCCTGCTTCAGGTCGTACAGCCGCCGCACGAGATCCAAGACCTCCTGCTCCAGGTTGTTCAACATGCCGTCGACGTGGATGCCGGCGGCCACGCTCCGGGCCTTCTCGAGGGGATACTCGTGCTCGAAGCGCAAGTGCCCGTTGAGGCCGCGCAGCGAGACCTGCTTGCCGCATTCCGGGCAGGTTACCTTGATCTCGGCCATTGGCGGTTCTCCCTTTCGTTCAGAAATATAGATCGCCTTGACCGGCGCCGAGATCCCCGGTTAGGTTGCGCCCCGCCATGCCGATCGAACCCCCTTATCTGCTCTTCCTCGGCGACGCTGCCGACCAGCTGGCCGCCAAGACCGCCGACGGCGTGGCGCGCTGGCGCCCGGACCGGTGCGTTGGCCAGCTGCGCCTGCCGGGGTGCCACGCCGACGTGGGCCAGCCCGACCTGACCCTCGAGCAGGGGCGGCGCGCCGGCGCCCGCACCCTCATCGTGGGCGTCGCCAACCGGGGCGGCGAGATCTCCGACCTGTGGATGGAGACGCTGCTCGCCGCCCTCGACCTCGGCTACGACATCGCCAGCGGCCTGCACGACCGCCTGCGCCGGATCCCCCGGCTGGCCGAACGGGCCGACGCCCTCGGGCGCGGCCTCTTCGACGTCCGCTACCCCGAGGTGGAGCTGGAGGTCGGCCACGGAAAGCCGCGCCGCGGACGCCGCCTGCTCACGGTGGGCACCGACTGCTCCTGCGGCAAGATGTTCACCGCCCTGGCCATCGAGCGGGAGCTTGCGGCGCGGGGGCGCAAGGCGACCTTCCGGGCCACCGGTCAGACGGGGATCCTCATCGCCGGCAGCGGCATCGCCGTGGACGCCGTCATCTCCGACTTCATCGCCGGCGCCACCGAGTCCCTGACTCCTGCCAACGACGACGACCACTGGGACCTGGTGGAGGGCCAGGGGTCGCTCTTCCACCCCTCCTACGCCGGCGTCTCCCTCGGCCTGCTGCACGGCTCGATGGCGGACGCCCTCGTCCTCTGTCACGAGCCCACGCGCCGGCACATGCGCGGCCTGCCCCACGCACCCCTGCCGACACTACGGGAGTGCATCGCCCTCAACGAGAGCTGCGGCCGCCTCACCAACCCCGCCTGCCGGGTCATCGGCCTGTCGCTGAACACCTCCTCCCTCGACGGTGCGGCCGCCGAGCGCGCCCTGCGCGCCGCCGAGGACGAAACCGGCCTGCCCACCGCCGACCCCTGCAGCCCGGGCGGCGCCGAATTGCTCACCGACGCCGTGGATGCGCTGAACTCCTCCCTTTCGGGATAGACGTCAGGCCGTGCCCGAGTTGACCGTGGTCTCCGAGACCTGGCCCATGGCCGGTACCTTCACCATCTCCCGGGGTTCCCGGACCCACGTCGAGGTGGTGCTCGTCGAGTTGCGGGAAGGCGCCTCCACCGGGCGCGCGGAGTGCGTGCCGTACCCCCGCTACGGGGAGTCCGTCGACGGCGTGATGGAGCAGATCCGCGGAGCCGCCGCCGGGATCGAGGACGGCTGGACGCGGGCGGACCTGGCGCGGGAGATGCCGCCCGGGGCCGCGCGCAACGCCCTCGACTGCGCTCTGTGGGACCTGGAGGCGGGCCGGCGGGGGACCACCGTTCACGAGCTGGCCGGCCGCCCGGCGCCGGGTCCCCTCACCACCGCCTACACCCTCAGCCTGGGAGCGCCGGAGGCGATGGGCGCCGCCGCCAGGGCGGAGTCCCGGCGACCGCTGCTCAAGCTCAAGCTGGCCGGCGACGGGGGAGACGTGGAGCGAGTCGGCGCGGTTCGCGAGGGAGCGCCGGACGCGCGGCTGATCGTCGACGCCAACGAAGGCTGCACCGCCGACGGGCTGGAATCGCTGATGAGCGCTCTGGCCGAACTCGGCGTCGACCTGATCGAGCAGCCCCTGCCCGCGGGCGGGGACGAGGTCCTGGCCGACCTTGAGCACCCGGTGCCGCTGTGCGCCGACGAGTCCTGCCACACCGCCGACGACCTCGACCGCCTGGGAGACCGCTACGCGGCGGTCAACATCAAGCTCGACAAGACCGGGGGACTGACGGCCGCCCTCGAGTTGGAGGACCGCGCCCGGAAGGCCGGCCTGCGGGTCATGGTCGGCTGCATGGTGGGCACCTCCCTGGCCATGGCGCCGGCGGTGATCGCCGCCCAGGCCGCCGACTGGGTCGATCTCGACGGACCGCTGCTGCTGGCGAGGGATCGCGTGCCGGGCCTGCGCTACGAGGGCAGCACCGTCGAGCCGGCCGCTCCCGGGCTGTGGGGATACGGAGGCCGCCGATGAACGAGGGCTGCCTCGTCCAAGTCATCTTGGGCCAGGGACTGGTAGGGCCGCTTCGACCCGGGCGAAGTCAGCCGGCAGCTGCGCATGCTCGCGCCCCTCGGCTGGAGGGTCACGAGGCGGTGGTCCAGCCTTGGGGGCCAGCTGCCACCCCTGGAGACGCCGCCCTCAAGCCACCCACATGGCGTTGAGGTAGTCGCCGCTCTCGGCGATGACCGCCGGCGACCCCTCGCCGCCGAGGCCGTACACGTCCGCCAGATAGTCGCCGCCCCTGCCCCGGTGCGTCTTGACCACCACGCGGGGCGGTGCAGTGGCCAGGATCTTCGCCAGTTCCCCCCTGGGCAAGCTCCCCGCCGCGCCTCGCAGGGTCAGACCGCGGACCAGGGAGACGTCCAGCCCCAGGTCGATGTGGGTCTCCACCACGCCGGCGGCGGCGGCGCGCAGCAGCCGCGCGGCGTAGGTGAACAGGCGCGACTCCGCCTGGCCCCACTGGCGGCGCAGGGACGGCCGGCCCCTGGCGTCCCGGCTCAGCTCGACCACCTCGCCGGCGGCCAGCTCCGCGATCAGGCGGCGGGTGCGCTTGCCCACCTTGCCCATCCCGTCGAGGCGGCGCCGTATGCCGAAGCCGAGGTCGAGGGCCAGCTTCCCCTTCCTGCCGGCGAAGTCGACGATGCGGTAGACCCCCGGCCGTCCGCGCACGGCCTCCTGCGACCCCTCTTCCCGTGCCCGCAGTTCCTCCTGCAGGCGGCGCACGCTCCAGCCCCCGGCGGCGGCGCGCTCCATCAGCCGGCGCAACTCGCCGTCGTCTGGCACCGTCACCAGCAGCCGGCAGTGGCTCCAGGACAGGCGCTCGAGGACGGAGGTGTCGGAGGGCAGTCTCTGGTGCAGCCTGCGGGCCCGGTAGAGCGTCCGCGGCAGGATACCCAGCTCCCCGGCCAGCCGCTCCACGGCCCGCCCCCCGTACTCGGCGCGGCCGGAGATGTGCTCGTCGAGGAGCCGGCCGATCTCCCAGTAGACGCGCGTCGCCTCGCGGGGGGCGGGGCGCCGGCGCCCGCGGGTGTCGGCGGGGAGCAGGCGGGCGATCGCCGCCTTCAGGTCGCCGAAGGGATCGTGGCGGGCGGCCTCGGTCTCAGCCACGGCCGAACCCTTCGCTGCGAATGCACGAGTCGGTGGGAATCACGATCCGGTCTGCCTCGCGAAGATCCCGCGCACGGACTCGATATCGTCGGCCTGGGCGGCCGTCTTGTCCGGGCGGTAGCGCTTGACCCGGGCGAAGCGCAGGGCCAGGCCTCCGGGGTAGTGGGGGCTGGCCTGCACGCCGTCGAAGGCGATCTCCACCACCAGCTCCGGGCGGACGTGCACCACGTGGCCTTCGCGGCCGGTCTCCAGGCCGAGGAGCTTCTCCGTCTGCCACGCCAGCATCTCGTCGGTCATGCCCTTGAAGGTCTTGCCCAGCATCACGAACCCTCCGGAAGGGTCCCGCGCTCCCAAGTGCAGGTTCGACAGCCACCCGCGGCGGCGGCCGCTTCCCCACTCCACCGCCAGGACCACGAGGTCGAGGGTGTGGGCGGGCTTGAGCTTGAGCCACCCCGCGCCCCTCCTGCCGGCCTCGTAGGGCGCCTCCAGGTCCTTGGCCACGACCCCTTCGTGGCCGGCGGCCAGGGCCTGGTCGACGAACTCACGGGCCGGCTCCAAGAAGTCGGCCACCGTGTGCGGCACCTGGGCCGACGGCGGGACGAGGCCGTGCAGGGCCCGCAGGCGCTCCCCGGTATCCGCGTCGATCAGGTCCTGCCCGTCCAGGTGCAGACAGTCGAAGTAGAAGGCGGAGAGGGGCAGCTCGGCGCGCATTCGCTCCACGTCGAGGCGGCGGCCGAAGCGGCGCATCGTCTGCTGGAAGGGGGCCGGCCGGCCGTCGCCGCGCAGCACGATGGCCTCGCCGTCGAGGACCAGCTGCCGCGCCGGCAGGGCGCGCACCGCCTCCACCAGCTCGGGCGCCGCGGAGGTCACGTCGTTGAGCCGCCGCGTGAACAGGCGGACCTCGTCATCCATGCGGTGCACCTGGATCCGCGCCCCGTCGAGCTTGTAGTCCAGCGCCACCCGGCCGTGGCGTTCGAGCACGTCCTCCACGCCCTCGGCGGCCTGGGCGAGCATGGGCAGCACGGGGGACATCAGCCGCAGGTGGAACTCGGCGAGGGCCGGCTCGCCGCCGGAGAGGGCGGCCACGGCCACACGCACCAGGTCGCCGGCGAGCATCACCGCCCGGCGCACGGCAGGCGCCGGCACGCCGGATGCCCGGGCGACCGCCTCGATCAGCACCCCCTCCTGGGCTCCCTGGCGCAGCTCGCCGAAGACCAGCCGCGCCAGCCAGTCCTGTTCCGGCTTCGTGGCCTTTTGCAGCAGGCCGGCCAGGGCCTGGACGCGGGCCCCCGCCGAACCGGGTCCGCTGAGCCCGGAGATCTCCTCGAAGGCGGCGTCCAGGCCGGACACGGTCAGGCTCGGCGTCTCCGCCGGCCGGGGCGGCATGGCCTGCCGGATCGCCGCCCCGCCGAGGCCTACCCGCCCCTGTCGCAGCTGTCCGGTGAGGAAGGCCGCGCCGGCCTCGCGCTCTGGAGGGGTGAGCCGCTCCAGGCAGTCGGCCAGCAGGCCGATCTTCTCGCCGCGGGCCCTCGTGCCGGCCACGCGGTCAGAGGTATCTACGAGGTCGCTGAGGTTCATCGTTGCCAATATACAGGATGGCCCATCGGCGCCATTTACCTCTCCCCGGCGATCCGGCCCCGATAGTCCCCCGCTGATTGGTTTCCGCCTATCATCAAGGCTTCACTCCAACAGGGAGAATACCAGATGAGAAGCCCTGCCCGCCTCGCTCTCCTCCTCACCCTCGCCGTCTCGCCCGTTCTTGCCCAGGACGCCGTGCCGCTCAAGACCCTGCCCTTCAGCCCCGCCCGCCAGGCCGGCGACTTCCTCTTCATCAGCGGCCAGATCGCCCGCGCCGCCGACGGCAGCGACGTCAAGGAGTCGGTGGCGGCCGAGACCCATCAGGTCATGGAGAACATCGGCCGCATTCTCGAAGAGCACGGCTATGCTTTCGACGACCTCGTCAACGTCACCGTCTGGCTCTCCGACATCGAGGACTACCACGAGATGAACAGGGCGTACGCCTCGTACTTCAAGGAGAGATTCCCGGCGCGGGCCTGCACGGGTGGGGCGCAGATCGTCTTCGACTTCCGCGTCGAGATCGCCGCCGTCGCCTATCGAGACCTCGATGACGACGGCCGCGACAGCGCCGACGAGGACTGACCACGGCCGGCACGATGGCAGGAACCGGGAGGTCCGCGCCGTTCACGCCGACGCACGTCGGCGTCAGGTACGGGCCGGACGAACGGGACCTGATGGCGGTCTGGCTGGCCGAGTCCGCCGGTCCCGCTCCCGCGGTGCTCTGCTTCCACCCCGGCCACAAGCCTCGCCTGCGCCGCCGTGAACCAGGCGGTGACCTCGGTGGACCCGCGGTTCATGCGGGACCTGATGCCGGGCTCGGCCGTCCCCGGCCGGTTCCTGAAGCAGTTCTACGGACTTGAAGAGGCGGAGCTCGACCGGTTGCCGCCGGAGACCTGCCGGCTGATGGAGGAGCTGTCCCCCATCAACCACGAGCGGCGCTGCGTTCCTCCGACCCTGCTGACCTACGACGACCCCCTGGATGCCCGTACGGGATCCACCACCCGAGCTTCGGGGTGGCGTGGAGGGAGAGAATCGAGGCCGTCGGGGGCCGCTGCGACTTGGTGGCCCGCCGCCGGCCGGTGGGGGACAGCCGGGCGAGATCGATCCCGGCCTTCCTCCTGGACGAGCTGAAGGGGCCTGCCGGCTGAGGGAGGGTCCCGCCCATGTGCCCGGGAAGCGGCCATCCGGGGCCTGCCGACAACCTTGCGGGGACAGCCGGCGAGCTACGGCGCCGCCTGGTGGGACGGCCGCGACCATCGCGGCGAGTGGGGTACTGCGACGTGTATCTGTACCGCCTGGAGGCCAGATCGATCCTTGCCCAGTCAGCGACCATAGGATGGAGCAGCCTATGGCGGGGAGATGCCCAGGTCCCTGCAGATTCTGGCTACCAGGAACCTGTTCAGCTCGCGGTGCCTTGGGACGGCAGACGAAGTCCGATTCGTGCGATTGACGTACATCGTGTGCTTTCCACCCTCCCGGAGGAGTTCACTACGGGTGGCCGGGACCGTCGGCGCCCCCATCCGGCCCCAGGAGCCGCTCCATGTTGCCGCCGAGGATCGCCGCCATCTCGGACTCCCCGAGGAAGGGGCAGTAGCGCCTCACGTAGTCCAGGCTCTGGCGGTAGGTCCAGTGCAGGAGGACAATGGGGATGTCCGTCCCCCAGATGATGCGGTCGGCGCCGATCCGTTCCACCATCGTCTCCAGGACTGGCCGCATCTGCGGCATGGGGTAGTCCCAGCGCGCCTGCAGGAAGACGGCGAAGAGGATCTGGATGTGGAAGCGCGGGTGGCCGATGGGCGCCGCCTCGTAGACCTCGTCCGGCACGTGCAGCCGGTCCTCGCCGGCGAACAGCCGCCAGGGGAAGCCGTGGGTCATGACCACGTCGACATCGGGGAAGCGGTCCATCCAGGCGCGCAGGGCGCGCAGCTCGTCGAGGTAGGCGGCGGGCGTTCCGGCGGCGCCGATGGTGAAGAACACGGGGATCCCCAACTCGGACACGGCCGCCCACAAGGGGTCGAAGTCGGGCCCGGTCCACTCGGGGGAGAGGTCGTAGAGGGACCGGTGGAAAGGCGCGAACTGCAGACCTGACAGGCCGTGGTCCCGGATCCCGCGTTCCAGCTTGCCCACGGCCTCGTCCGTCCTGTCGGGGAACCACCACTCCGGGACCTGCACCAGCCCCTGGATCCGCCCCGGATGCCGGCGGCAGCACTCGGCGATCCAGCCGTCGTTCAGCCCCATGTAGGGGGTGCGGTGCAGGAGGGCGCGGTCGACGCCGGCGTAGTCCATCTCCGCCACCAGGCTGTCGGCGGGGAAGGCGAAGTCCACCGTCCACGGCGGCAGGGCCTGCTTCACGTAGTCCTCGCCGTCCACCGTCCACTCCACCAGGCCGTGGTCGCCGGTGCGGAAGGCGGCGTCCCGCAGCCCGCCGAACTGCCAGGGTCGGTCGGGGTCGGCCAGGGCGGCGGCGTCGGCCGGGGCGCGGTCGGTGCGCCGCCAGCAGGGCTGCAGCCTGGCATGGGCCATGAACAGCTGCAGGTGCCGCCAGAACTCGGCGGGGTCCGCGAAGCCGCCGTTGCGGGCCGGCGGCGGAAAGCAGTAGGCGTGTCCGTCGTAGATCATGGCCCCGTCCTTCGGCAGAGCGACTCCGGCGCCGTGCCGGGACGCGGTCGCAAGCATCGGCCCCGGGAGCCGCCCTCCGCAAGGTGATCACGGATCCCGCCCCGCTCCCGCGCCTTGCCACCACCCCCGCCCTTCCCCTTGGTTCCCCGCCCTCATCCGGCCTCACCAAAGGATCGCCATGCCAACTCGACACGCACCTCTGCTCAGCCTGGACGACCCCCTGCCGCCGCCGCGCTGGGCGCTGCTCGAACGCCACATCCTCGACGCCCAGTCGACCGCCTGCCGCGACTTCTTCGCCAAATACTTCGATCCCCATTCCGGCTACCTCCTGGCGGTGCCCCGCTGGGGCGGGGACGACGGCCCGGACGACGCCGCCGAGAACCAGCTCAACTGGACCACCCTGTACGCCCTCGGCGGGGCCGGCGACCTGCTCGACATGTTCCGCACCGGCTTCGAGGGCCACCTGCGCCAGTACACGGAGGCCCGCACCGTCGAGGTGCCCATGGCGCGGGACGGCATGTACTACAAGGAGTTCCCCGTCTCCCTCGACTGGTTCCACCACGGCGAAGGCTACTCCGCCTACTTCCTCTACGGCCTGTGCGACCCCTGGGACCCGGCCTACGAGCGCCGCCTCCGGCGCTGGGCCGCCATGTACGACGGCACCGACGAGACCGCCCCGAACTACGACCCCGATCACCGCGTCGTGCGCTCCATGTTCAACGGCAGCCGCGGACCCCTCCTGCGCAAGGCCACGGCCCTCGACTGGGCCGGCGATCCGATCGAGATCGAGGGCCGCTTCCGCCTCGGCCACGGCGAGCGCAACTTCGCCGAGATGCTCGCCCACTTCGAGGAGTACACCGACGTGGTCGGCGACAATCCGCTGAACCTCGAGGCCACGCACCCGGGGCTGGTGGCCTACCTGATCACCGGCGACGACCGCTACCGCGGCCACGTCGTCGACTACGTCGACGCCTGGGTGCAGCGCACCGAAGACAACGGCGGCATCATCCCCTCCAACATCGGCCTCGACGGCACCATCGGCGGCGCCGCGGGGGGCCGCTGGTGGGGCGGATGCTACGGCTGGGGGTTCACCGTCACCGTGCCCCAGACGGGGGCCGCGGCCCACCGCCCGGCCTGCTACTCGCGCCCCCACTTCGGCTTCGCCCACGGCCTGCTGCTCACCGGGCAGCAGGGCTACGTCGACACCTGGCGCGGCGTCCTCGACAAAGTCAACGCAAACGCGAAGGTGGAGGACGGGCAGAGCCTGTATCCCCACATGCACGGCGACGACGGCTGGTACGACTTCCGGCCGCAGCCGTTCTCGCCGGGGGCGCAGGAGATCTGGTTCTGGTCGCAGAGGGAGGACGACCGCGAGCGCGTGGCCGGCGACGGCTGGGTGCGCTTCCTGGCGGGGGAAGAGCCCGGCTTCCCGGAGGCGGCCCTGGAGTCGGTGCTGGACCAGGTCCGCAACCGCATGCGCGGCGTGGCCGAGGACGAGTCCAGCATCGACACCCGGCTGTCGGACGACATGAACCACCTCAACCCCGCCGTCACCGACTCCCTGGTGAAGCTGTTGCTCGGCGGGCTGCCCGTGGGCCGCTCGTGCCACACCCTGCACTGCCGCCTGCGCTACTTCGACCCCGACGCCCGCCGAGCCGGTCTGCCGCCGCAGGTGGCGGCCCTGGTGGACGGCATGAGCGACGGCGAGGTCAGCGTGCAGCTGGTCAACCTCGACCCCGTCCGCCAGCGCCACGTGGTCCTGCAGGGCGGCGCCTACGGGGAGCATCGGATCGAGCGCGTGACCGCCGGCGACGGCGCCCCGATCGACGTGGCGGGCGAGGGCTCGTCCTTTGCGGTGAGGCTGGCTCCGGGAGCTGGAGGCCGGCTTCGCATCGCCCAGCGCAGGTACTCGCGGCAGCCGACCTTCGCCTTTCCCTGGGAGCGCTGAGAGATGCAGACCATTCCGCTGACCGACGAACTCTTCCAGGGGCACGTCGAGCTGGAGAACGGCGACGGCTGGGTCAAGCCGTGGCGGCTGCCCCACACCCGGCGGGCCCTGTTCCCGTCCCCGGACGAGGCCCTGATGGCCCGGGCCGAGAGCGCCAGCGGCGTGCGCCTGCGCTTCGCCACCGCCGCGAGCCGACTGCGCCTGAGCTTCCTGCCCCTGCCCCTGTCGGCTCCCGCCGAGGGCCGCGAGGGGTTCCACTTCGACGCCACCATCGACGGCGAGCTGGTGGCCAGCGCCGGGGCGCCCCCAGGCTCCGGGGAGGCGCTCTTCGAGGGGCTGCCGGCTGGGGACAAGGTGGTCGAGCTGTGGCTGTCGCAGGAGATCCCCGTCCACCTCACCGGCCTCGAGGCGGACGCACCCTGCGCCCCGGCGGCGGACGATCGGCCGCGCTGGGTGACCTACGGCAGCTCCCTCACCCACTGCGTGCGCGCCCACAGCCCGGCGCGCACCTGGCCGGCCATCGTCGCCCGGCGCCGGGGTCTCCATCTCACCAGCCTCGGCTTCGGCGGCCAGTGCCACCTCGACGCCATGGTGGGCATGGTGATCGCCGACCTGCCCGCCGACTACATCTGCCTCAAGCTGGGCATCAACACCATCAACGCGCCGACCCTGGCGGGGCGCACCTACCCGGGGGCGATCGTGGCGCTGGTCCAGATCATCCGCCAGAAGCATCCGGACACGCCGCTGGCCCTGGTCTCACCCATCGGCTACCCGCCGCGCGAGACCGATCCCAACGCCGCCGGCTACACGATCTCGGCGATGCGCCGCGACATGGAGGACGTCCATCGCCGGCTCACCGGCCTGGGCGACGCCAACCTGATCTACGTCGATGGTCTGGAGGTCTTCGACCTCGACCTGATCGCGCGCTACGCCGAGGACCAGTGCCACCCCGACGGCGACGGCATCGAGGTGCAGGCCGACAACTTCGACCGCGCCGTGATGGAGCGGCTGATCTCCCAAAGGAGCTGAAGGACGGGAGCCACGGGCAGCGGCACTCCAGGCGGCGGAAACGAGGCCAGAGTCCGCAGCTGTCCGAGCATATCCGGACGGTCCCACGGTTGGATTGTCCCCGTCGCGAACCCTCCTTACCTTCGCCGCGACCGGAGCGACATGGCCGAATCCCTGCCCGACAGCTCCATGGCTCGTGACGCCGCCCTCGAGTTCATTCGCCATCACCGCCGCAGGTCCCTCTGGTTTGTCAGGGATGGCCACGAACCCGCCAGCACGGATGAGTTGATCCGTGCCATCCGGCGGATCGAGCGGACAGGCTCCCGAGAGGCGTACGTGGAGGCGAGGAGGCTGCGCGAGTGGCTCTCACGGGATTCCAGCGCCGAGTCTGCCGGCTCCTAGCTCACAGTCGGAAGAGCCGCGGCGACAGCTATGTCGAGGCGCCCCGCCTGTCCGACGACCTCGACCTGTTTCACGACAGTGACGAGGCACTGCTCGTCACTTGGGACAGGGACCGGCGCCTTCTGCAGGATGAAGGGTTCCATCTGGAGATCCTGCGCGACCGGCCGGCCTTCATCGAGGCCGTCGTGGGCAGCGGCGATGCCCGCCTGCGCCTGCAGTGGGCGCGCGACAGCGCCTACCGGTTCTTTCCCCTCGTCGAGCACGAAGACTTCGGCCTAACCCTCCACCCGTACGACCTGGCCACCAACAAGGTCCTGGCCATGGTCGGGAGACTCGAGGCCCGCGACTGGGTCGACGTCATCTCCGCCCACGAGCGCGTGCAGCACCTCGGACTCCTGCTTTGGGGCGCCTGCGGCAAGGACCCGGGCTTCGGACCCGGCGCCATTCTGAACCACGCCCGCCGCTCGGCCCGCTACACCCGGGACGAGCTGTTGGAGCTGTCCTTCGAGGAAACCCGCCCGACGCGGCGCTCCTGGCCCGCAAGTGGCACGCCGCCGCCGACGAAGCCGAACTGGTGATGGATGCCTTGCCCGCCGAGCGCGCCGGCACGTGCGTGCTCGACCACGGCCTGCGCCTGTTCCGGGGCACGCTGGAGGACCTGCGGAGAGCCGTCGCGGCTGGTGGCCTGTGCTACCACCGCGGGCGCGTCCAGGGAGCGTATCCGCGTATCCTTCCGGCGTAGACTCGCCGAGCCTCAGGGTCCGGGGGACCCGGGCCAGGACGCTCCCCACGAGGTCGCCGATGCGGCGCCGGGTCCTCTTTCACGTCCATAGAGCCATCATTAGTTTACGGATACGCAAGAGATCCACGCCGGAGTTCCCCTCCCCCGGCGCTCTTTCCCAAACCCCGCCGGCTTTCCCCTCCCCATGTCGCGCAACCTCATCGCCCTGCAGAACAAGTTTCTCGGTGAGGGCCGGACCGTCTACGACGAGCTGGCCCGGATCCACGAGAGCCAGGGGGCGGTCACCGACGACGACATCCTGCGGCTGGCCCGGGACCACAACCTGCCGCCGTCCCACGTGCGGGCGACGGCCAAGTTCTACGACGAGCTCGGACAGGACCGGCCTGCCGAGCACTCCCTCAAGATCTGCATCGGCGAAGCCTGCCGCGCCGCCGGCTGCGACGCCCTCCTCTCCCGCTGCGAGGACGCACTCGGGGTGGATGCCGGAGAGGTCTCCCCCGAGGGGGCCCGCCTCGAGCACGTGGCCTGTCTCGGCTACTGCGGACTGGGGCCCAACGCCATGGTCGACGGCGAGCCCCTGTCCCTCTCCCGCAACGGTTCCCTGGAAGACGTCCTTGACCATGTCCGCGGCGCCGGGGAGCACAGCCTGCCGGAGCCGGTCAACGCCGTCTACCCGCCCGCCGGGGGCGAGCCCTGCGTGCTGCTGCGCCATGCCGGCCACGAGGTCGTCGGCCTGCAGCAGGCGAGGGCCCGCGGCATCTACTCGGGGCTGGAGAAGGCCCTCTCCTCCATGTCGCCGCAGCAGGTGATCGACGAGATCAAGGCCAGCGAGTTGAGGGGGCGCGGGGGCGCCGGGTTCCCGGCCGGGGTCAAGCTGCAGACGGTGGCCGACAGCGAGGCCCCCGACGGCTCGGAGCGGCGCTTCGTGGTCGTCAACTTCGACGAGGGCGACGCCGGGGCCTACATCGACAAGGAGCTGATCGAGCGCGACCCCCACACCCAGATCGAGGGCGTGCTGCTGGCCGCCTACGCCACCGGCGCCCAACACGCCTGGATCTACGCCCGCTTCGAGTACCCCCGGGCGCGGGCCGTCCTCGAGGGGGCCGTCGCCGAGGCCCGCGCCGCCGGTCTGCTCGACAGTTGCGAGATCACCGTGGTGCGAGGCCAGGGGGCCTACATCTGCGGTGAGGAGACGAGCCTCCTGCGTTCCCTGGAGGGCCTGCCGGCCCTGGTCGGCACGCGGCCGCCCTTCCCGGCCCAGGAAGGCCTGTGGCGCTGCCCGACAGCGGTCAACAACGTCGAGACGATCCACAACCTCCCCTGGATCGTCGAGCATGGGGGAGCGGCCTACGCGGCCCTCGGCAGCGAGAGCTCGCGCGGCACCAAGCTCCTGAGCCTCAACTCGCGCGTGCAGCGGCCCGGGCTCTACGAGGTCGAGCTGGGCACGACCCTGCGCGAGGTCATCTTCGAGAAGGCGGGCGGCATGGCCGGCGGACAGGCCTTCAAGGCCGTGCAGGTGGGCGGGCCCCTCGGCGGCCTGCTGCCGGAGCCGCTCCTGGATACGCCGCTGGAGTTCGAGGCCATGGCGGACGCCGGCGCCTTGCTGGGCCACGGCGGCATCGTCGTCTACTCGCAGGAGGACGACCTCGTGAAGATCGGCCGCGGGCTGTTCCACTTCTGCGCCGTCGAGAGCTGCGGCAAGTGCTTCCCCTGCCGCATCGGCGCCGTGCGCGGAACCGAGCTGTTCGACCAGATGATGGAGGACGGCGTCACCGATCAACGGCTGGAGCTGCTCGGCGACCTCTGCGAGACCATGAAGTACGGCAGCCTGTGCGCCATGGGTGGCCTGACGCCGGCGCCGATCGAGTCCCTGGTGGAGCACTTCCCCGCGGAACTGGACCGCTACCGCCGCGCGCCGGCGGGCTGAGAACAGAGGCAGACAAGCCATGTCGACAGTTTCGGGTGGTTCCGTTCACAACTCCGTGCTGGTGCAGGACACGAGGAGCGCCGTCGAGGTCGGACAGGCGATCCTCGCGGAGCGGGCGAAAGCGGTAGAGCCGAGGCCGGCGCGGCTCTCCGTCACCATCGACGGACAGCCGTTGCGCGTCGACGAGGGCAGAACGGTTCTGGAGGCGATCCAGGCGCTGGGCAAGTCGGTCCCCACCCTGTGCTACTCCGACCGCATGAAGCCTTACGGCGCCTGCCGCACCTGCCTCGTGGAGCACGAGGGCCGCAAGCCCGTGGCCGCCTGCCACACACCGGTCGCCGACGGCGCCAGCTACCGGACCTCCTCGCCGTTGATCACCCGTCTGCGCCGCAACATCACCGAACTCATCGTCTCCGACCATCCCCTGGAGTGCCTGGACTGCACGGCCAACGGCCGCTGCGAGCTGCAGAGCCTGGCCCAGCAGGTCGGCCTGCGCACGCCGCGCTACGAGAGCCCCCGCACTCACGACCCGGAGCCCGACGACTCCCAC
>CAZEHQ010000021.1:7533-33437 GCA_964512165.1 uncultured Gemmatimonadaceae bacterium | reverse complement strand
CAACGATCACGAAAGGCGTCGTCCGTGCCGCTGCGCCCCGGCTCATCCCGCCCTCCCGGGGTCGTCCCGCCCACCTGTCCGGGCGGACCCTCCAGCCAGCCGCCCGGCGAGGTAGGCGGCCGTCTCCTCCCCCCATTCCGGATCCTTCAGGGCGAAGTCGATGAAGGTCCGGAAGTAGGCGGAGTGGTTGCCGATGTCGTAACGCGTCTCGTCCTCCCGGAGGCGCACGGAGCGGACCTCGCGCCCGTTCTCGATGAGGCCGCGGATCGCATCGGTGAGGTAGATCTCCCCCGTCTCGGAGGGCGCCACGGCGCGGATGCGGTCGAGGATCTCCGGCGCGAAGACGTAGCGGGCGCTCACGGCCAGGAGGCTGTCGGTGGTGCCGGGGGCCGGCTTCTCGATGATGTCGGCGAGGCGGGTGTCCGCCGGGTCCCCTCCGGCCTGTCCGGGCACCAGGATGCCGTAGTGGCCCACCATCTCCGGCCTCACCTCCCAGGCGCCGATGGTGCAGGCGGAGCGGTGCTCCTCGTGGGAGCGGATCATCCGTTCCACGAGGCCGGGAGGGTTCGGTGAGGCGATGATGCTGTCCCCGTAGGCGACGACGAAGTCGGAGCCGCCGACGAAGCTCTCGGCCGAGGCGACGGCGTCTCCTGTGCCCAGGGGCTTGGTCTCCCCCAAGGGAACCTGCTGCCGGGTGAAGAAGAACTCGATGCCGCGCTGGCGGTAGTCGAAGCGCCCCATCTCGCGGACGTCCCGGCCGTCGAGCTCCAGGTGCATCAGCAGCGACGAGTAGTCGTCGAAGTGATTCTCGATCGCTCCCTTCTGGCGGCTGCTGACGAACAGGATCCGCCGGATCCCGGCGGCGATCAACTCCTCCACGACGTGGTGGATGATCGGCAGGCGCCCCGCGGGGAGCATCTCCTTGGGCACGGCCTTGGTCGTCGGCAGCAGCCGCGTGCCGAGACCGGCCACCGGTATGACGGCGCGATCGATGGTCATGGCGGGGAATATGCCGAGGGACGAGGGCGATTGACAACCTTCGTCATCCCCGTCTTTCGTTGCCCACGTGGACAACCGCTACCCCGAACCCCCCGAGGAGCTGACCGGCCGGAGGGCAGGAGCCCTGCTGCGATCCTTCGGCCCCGGCGCCATCATCGCCTCGGTCACCATAGGCAGCGGCGAGACCGTCTTCGCCTCGCGCGGGGGGGCCCTCTTCGGATACGCTCTTCTGTGGTGCTTCATAGGGGGCGGCCTGATGAAGTTCGTCCAGGTCTACACCGCCGCCCGCTACATAACCCTCACCGGGGAACATCCGATCGAGAGCTGGAGGTACCTTCCCGGCCCGCAGGGCTGGGCGGTGGTCCTCCTCTCGGCGATGACGATCCTGTGCTTTCCCTTGTGGTTGTCGGGACTCCCCAAGATGCTCGGCGGCCTCGTAGTCTGGATCGGCGGGCTCGAGGGGGGGACGGACCTCTGGTCGGACGGCAGGGTCTGGGGCACCTTGTTCGCCGCAGCCGCCATCCTCCTGACGCTGGTACAGAGCTACGGGGCCCTGGAGCGTACCCAGACGGTGATCGTCGGTGTCCTCCTTCTGTTCATCCTCCTGGCCACCTTCGCCTGCCGCCCCGACTGGCTGGCGGCCCTGCAAGGCAGCCTGGTTCCTTCCCTTCCCGCCTACCAGCCTTGGGTGAGCGCCAAGTACCCGGCTATCGCGGGCCGTTCTCCCTGGCTCGAGCTCGGGACCTATCTCGGAGCGATCGGCGGGGGAACGCAGGACTACTTCGGCTACATCGGCATGCTCCGGGAGAAGGGCTGGGGGCTTCTCGGCCGGCGTCCGCCGGGAGGGTCGGGGGGAGTCGAGATCCCCGTGGACGAAGCCAACGTCGGCCGGGCACGGGCGTGGCTGCGGGCGCCCCTGGCCGACACGGGAGGCAGCTTTCTCTGCGTCGTGGTCTTCACCATGGCCTTCATGATCCTCGGCGCCGCGCTCCTGCACCCGGGGCAGGTCGTGCCCTCGGGCCTGCAGCTTCTCTCGGTGCAGGCCGCCTTCCTCACCGGGCTGCATCCCAAGCTTCTGTACGTGTATCAGGCCGGCATCTTCACCGCCTTCTTCGGCACGATTCTCGGCGCCTACGAGCTCTACGTGCGCACCACCCACGAGTGTCTGCGGCCCCTGTCGGCCAGGGTACGCCAGATGCCGCTCCGGCGACTGCGGCCATGGGTCGTGGCCTACTGCGGGATCGGCGGCGTCTCCATCATGTGGCTCGGCGGCAATCCGGTGCAGATCGTGACGCCCGCCGCGATCTTCGGCGGCGTGCTCACCTGCGGCCTGTGGTGCCTGCTGATGGTGTGGACCGACAGGACGCGGCTGCCGCCGGCTCTGCGTATGGGCCGTACTCTGCTGATCCTCAACGTCCTGAGCGGCCTCTTTCTCACCGCCTGGGGGGTGCGCGGCGTGATCGACTTCCTCGGCCTCCTGTGACCGAGTCGGCCCTCGGGTCCTGGGCCTGGGACAGGGTGGAGGCCGTCCTGGGGGCCGGAAAGCCCCTGGCCGTGGCCGTCACCGGAGGAGGTTCCCTGGGGGTCAGCTGGTTGCTCAACCATCCCGGAGCATCGCGCGCCATGGTCGAGGCCCAGGTGCCCTATCTCGCCGAGGCGGTCGCCGACTATCTCGGCAGACCCGGCCCCCACCGGGTCCGGGAGGAGACCGCCCGGCTTCTGGCCGCAAAGGCCAGGGGCCGCGCCCGGATTCTGGCCCGAAGTGACGGGGCCGTCGGCGCCGGGGCCACCGCCGCTCTGGCCACCGACCGGGTGCGCAAGGGGCGGGACCGGGCCTTCGTGTGCACCCGGGGACCCCTCGCCTACTCCTTTGCCAGTCTCCGGTTCGACCCGGGGGCCGCGGACCGGCTCTCCCAGGAGGAGGTCCTCAGCGCCGTCCTCGTCGCCCGCTGCGCCGCGGCCTCCGGTGTCGACGCGGATGGCGCCGGCGGACCGGTCCTGCCCTCCTGGGTCCGGGTAGAGGATTCCGAGGCGGCCGTCGACGAGGCCCTGGAGGGCTTGCTGGGGGGCCGGCTGGAGGCGGTGGAGATGGAGGCCCCCGGCGGTTCCGGACGCCCCGCGGTGCCGTGCGAGGGAAGGATCCTGGTGGCTGGGTCCTTCAACCCCTTCCACGCCGGTCACTCCGGCCTCGCGGCGGCGGCGGAGCGGCGCAGCGGCCGGCGTGCCTGCTTCGAGCTCTCCGTGGAGAACGTGGACAAGAGCCCGCTGGCGTACCGCGAGATCCTGGAGCGGGCCGGCCAGGCCCGGGGGAGCCGGAGGCTTCTGCTGACTCGCGAGCCGACCTTCCTGGGCAAGGCCCGACTCTTCCCCGGCTGCTGGTTCGCCATCGGCTTCGACACGGCGGTGCGCCTGTTCGAGCCCGGGTACTACGGCGGCGACCGCGATCACATGGACCGGGCCTTGCGAGAGCTCCGCGGTCTCGGGGCCCGCTTCCTGGTTTCGGGGAGGGCCTGGGAGGGAGAATACCGCGGACTCGGCGACGTTCGCGTACCGGCGGAATTCGCCGACCTCCTCGAGGAGATCCCCGAGTCCGCGTTCCGCCTGGACGTGAGTTCCACCCAGCTTCGGGAGGAGGGGACGACGTGAACCCCCTGGAACACCTCGACCAGCGGCGCGGCGCCCTGGCGCGAGATCTGCGCAAGATGGTCAGGATGGCCACCGTGAATCCCCCTGGGGAAGACTACCGGCCGATGGTCGAGCACCTGAGGGACCGCCTGGGCGCCCTGGGCATGGGTCCCGTGATTCACCGGGTACCGGACGCCGAGGTGGAGGCCGCCGGCGTCGATCCCGACTACCCGCGGTACAATCTCGTCGCGCGCTGGGACACCGGAGCCGACGAGACCATCCACTTCAACGCCCACTACGATGTCGTGCCCGTGGCCGCCGCCGACTGGTCGGCGGCGGCCCCCTTCGAGGGCGTCTCCCGGGGCGGCTGGCTGTACGGCCGCGGCGCCGGCGACATGAAGGGGTCGATCGCGGCCTTGCTGGGCGCGCTGCAGTCCCTCCGACATACGCGCGTCGATCCGGCGGTGAACGTCGAGGTCTCCTTCACCGCGGACGAGGAGACCGGCGGGGCCCTGGGGGCCGGCTGGATCGTGAAGAGGGGGCTCGTGGACGCCGACCACGCCGTGGAGTGCGAAGGCGCCTCGGGCAGCCGCGTCGGCCTGGGCCACAACGGCGTCCTGTGGCTGGAGGTGGAGGTCGCGGGCCGCTCGGCTCACGCCTCCAGCCCCGAGCGGGGCGTCAACGCCTTCGAGAAGATGGCGGCGATGGTCCACGATCTGCGCTCGATCAAGCGTCGGCTCGGCAACCCCTCCCGCGGCTGGGAGGGGCCCGACGGGCGCAGCCGGCAACCGACCATCAACGTGGGGGGGGTCTTCCGCGGCGGCCCGGACCAGAAGGTGAACACCGTTCCCGGCAAGGCGGCCTTCACCATCGACCGCCGCCTCGTGCCCGGAGAGCGGCTGGCCGACGCCGAGGCGGAGCTGATCGAAGCCCTGGCGAGGGCCGCTGCGCGGGCGGAGGCCCGCCACCGGGTGCGGCCGCTGCTGCGGATCGAGCCCTGCGTCGTCGGGGGCGACGGGGTCCTGCCCAGATCCTTCGCCCGCAGCGTGCGCGCCGTCCGCCGCCACGCCGTCGAGTTCCGGGTGACCACGGGATTCACCGACCTTCACTACTTCGTCGACGCGGGCTTGCCCGGGATCGGCTACGGGGTGAACGGCGAGCGGGCCCATGGCGCCGACGAGAGGGTGAGCCTCCGGGACCTGGCGCAGACGGCCAGGACCTATGCCGACTTCCTGGTCCGCGGCCTCACTCACGACTGAGTCTGCATGAGCCCGGCACCCATGGATTTCCCAAAGCTGGTGACCGGCGCGCAGATGTCGGACATCGACCGCCTGTCGATGGAGATGGGTGTGCCGGGAGCGGAGTTGATGGAGCGTGCCGGGGCCGGCGTCGTGCGGACCCTGGAGGAGCGCTGGTCCGGCCTGGAGGACCTGAGCGTCGCCGTCGTCTGCGGCAAGGGAAACAACGGCGGCGACGGCTTCGTCGTCGGGCGGCGTCTGGCGCAGGAGGGCGTCCCCGCGGCCGTCTACCTCGCCGCGCCCCGGGAGGAGATCACCGGAGATGCCGGCCATCACCTCGAGCGGCTCGAAGCGCAGGCCGGCCCCGTGGTCCAGCCGCCTCCGGAAGACCTGACGGCAGCCCTCGGCGAGGCCGACATCGTGGTGGATGCCCTGTTGGGCACCGGCTTGCGGGGGCCGCCCCGCCCGACGGCGTCGCGGATCATCGGCGCCATCAACGACTGCGGCCGGCCGGTGGTGGCCGTCGACCTGCCCTCCGGGCTTCAGGCGGACACGGGCGAGGTGGCGGGCGCCTGCGTGAGGGCGGCGGTGACCGTCACTTTCGGGCTGGTGAAGGTGGGCCACCTCTTCCACCCGGGGCGGGCCCATTGCGGAGCCCTGGAACTGGTAGACATCGGTTTTCCGGATGCCGCCATCGCCCGCTGCCCGGCCACCACCCATCTCTTGACCCGGGAGGGGATCGCCGGGCTCCTGCCGCGGCGGTCCCCGGCAGCCCACAAGGGCTCCTGCGGGGCCGTCGCCGTGGTAGCCGGCTCCGAGGGGATGACGGGGGCCGCCACTCTGACGGCCGACGCGGCGCTGAGGGCGGGGGCCGGGCGGGTGCGGCTCGGGGCCCCGGCGAGCCTGCACGACATCCTGGAGACCAAACTGACGGAGGTGATGACCCGGCCCCTTCCGGAGGTGCGCCGGTCGCGCTGCCTGTCGCTGAGGGCCCTCGGCGAGGCGGAGCGGCTCCTGGACAAGGCGCAGGCCCTGGCCATCGGCCCCGGACTCGGACGCCACCGGGAGACCGGCGAGCTGGTGCGGCGCCTGCTGTCGCGTCCCGGCCTCCCTCCGGCGGTGATTGACGCCGATGCGCTGTACGCCCTCTCGGAGGGTGGACCGCCGCCGGGTCCGGAGCGGGTGCTGACGCCCCATGCGGGGGAGTTCCAGCGGCTCACGGGCTGTGACCCCGCTCGGGTCGCGGAGGATCCTCTTCGGCTGGCCGCGGACTACGCGGCTTCCCGATCGGTGGTTCTCGTGCTCAAGGGGGCGCCCACCGTCGTCGCCGCTCCCGACGGGAGCACCTTCGTCAATCCAACGGGCAACGACGGAATGGCCACGGCGGGGTCGGGGGATGTGCTCACCGGACTGGTGGCGGGCTTCCTCGCCCAAGGGGCCGGGTCGCTGGCGGGGGCCGCCTGTGCCGTATTCGTTCACGGCCTCGCCGGCGACCTCGCGCGCGCTGATCTGGGGCCCCGGTCGATGCGGGCCACCGATCTCGCCGAGCGGATCCCGCCAGCCATGCTGGAGGTCACCGGACAGAGGGCCGTTTCTTGACACTCCCGGAGGGATCGAGTAACGTAACCGGCTGTTGTTGCCGGTAGAGATCCGCCCTGCCCCGCGTTCGGGGCCGCCATTTGCCAATGAGCCTCCGGACCACCGGTTTTCTCCGCCCGGGACAGGTTCAGGATATGTCGTCGAAGGTCAAAGAGGCGATCGAGGAGATGATCGAGGAGTCGTACCTCCTCGGCCTTTCCGAGCAGGAGATCCGGCAGGATTTCAAGCGCTTCATCGACGCCTGCTTCGCCGTCATCCAGGAAAACGTCAAGGATCGAGCGGTCGTCAGCGAGCTCTCCGAGAGCCTGGCGCACGAGCAGACCGTGCTCATCGCGGGCCGGGCCGAAGGAGGCCCGGGCGAGGTTCCGGTGGGCGATGTCGAAGAGCCGGCGGAGGAGGGGCGGGGAGCGTCCTCGAAGGAGCTCTCCGAGAGAGTGGCGCGCCGCAAGCGATCGATCCTGCGCGCCATCGCCGAGCACGATCCTTCCCTGGTGCGCCTGATCGACGCGCACCGGTTCCAGGGCGATGGCGACGAGCCCCCGAGAGACCAGGCGGCGTTGCGCCCCCTGCGGTGGCCGATGGCCCGGTCCATCGACGGAGCCCGGCTCCGCGATCGGTTCCTGCGGCTGGGATACGCGGCGACCATCGCCCTGATCATCCTGCTGGTCTGGTTGGGACTCATGCAGGACTAGGCGGGCGATGGTGCGCAGGTCTCCTCAGGTCCTGCGGCCCGGCGCAGTGCAGTCGAGTCTTCGAGCAGGCGTGCCCAGGGTGCTCCTGCTCTCGCCATATCTGGGCTGGCCTGTCCCGGCACTGGCCGGCCTTTCCCCGACCAACCCTCTCTTTCCTGCGCACCCACGGATGGGGTGACCCCCGAGCATGCCTCGTCGAGACGACCTGCACAAGATCATGCTCATCGGTTCCGGTCCGATCGTCATCGGCCAGGCCTGTGAGTTCGACTACTCCGGCACGCAGGCCTGCAAGGCCCTGCGCGAGGAGGGCTACGAGATCGTCCTCGTAAACAGCAATCCCGCCACGATCATGACCGACCCGGAGACGGCGCAGCGAACCTACGTGGAGCCCATCACGGCCGAGGCCTGCGCCGAGATCATCGAGCTCGAGAGACCGGATGCCCTCCTGCCCACCGTGGGCGGGCAGACGGCTTTGAACCGGGCGGTGGAGCTGGCCGAGTCCGGGGTGCTCGAGGAGTACGGCGTGGAGTTGATCGGGGCCCGGCTCGAGGCGATCCGCACGGCGGAGGATCGGGAGCTGTTCAAGAAGGCGATGGACGAGTCGGGGCTGGAGATGCCCGCCGGCCATTTCGTCCACTCCGTCGAAGAGGCCGCGGGACTGGTCGACAGCCTTGGCTATCCTGCCATCATTCGGCCCTCCTACACCCTGGGCGGATCGGGCGGCGGGATTGCGCACGACGCGCAGGAGTTCGAGCGCATCGTCAGGCGGGGCCTCGATCTGAGTCCGATCACGGAGGTCCTGATAGAGGAGTCGGTTCTCGGCTGGAAGGAGTTCGAGCTCGAGGTGATGCGCGACCTGAACGACAATGTCGTGATCATCTGCTCTATCGAGAATCTCGACCCCATGGGCGTGCACACGGGTGATTCGATCACCGTCGCTCCGGCGCAGACCCTGTCGGACAAGGAGTACCAGGTGATGCGAGACGCCGCCATCCGGGTGATCCGGAAGATCGGCGTCGACACGGGCGGCTCGAACATCCAGTTCGCCGTCGACCCGGACACGGGCCGCATGGTGGTCATCGAGATGAATCCCCGGGTCTCGCGCAGTTCCGCCCTGGCATCCAAGGCCACGGGCTTTCCCATCGCCAAGATCGCCGCCAAGCTGGCCGTGGGCTACACCCTCGACGAGATCCCGAACGACATCACCCGGGAGACCCCCGCCTCCTTCGAGCCCACCATCGACTACGTGGTGACCAAGATCCCGCGGTGGGCCTTCGAGAAGTTCCCATCCACGCCGGATGCCCTCGACACCCAGATGCGCTCGGTGGGAGAGACGATGGCCGTGGGCCGCACCTTTGCCGAGTCCTTCCAGAAGGGCCTGCGGTCGCTGGAGATCGGCCGGGGCGGCTGGGGCGCCGACGGCAAGGACGAGGAAGCCTTGGGAATCCCCGACGCCGAGATCCGCGGGCACCTGGCCCGTCCGAGCTCGCAGAGGCTGTTCCATCTCAAGGCCGCCCTGCACAAGGGCTTCGCCCCCGAAGAGATCCACCGCCTCAGCCGCATCGATCCCTGGTTCATCGACCGCCTGGCGGAGATCTTCCAGGCCGAGGGCGAGCTGCGGCAGGCGCGAGAGGGGCTCCTCGAAGACGGGGAACGCCTGCGGGCGGCCAAGGCCCTGGGCTTCAGCGACCGCCAGCTGGGTTACCTGGCGGGGCGCACCGAGTCACAGGTCCGGGAGGTGCGCCGGGAGCAGGGCGTGCGCCCCGTGTTCAAGACCGTCGACACCTGCGCGGCCGAGTTCGAAGCCCACACGCCGTACCACTATTCGACGTACGAGCGGGAGAACGAGTCGGAGGCCTGGTCCGGGCGCCGCAAGGTGATGATCCTCGGGGGCGGGCCCAACCGGATCGGCCAGGGAATCGAGTTCGACTACTGCTGCGTCCACGCCTGCTTCGCCCTCCGCGAAGACGGATTCGAGACGATCATGGTCAACTCCAACCCGGAGACGGTGAGCACCGACTACGACACGGCGGACAAGCTCTACTTCGAGCCGCTCACCGTCGAGGACGTCCTCCACATCGTCGAGCACGAGCGGCCCGAGGGCGTCATCGTCCAGTTCGGCGGGCAGACTCCCCTCAATCTGGCCCTCGAGCTGGAGGCCAACGGCGTCCCCGTCATCGGAACCTCTCCCCGCAGCATCGACCTGGCCGAGGACCGCGAGCACTTCGGCAACCTGCTGCGCCGACTGGGGATCCGCCAGCCGGAAAACGGCATGGCCCGCTCCCTCCCCGAGGCGCGGAAGATCGCCGAGCGCATCGGCTACCCCGTCCTCGTCCGGCCCTCCTACGTCCTCGGAGGGCGGGCCATGGTCACGGTCTACGACGAGGCCCGCCTGGAGTCGTACATCACCTCGGCGATTTCCGCCTCACCGGAACATCCGGTGCTGATCGATCGTTTTCTGGAAGGAGCCCGGGAGTTCGACGTCGACGCGGTGGCCGACGCCGACGGCGACGTGCTGATCGGCGGCGTCATGCAGCACATCGAGCACGCCGGAGTCCACTCCGGCGACTCGGCCTGCGTCCTGCCGCCTCACGACATCGCGCCGGACCACCTGCGAGCCCTCGAGGACCATACGCGGGACCTGGCCAGGGCCCTCGATGTGAAGGGATTGATGAACGTCCAGTACGCCATCCACCAGGATCTCGTCCACGTCCTCGAAGTCAATCCCCGGGCCTCGCGCACGGTCCCCTTCGTGAGCAAGGCCACGGGCCGTCCGCTGGCGAAGATCGCCGCCCGTGTCATGGTGGGCCGGAGCCTGCGCGAGCAGGGCTTTGCCGACTCTCCGGCGCCCCCTCACATCTCGGTGAAGGAGGCGGTCCTGCCCTTCAGCAAGTTCCCCGGAGCCGATGGCATCCTCGGTCCGGAGATGAAGTCCACCGGCGAGGTCATGGGGATCGGCGCCGATTTCGGCGAGGCCTTCCTCAAGGCCCAGATGGGGGCCGGATCGATGCTGCCTTCCAGTGGGAGGGTTTTCATCAGCGTCAACGACCGCGACAAGGCGGGCATCGTCGACGTGGCGCGCCGACTGCACGCCTCCGGCTTCGAGCTCGTGGCCACGACGGGCACGCGGCTCCATCTCGAGCGCCACGGGATCGAGGCGGAGAAGATCCTGAAGATCCATGAAGGACACCCCCACGTGGAGGACGCGATCCGGGGCCGGGAAGTCGCCCTGGTCATCAACTCCCCCGAAGACGAGCAGAGCCAGTACGACGACGCCTACGTCCGCCAGGCGGCGATCATGAACGGCGTGCCCTACACGACGACCCTGGCCGGCGCGGAGGCTGCCGCCGACGGTATCGAGGCCCTGCTGCGCACCGCCATATCGGTCCGGGCGCTGCAGGACTACCACGGTGGCTGACCGGCGGCCGGTCCACCTGGCCCTGGCGGCGGGACTGGTCCTCGCGTCGAGTGCGTCGTGCGTCTACTTCAACACCTACTACAACGCCGAGAAGTTCTTCCGGCAGGCCGAGAAGGCCCGCGCCGAGGTGGAAGAGGAGCGTGCGGGCTCCGAGGCGGGCGGGCGATCCGGCCGCGGCAGGCGGGGCGGCAGCTACCAGGGCCTGTACGACAAGGCCGTGCGCAAGGCCTCCATCGTGCTGGAGAAGTACCCCGACAGCGAGCTCGTCGACGACGCCATGTTCCTCGCCGGCCGGGCGCTCTACTGGCAGCGCGACTACGCCTACGGGGGCAGGTCCTTCGAGGACCTCGAGCGGAACTTCCCCGACAGCGAATACGTCGACAGGGCCCGGCTCTGGCGGGCGCGGTGCCTGCGCGAGCAGGGCGACATGGGAGAGGCCCGGGCCCTGTTCACCGCCCTGATCCTGGAGGGCAGCGACGTCGGAGGCCACGCCGGCATGGAGCTCGGCGACATGGCCTTCGCCGGGGGGGACCTGAGGGCCGCCATCCAGGACTACCGGACGAGTCTCAGGGCCTTCCCCCGAACCCCTCTGTCCGACCGGTTGTGGCTGCGGATCGGCAACGCCCACCTCTCCCTGGGCGGTCCGGCAGATCTCGACAGCGCCGCCGTCGCCTACGGCCGCGCCATCGACGAGTCCCGGGCGGACTCGGTGGAGTACCGGGCGCGCCTGAATCGGGGCCTCGTGCTCTATCACCAAGGCGCATCGGCCGCGGCCCTCGAGGCCTACCGGTCCCTGCTCCGGGAAGGGCGCTTCCGCCTCTGGGAGGGAGAGACTCGGATCCTGATCGGACGCTACCACCGGGAGAGGGGAGCTCCCTCCGAGGCGCTGGACGAGTTCGAGCGCGTGCGCAACGACTTCCCGGGCACCGGGGTTTCCGCCATGGCGCTCTACCAGACCGGCCTGGTCTACCTGCAGGACCGCGGCGACCGGCAGCAGGCCCAGAAGCACTTCAGGGAGGTGGGCCAGGAGCGCCGAGGATCCGAGGGGGACTCACTGGCCGGGGTGATGCTCCGGACGACGGACCGGTTGGACGCCCTGCTCGACGAGATCTACCGGGCCGACTCCACGGCCGCCGCCCTGCGCCCGGGGTCGGATCTCGACTCGCTGCAAGCGGAACCCGACAGGGCGGACGCCACGGCTGCCGCCCCGCCGGGCCCGGCCCCGGACTCGACGGAAGCGAGGCCCGGCACGGAGGCATCTCCGGCCGGTGTCCTTCCCGCGGCCGTCCCCGGTGGAGGGCCGGCGACGGACGCCTTGACGGGGCCGGAAACGACGGTTGCCGCCGCCGCCAGGCCCGCCGACGCGACTCTGGCCGCGGCCGGCGCTCCCGAGGTCTCCACCAGCTCGACCGGGGCGGTTGCGTTGGACAGCGTCGCCTCGGCGTCCCGGGCAGGGATCGCGGTGGACAGCCTGCTCGCGGCGGCACGGCCGGGCGCCGGGGTGGACAGCGCCGCGGCGGCTCCCCTTGGTGCCGCAACGGAGGCAAGCGACTCCACTCGGGTGGAGGACGCCGATGCCACCGCCGTTCAGGACCCGCCACCGGAGGCGCAGGAGCCGGAGGACCCTCTGGGACTGGAGGGCTACGTGGTGGCCGCGGATTCCCTCGGCGTGTGGGTGCCGCTCGTGGCCCGCCCGCCCCTGGAGGAAGGCCCGGGGGCCGAGGAGAGGGCCCGGGACAGGCGCCGCCGGCTGCTGCAGGCGCGCAGGCCCGGGGCGGACCGGCCGCCAACCCTCATGGACAACCTGTTCTCGGCCGCCGAAGTCTACCGCGATCGCCTGGGGCTCCCCGATTCGGCGGCGGTGCTCTACGAGGCCGTCGCCGACCGTTTCCCCGGATCCCGCGAGATTCCCAGGGCCCTCTACAACCTGGCGTGGACCCATATCGAGCAGAAGGCGGACACGCTGGCGGCCCGGCCTGTCCTCGAGCGCCTGGTGGCCGACCATCCGGCCACGGAGCACGCCAGCGCCGCGCGGCGGTATCTCGGACTGGCGGCGCAGGCCTCCGCGGAGGAGCAGGCGGCCCGGATCTTCGACGATATCGAGCGGATGCGGCTCGACTTTCCGGATGAGCCCGCTCGCTGGGTACCCAGGCTGGATGAGCTGGCCGGCGCCTATCCGGGGACGCGGGTTTCCGGGCGGGCGATCTTCCTGGCCGCCTGGGCCGCCGAGAATCTCCAGGGGGATTCCACGGGCGCCGCGGCGAGGTACGACTCGGTCCTTGCCCACTATCCGGGGAGCAGGCACGCCGATCTGGTCGAACGCCGGCGACAGGCCGAACGGGACGGAGTGGTGGACCGCCTCGAACGCGAGTTGAGGGGTCTGAGGGAAGGCACCGATCCGGGACAGCAGCTGCTTCTGGTCGGCGTCGAGCCTGTGATCGAGGACTCCGTTTCGAGGGCGAAGAACCACGCGGGTTTCGGGATGCGCGCCGTGCGCCGGGGGGATTTCAGCGCCGCCCGGGAAATGTTCGAGCTCAGTCTCGACGAAAAGCAGACCGGCAACACCGAACCCGTGGTCGGCCTCGGGGAGAGCAACTGGCGGCAGGGATACCTGGAGGACGCGGTCGACTACATGCGCCGGGCCCTGAAGCAGAGATCCAGGTCCATCCTCCCTCATTACCGGCTCTTCGCATACCACGTGCAGCGGGGCCAGGCCGACTCGGCCAACAGCTATCTCCGCACCATCGTCCGCAGGGATCCCGAGTCCGCCGGTGTCGGTGAGCTGCTCCTCCAGTTTCCCGGACTCGACACGGGGGAGTCCGAGCCCTTCGACATCGACGAGTTGGAGCGGCTGGAGCTCGAGCCGGAGGACGAGCATCTGGAGATGCCTCTGCGCTTCTTCGGTGTCGCCGAGCCTCCCATGGTGCGCTCCAGCCCCCCGCCGGAGTACCCGCCGGGGCAGACGGATTCGAGCACCGTCTACGTCGACGTGCTGGTGTCGGAGACCGGAAGGGCCGAGGAGATCTCCCTCTATCGGGGAGAGGAGCCCTTCGCCGCAGCGGCCCTCGCCGCCGTCGGAGGCTACACCTTCTACCCCGCGGAAGGGGTGGACGAGAGACCGGTCCGCGCCTGGGTGGAAGTGGAGGTCTCCATGGCGCCGCCTGTCCGGGAAGCGGGAGGGGAGGTGGCTCTGCCCACAGGGGGCGGCCCGGAGGGACAGCCCCCGGTCCTGGCCGCCGGGGAAGACGTTGCCGGAGAGGCCGCGGCTCCACCGATGTCCAGGGCGGAGCAGGAGGACCCGGGCGCCGAATGACGGGCCCGCTCCGCCCCCCCGTGGACGCTCCTGCACGCCTGCGGGAGACCGTCGAGGTGGCGGCGGGGTTCTTCCTTTCCCGCTTCGAGGCGCCCGGTGCGGCCGTGGAGGCTCAGCCGGGGCAGTTCCTGCAGTTGCAGCCGCGGCCCGGCCTGCTCTCGCCGTATCTCCGCATTCCCATGAGCGTGGCCGGCGTCGACGCGGCGGAGGGGACGGTGGACGTCCTCTACGACCGGGTCGGCCCCAAGACGGAGGTTCTATCGCGGTTGCCCGAGGGAGAGAGGATCGGCTGCCTCGGGCCCCTCGGCAATCGATTCCCGCTGCTCGAGGGCGAAGGCACGGCGCTCCTCGTGGGAGGGGGGATCGGTCTGCCGCCGCTGCTGTTCCTCGGCCGGCGCCTTCGCGCGGAGGGCCGCCAGGTGCTCCTCCTGGCAGGCGCCCGGAGCGCCGACCGGCACCTTCCCGAAGAGCTGTTACACCCCGCCGCGACATGCTTGCTGCGGGCGACGGACGATGGCTCGCTGGGCCACCCCGGGCGGGTCACGGACCTGCTCGTTCAGGCTCTGGCGGCTCCGAAGCCCACGGTCTACACCTGCGGACCCCATCCCATGATGGCCTCCGTGGCCCGCATCTGTGCGGACCACGAGGTTCGCTGCCATGCCTCCCTGGAGGAGTACATGGCCTGTGGCTTCGGCGTCTGCGTGGGCTGCGTGGTGGGCCGAGCCGAAAACGGGCTCGATCCTTATCATCGGTACAGTCGGGTCTGTGTCGACGGGCCCGTGTACGACGCCCGAACCGTCGAGTGGTGAGGGAATGGTCGACCTGAAGACGACCTTCGCCGGCATCGAGTTGCGCAACCCGGTGATCCTCGCCTCCGGCACCTGTGGGTACGGAGATGAGCTCACGCCCTTCATCGACCTGGCGCGCCTCGGAGGCATCGTCACCAAGACGATCACACCCGAACCCCGGGCCGGGAACCCGCCGCCCCGCGTCGTGGAGACACCGGCGGGAATGCTCAATTCCATCGGCTTGCAGAATCCGGGGCTGGAGGCATTCCTGTCCGACAAGTGGCCCTTCCTCTCCCGGCTCGACACGCGGGTCATCGTCAACATCGCCGCGCCCACGGCCCGCCTCCACGGGCAGATGGCCGCCCGTCTCGAGGAAGCGGAGGGGATCGCCGCCATCGAGGTCAACATCTCCTCGCCCAACATGAAGGACGGGGGGATGCTCTTCGGCTGCAGTCCCACGGCCGCCGCCGAGGTGATCGCCTCCGTGCGCGCCTCGACGAGCCGGCCGGTGATCGCCAAGCTCACACCGAATGTGACCGACATCGCCGCCATTGCCCGGGCCGTGGCGGAAGCGGGAGCGGACGGCGTGTCGATGATCAACACCCTTCTGGGCATGGCCGTCGATCTGCCGTCGCGGCGCCCCTTTCTCGGCAACGTGACGGGAGGGCTCTCCGGCCCGGCGATCAAGCCGGTGGCCCTGGCCCTGGTGCACAAGGTGAGGCAGTCCGTGGACCTGCCGATCATGGGCCTCGGGGGCATCTCCAACGCCACCGACGCCCTCGAGTTCATCGTCGCCGGAGCGACGGCGGTTCAGGTCGGGACCGCCACCTTCGTCGAACCCGCCGCGGCGGGCGGCATCGTCGATGGCATCGAGGAGTACTGCCGGCAGGAGGAGGTGGACCGAGTGGAGAGTCTGGTGGGCACCCTCAGGCTCTGAGTGTCCCTGGCAAGACCGAATGGCACGCTACGTCGCCGCCCTCACCCTCGCCATCCTGCTCGACGGTTGCTCGCCGGCCCCCGTCTACCGCAGCCAACCGGGCTCCGCCAGTCCCGGGAAGGCACAGTCCGACGACCGGGGCCGGAACAGGAAGCCTCCGCCTGTCATTCGTCCAAAGGCCCCCGCCCATCCCGTCGACCTCGACAAGATCTCCACCGACAAGGCCTACCAGATCGGGATCGCCTCGTACTACGGGAAGAAATTCCACGGCCTCAAGACGGCCAACGGCGAGACCTTCAACATGTACAAGGTGAGCGCCGCCCATCGCGTGCTTCCCCTGGGCACGGTGGTGAAGGTCACCCACCTCGAGAACGGCCGCTGGGTGGTGGCCAAGGTGAACGACCGCGGGCCGTACATCGAGGGGCGGATCCTCGATCTCTCCTTCGCCGCGGCCCTGGAGCTGGAGATGGTCAGGCAGGGGACGGCCCGGGTGATGATCGAGATCGTCGAAGCCGTGGAGTGAGGGGCTACCCCTCGCCGAGCAGGGGTACGAAGCGCACGGGCAGCAGCCGTCGCTGGTCGAAGCCGGTGGAGCACCTGCGGACCAGCACCAGTTGCTGTTCGGTGCCGGCTCCCAGGGGCATGATCAGCCGCCCTTGCGGTGCCAGTTGCGCGAGGAGGGGGTCGGGGATGCGGGGCGCCGCCGCCGAGCCGATGACGGCGTCGAAGGCCCCGCCTCCCGGCCAGCCGAGGCGTCCGTCTCCGACCCGGAGATCGACTCCGGCGTAGCCGAGCCGGTGGAGCCGGCGGCGGGCCGGGGTCGCCAGCCCTTCGTGGTACTCCAGGGCCATGACCTCGTGAGCGAGTTCCGCCAGCAGGGCTGTCTGATAGCCGCAGCCGGCGCCGATCTCGAGGACCCGGTCGTCCTCGCCAATACCGGCCGTCTCGAGCATGTAGGCCACGACATAGGGTTGCGACATGGTCTGGCCGCAGCCGATCGGCAGGGGGTGGTCGCCGTAGCAGCGCCCGAGATCCACACCGTCGGCGAAGGCATGGCGGGGCACGCGCTCGAAGGCGGACAGGACTCTTTCATCGCGGATTCCGCGGCGCCGCAGCTGCTCCTTCACCATTCGGGTGCGCAGCTCCCGGTCGTCCCCCTTTCGGCGTCCGAATCTCAGCACGGGTCCAGGGCCAACTCCGCCTCCACCGCGCCGAGGACGTCCTCCACGGCAAGGGATTCCATGCTCCCCCCCGGCGCCTCGATCACCGTGGACCGGGGCCCCAACGGTCGCCATAGAGTGGGATCCGTGGGTCCGAAGAGGGAGATGGTGGGTGTACCCACCGCCGCCGCGAGATGACCGGGCCCCGAGTCGTTGCCGATGTACAGGCGGGCGCCGGCCAGGGCCTCGGCCAGCTCCACGGGGGTCGCGGGAGAGAGGCGATTCGCAGGCAGGAAGGCGTCGAGCTGTTCTCGGCGAGCCTCTTCGGCGGGTCCCGACAGCACGACGGCGGGGCTTCGGCGGGAGATCCACTCGAGGACCCTCGCGAAGCGCGGGACCGGCCAGCACTTTTCAGGGCTCCCGCTGCCGGGGTGGACGACCACCGGACCCCGCCGCCGGGCCCGGGGGGGCACGTCGACGCGGGGCAGGGGAGCGTCGGGCGGCCGGATGCCGAATTGCGCGAGGGGGCGCGAAAGGTGGGAGGCCATGTGGGTCCCTTCCCCCTGGACAGGAAGGGGATCGGCGACGACGACCCTGTCGGCCAACTGGCGCAGAGAGGCCACCAGGCCGGGAGCGGAGGCCTCGCCGCCGGGGACGTAGGCGAGCAGGCGCCGGCAACCGGCGAACCGCCGACGCAGGGACGGCTCCGGCGGGCCTCCGGCGTAGAGGCGCGACCAGGCGGCGGAATCGGCGCTGACGATCCCCGTCGGTGAAGCCAGCGAGGCGCGCGCGGGATCGCCGATGATCAGCATCTCCTCGTCTCGCGTTTCTCGCAGAGCGGCGATGGCGGGCAGAGTCAGGACGAAGTCCCCGAGGGCCCCCCCGCGGAGGACGGCATCCCCCGGGCGCCGCGCATCGGGCGAAATTGCCAAGGTGGTGGGCGCTCCGTAACTTTCCATGTTTCAGGAATCTGAGAAACCAAGAGGCCCGCGCGGTCCCCGCCGATCCCGCGGGAACAAGCGGACGAGGATAGCCACATGGCCGGTTTGATCGGCAAGAAGCTGGGCATGACCCAGGTGTACAACGATCGGCAGGAGTTGGTCCCGGTGACGGTCGTCGCCGCGGGAGCCTGTCCCGTCGTTCAGGTCAAGTCTCACGACAGCGACGGGTACGCGGCCGTGCAGCTCGCTTTCGAGGAGGTTCCGGCGCGCAAGCGGAACAAGCCCGCCAGCGGCCGCTTCGCCAAGGCCGGCGTGGCCCCCCACCGGCATCTGCGAGAGGTTCGCACCGAAGGGGTGGACGCGGAATTCGAGGTCGGTCAGGTGCTGGACGTCTCCCAGTTCGAGGCGGGCGACACCGTCAAGGTCACCGGTCGATCCAAGGGCAAGGGCTTCGCCGGCGTAGTCAAGCGCTACGGCTTCCGCGGCAAGAACACCTCTCACGGTACGCCCGACCGCGTGCGGCACCCCGGCGCCATCGGCCAGGGCACGACGCCCGGCAAGGTGTGGAAGGGCAAGAAGATGCCCGGCCACATGGGGGACCGCAGGGTCACCACCCGGGGCCTGCAGATCGTCCGCGTCGACGGGGAGCGCAACCTTCTGTTCATCAAGGGCGCCGTTCCGGGTGCCGCCAACGGCATCGTCCTGATCCGGCGCGCCTGACGCCGAACAGTCCGACGGGCCCCCGAGCCGTCACCCCGGCGGCCACCCGAGCTGTTTTCCCCCGAGCAGGTGCACGTGGAGATAGGGCACCTCCTGTCCTCCCTGGGCGCCGGCGTTGATCACACATCGGAATCCGCTCTCCCGGATCCCCTCCTGCCGGGCGACGGCGCAGGCGGCCGCCATCAAGCGCCCGAGGAGGCCGGCATCGGCCGGCTCCACCGCCTGCAGTCCGGTGATCTTGCGGCGCGGGATGACCAGCACGTGGACGGGCGCCTGGGGGTTGATGTCGCGGAAGGCGACGCAGTGCTCGTCCTCGTAGACGATGTCGGCGGAGATCCCTCCACTCAGGATCTGGTCGAATACGGTCTCTTCGCTCATGTCCCCTCGTCCGGTTTCCGAGAGTATAGAGCCGCGGGGATCGGCCCTGCCACCCGATGGAGCCGCACCGGCGTGTGGTCCTGCTTCGTGGTTCCGGCATGGATCTGAGCGTACTGATCCCCGCCTTCAACGAACGCCGTCGCATCGTTGGCACCATCGACCGGCTGCGGTCCTTCCTGGCCTCCAGGCCGTGGGAGCACGAGATCATCGTCGTCGACGACGGCAGCGATGACGGCACGGCGGAGGTCGTGGCAGAGGCGGCGCCGGTCCGGCCGGGGGTGCGTTGCCTGCGGTCGGACCGGAACCGAGGCAAGGGCGCCGCCGTCCGTCTGGGCCTAAAGGCCGCCCGGGGCCGGGTGGTGGGCTTCATCGATGCCGACGACAAGACCGACGCGGCCGCCATCGACGAGGTGTTCCGGGTGCTGTCCTCCGGTGCGGATATAGCGATCGGGGACCGCACGCTCCCCGGGTCCCACATCTCGACCCCGCGCCGTGCCCACCGGGAGTGGGGGTCGGCCCAGTTCCGGCGCCTGACGCGTTGGTGGCTGGGACTCGGGGAGCTCCCGGACACCCAGTGCGGCTTCAAGTTCTTTCGCGCTCCCGTCATGCGCGGGCTCTTCGAGGCGGCCCGGGTCGACGGCTACATGTTCGACGTGGAGATCCTGCTGCTGGCGACCCGGGCGGGACATTCCATCGCCCGGGTCCCGGTGCGCTGGCGGGACGATCCCGACAGCCGCTTCCGGCCCGTGTCCGGCAGCCTGCGGAATCTGCGCGAGCTTCGACGCATCCGGCGGCTGCACCGCTAGCGGCTCCGAAGGGGCTGCCCCCGCCGGTCCCGGGGGCCGGGTGACGACCCCGGTGAATCCAACTCCCGCACCAACCTGCCCATGCGCCCCAGACAGACGATGACGAAGATCTCCCGTGCCGCCGTCAGATCGGAGCGGCCCCTGCTGGTCAGGAAGGTCTCCAGGGCGAGGATCACCAGGTAGACGGAGAGCACCTCGTAGGGCGGCCTCCCCGTCGCTGACAGACCATCCCGGACGACGCCGGCCAGCTGGCGGGCGGATTCCTCCAACCCATCCAGGTTCTCGGCGTCGATAGCCCGCACCATGCTGCCGATCGCCATGCGGGCTTCTTCGCGCACCCCCATGCCGAGGGCGGGGCTGCGGGCGAGGGAGCTCTCCAGGCGGCGCAACCGGCGGCCCAGGGAGGAGGGGCGCTGGGACTCCTCCTGGGACAGCAGGCGGTAGAACTCGCCCCCGGCTCCGAGGGCGTAACAGACGCTGTTCAGCAGCTGCAGGCGGACCGCCGCGGAGCGGAAGCGGCCGAGCCGCTGCAGGGTGGGCCGCACGACCCGGTGGTCGCCCATGTGACTGAGGACATCCACGAGAGTGGGGAAAGCGATGGGGTCGTCCAGGTGCTCGCCGAAGTACCAGAACAACAGCTCCCGTGCCTCGTCCCCGCCGATTTCGCTCAGGCCGCGGATGGCGCTGATGCGAACCCGGGGGTCCTCGTCCTCCAGGGCCTCAACCAGGGGATCGACGCCGCTCTGGTGGCCGAGCCGTCCAAGGGCCTCGGCCGCCTCCGAGCGGATGTCCGACTCGCCGTCGAGGAGCTCGCTCACGAGGGAGTGGGTGGCCTGGGCGGAGCCGGTCTCTCCGAGGGCGCGGGCAGCGCTCCGGCGCACCACGGGGCTGGCGTCGGCCAGGGCCTGTATCAGCTGCTCGATGGCCAGCGGACTTCCCGACCGTCCCAGGGCGAGAGCCGCCCGGGCCCGCCGCTCCTCCTGCCGGGCCATGGTGTAGACCGCGGTGTTGAAGGTGTAGCTGAGCAGGTTGCCGCGGAAGAGGTGGGACAGGAGGTGGCGGGAAGAGATCGAGCTGCGGTCGGAGACGAGTCCGAGGAGCAGGATCGACGGGACTCGGGTCACGGCGCTCAAGAGCATGATGATCTGGAGGTGGCCGATGGGGAAGTCCTCGATCTGAAAGCTCACATCGCGCAGGGCCCGCGCCAGGATCCCGCCGGCCAGGGCGCCAAGGGCGCCCATCAGGTTCACCGTGGCCGACCAGGAGGCCAGGTAGTAGGGCCGCGGGCCACCGGCTGGCGCCAGCCCGTAGAGGAGGGGGGTCACGGCCACCATGATGCCCGAGAACAGGACGCCGGAGAGGACCAGGGCCACCGGGATCATGGTGTAGGCGCCCGGAGCGTTGCACACCCACAGCACGGGCAGGAAGGTGGCGGGAAGCACCAGGATCTGCAGTACCGGCTTGCTGCCGAAGCGGTCGACGAGGCTCGCCCACAACCGGTAGCCGAGGATGCTGGTGAGCATGAAGGCGGCGTTGAAGATGGCGATCGTCTTGTAGGAGATCCCGAGGTGATCGAGCATGAACACGCTGTACAGTGGCTGGGCGATGCCCAGTCCGAAGGTCCAGAATCCGAAGAACAGCACCGCCCGGAGGAAGTTGCCGTCCCGGAAAGGCTCGAGCAGGCGGGCGAGGCCGTCCCCTTCGACGCCGGGGTTCGCCTCGTTTCCGTCGGTGTAGGAGGCCCGACTCAGCCGGATGTACCCGAGCCAGCCGAAGATCGCGCCGACGGCGAAGACGATGTGGAACCGCATCTGCTTGTCCGCCACCCCGAAGTCGTCGATGAATCCGCCGATGGCGAATCCGGCGACCATGGCCAGGAGGGTGCTGACGATCGTCTGGCGGCTCGTGAACCGGCCCCTTATGTTGCCGGGCACGGCACTGGCCACCCAGGTGTTGTAGAAGGGGGAGAGGGAGTAGCCGCACAGCAGGCCGAGTCCGACGAGCACCATGAGCGCCTGCAGCTGCATGGCAGGCGCGAAAAGCAGGGGAACCAGGGGCGGGGAACTCCGCAGGGCGATCTCCACCAGACCCACGGAGATGATGACGCGCTTTCGCCTCAGGTACCGGCCCAGGACGGGCATGAGGAGTTGCACCGTGGCCAGCAGGTAGGCCACGAAGGTGAAGAGGGCGATGTAGGAAGCGTCGGCCCCGAGGTGGAGTGCGTAGCCGGTGAACACGGCGGTGCCGATCCCGGCCGACTGGCTCCACACTCCCCAGAGTCCGCTGGTGGTGATGAACGCCTGCTGGGCCCGGGTCGCCTGACCGCGCGTCAGGCCCGCGCTGCCGGGACCTTCCATCACGCTCGTCTCCCCTCCCCGGCGGTCGCCGGGGTGGAGGCGGAAAGGGGATCATTTCGATGGGGTTGAGCATCTGCTACAGCACGCTGCGCTGGCGCAATCCGGATCTCCCCGCGGCCCTGGCAGCCTTGAAGGAGGCGGGCTGGGATGGTTGGGAGGGGCGGCTTTCCCTGGACTGGCTCGGACCGCCGGGCCGACTGCGGCGGGTGTGCGAAGATGCGGGAATGCCCATGGCCGTCTATACCGCGGCCGGGACCCCGGACCACCGCGACTGGGAGATGGTGGAGCGCAACCGTCGGCGAATGGAGTTCGCCGCCGAGATGGGCGTCGACTGCTTCATGTTCATGAACGGGGGCAAGCCCGAGGGCCGGAAGGTCACCGACGAGGACGTTCGCGCCGCCGCCGACGGGGCCGAGGCCTGGGCGGAGTACGCCGCCGGCCTGGGCCTCGAGATCAGCTACCACATCCACACGAACTGCCTGGTCGATTCCATCGATCACTGGAAGCTGTACATGAGCCGCGTGAAGAAGACCGGTCTTTGCATCGACGTCTCCCACGCCAAGCTCTGGGGCTACGACCCCGTGGCATCGCTGCGCGATTTCCGTTCCCAGCTCAACTACGTCCATCTGCAGGACTACTCCTCCTGTACGCGGGACGAGGAGGGGCGGTATCATCCGAAGTGGGTATCCGTGGGCGAAGCGCGGGGGGTCGACTTTCCCGCGGTGAGGCGGACCCTCGGCGAGATCGGCTTCGACCGTGTCGTCACCTGCTGCCCGGGGGAGCCGGCGCACGAAGGCGAGGATCCGGTGAGCGAGAGCCGGCGCAGTACCGCCATGCGGGAGTATGTCCGCTCCATCGGCTTCTGAGGGCGGGGGCCCGGCCGAAGGAGGGCATCCGGACCGCTAGTAGCCCTTGCCCTTGTCGATGACGTTGACCAGCGGCTCCCCCCGCAGATAGCGCCCGAGGTTGTCGCGGAAGAACTCGAAGGTCTTGCGCGCGCGGTGCTGGGAGGCGCCGGCGCAATGCGGGGTCAGGATCAGGTTGGGCGCATCCCACAAGGAGCTCTCCGCCGGGAGGGGTTCGACCTCGCAGACATCGAGCCCCGCCCCTGCGAGTCTCTCGAGCCGCAGGGCATCGGCAAGGGCGCTCTCGTCGATGATGCCGCCGCGGCTGACGCAGACGAGGTAGGCGGAGGGCTTCATCGCCGCGAGCTCCCCGGGGCCGATCATGTGCCTCGTCTCCTCGGTCAGGGGGCAGCATACCACGACGGCGTCCGACTCCGAGAGCAGCCAGATCAGGTTTGCCTGCGTCGGGGGGCGCACTTCCTCCACACCTTCCGGCGGGTCGAGGCGGACGGGGTCCAGGGCCAGGAGGGTCATTTCGTATCCGGAGGCACGCTTCGCTGTCTCCAACCCGAAGCCCCCGAGTCCGATCAGTCCGAGAGTCCCCCCGGCGAGCTCGAAGGTCCTGCCACCTCGCCATCGGCGTTCGGGCATGCTCCGGACCGACGGCAGCAGACCGCGGGTGAGCGCCAGCAGCAGGGCCCAGGCGTGCTCTCCGCCCTGGGGTGCGTACAGCCCGGCCATGTTCGTCACCACCACCTCCTCGCGCTCCACCACGGCGGGATGGAGGAATCCGTCCATGCCCGCGCTGTGGGACTGGATCCACCTCAGCCCAGGGGCCGCGGCGACCACCGATTCCGGGAAGTGGCCGAGAAGCACCTCGGCTGTGGAAGCCAGATCCTCGGCGCAGGACGCGTTCCCGGCGACCACGACCTCGTGGTCTCCATGGCGCCGGGCCAACCGCACGAGCTCGTCGATCTGGTCAGGGGCGAAGTCGAAGTAGACGAGTATCCTCATCTGGCTTTCCTCATCCTGTGATCAAGGCGGCGGGAGGTGGTGCCCGGTTCCGGAGAATTTCGTCCACGAGCGGGGCCATTTCGGTCTCGAGTCGTGGGCCGAAGAGCGAAACCACCGCCGCGGCGGCGTACGTCCCGCGGCGCGCCGACTCGTGGAGCGAGTGGCCGCGGGCCAACCCGTAGAGAACGCCCCCGGCGAAGGTGTCGCCCGCTCCGGTGGTGTCTACGGCCCGGGCCTCCACTCCCTGCACAAGGCGGGGAGGGGAGCCTCTCTCGGCGGTCAGGGCTCCCCCGGCACCCAGTGTCACGCAGACCCGGGCAGAGAGATCGGCGAGTCTCGAAGTGGCCTCCTGGCAGTCGCCGATCCCGGTGAGGGCGGCGGCCTCCTCCTCGTTGCAGAACAGGAGGTCCACCCCGTCGGCGGCGAGCGCCTCGAAACGGTCCCGGAAGGCCTCGACCACGGAGGGATCGCTGAGGGTCAGGGAAACCTCGACACCCCCTTCGCGGGCGATGGCGGAGGCCAGCCGACAGGCCTGGAAGCCCACCTCCGTGGTAAGCAGATAGCCCTCGAGGTAGACGAAGCGGCTCGCGGCGATGCCCTCGGCGTCCACCTGGCGCGGCCCCATGGTGCCACTGGCGCCGAGGAAGGTCAGCATCGAGCGCTCGGCGTCTGGCGTGATCATCACGAGGCACTGACCCGTCTCGCCAGGGACCTGGCAGGCGGGACTGCTGTCGACCCCCGCCGCGGTCAAGTCGTCCCGGTAGAATCGGCCCCAATCATCCTCCCCCACCTGGAAGGCATAGCGGGCCCGTCCACCGAAGCGGGCCACGGTGATGACCGTGTTGGCGGCGGACCCTCCGGAGGCACGGTTCACGGGATCGGAGAGCCTGTCGAGGATCTCTCGGCGGCGCCCTTCATCCACCAGGGTCATGACCCCTTTGGCGATCCCGAGTTCGCGCAACAGGGAGTCCTCCACGACGAACTGCAGGTCCACGAGGGCATGTCCGATGCCGTAGACGCCGTACTGCGACATCCTTACCCTCCCGCTCTCCCGGCGCTCCCGAGGTGCCGCCCCGGAGACGGATCCGGGGGACGAGTGCATGTTGCTCGTCCCCATCGCGGGCGGTTATATTCCCGTTCACCCTTAGCCACTATATCCACCACTCCTCCGGAGGCAATGCCCATCGCCAAACAGCAACAGTCTTTCACCAGAATCAACGACTCCATCCGGGTCCCACAGGTTCGCCTGATCGGCGCCGACGGAGAGCAGGTCGGCGTTATCGACACCGCCCAGGCCATGCAGATGGCCGAGCAGGTTGACCTCGACCTGGTGGAGGTCGCACCCGAGGCCCGCCCGCCGGTCTGTCGCATCATGGACTACGGCAAGTACCGGTACGACAAGGAGAAGAAGGCCAAGGAGGCGCGCAAGAAGCAGCACAACGTGCAGATGAAGACTGTACGCATCAAGATGTACATCTCCGAGCACGACCTCCAGTACCGCCTCGGACACATTCGCGAGTTCATCGGTCACGGCTATCGAGTCAAGGTCAGCATGCGATTCCTGGGGCGCATGATGGCCTACCGCGACCGGGGCCGGGAGGTGATGGAGGATGTGGCGAAGAAGATGGAGGATGTGGCCGCCGTCGACCAGTTGCCACAGATGGAAGGCCGGGAGATGTCGATGATCCTTCACCCGATCTGAAGGGGGTGAAGGCAGCATGGGGATCGCGGGATGGGGAGGGGGCTTGGGCGCTGGCGGCCCGGGGGGAACTAGAAGCGGGGCGCTGGCGCTGGGTCTTCACCGCTGGCGAGGAGGTCCGTGGATGCGCCGTCCTCGAGCTTGCGGGTGAAACGGTTGAGATGCTCATCCGCACCCGCAAGCAACCGATCCCGCTCGTTCCGGGTCCTCAGCACCTCGTCCGCAAACTCCATCGCTGCCTGGATGGCGATTTCCACGGCGACCTTTCTCCGGGTCGACGTAGCGATCCGCCGCATGCGGTCGTCCAGGAGGCCTGCCACCGCCTCCATGTGCTTCGCGTCGGCAGCGTCGGCGGCGATTCGGTATTGATACCCG
>CAZEHQ010000021.1:0-7523 GCA_964512165.1 uncultured Gemmatimonadaceae bacterium | reverse complement strand
CCGAAGATCGTCACGATCGTACTTTCCTTTCGGGACATACGACTCACGTACTTTCCTTTCGGGACATACGACGCAACGGCTCCAGAAATTGCGGGTGGAGAGTCCGGTGCAAAGAAAAAATGGGGGACTTCCGCGATCTCCCCTTACTCCCGGAAGCCCCCTCTACTGCGCGCATTACCACGTGGTAGGTCACAAGATATGGGGGTATTCACCAAGTGTCAACCGAAATATTGCGCTTTTCTCGAGATTTCCTGGTCATGGTCCCGTCAGGTGCACGGTGAGCGACGCGCAGATCGCCGGGCCCTGCTGGTTTCGGCTGCGGTGACCGTGGTCACCGCCCCTTGGGGAGCCTCTTCTTGAGAGACACCAGCAACTTCGAGGAGGCGATCGCGGCCGGTATCGAAGGCGAGGTCCGCCTCGATGCCCTGACCCGGACCCTGTACTCGACGGATGCGAGCATCTACGAGATCGCCCCGGCCGGCGTGGTGCTGCCGCGCTCGGTCGAGGATGTCTCCCATACGATTCGCACCGCCGGGGAAAGGGGCGTCCCCGTTCTGCCCCGGGGAGGCGGCACGAGTCTCGCCGGCCAGACGGTGGGCGAGGGTTTGCAGATCGACTTCTCCAGGCACATGAACCGCATTCTGGAAGTAGATGCCGAGGAGAGGTGGGCCCGGGTGCAGCCAGGCGTCGTGCTCGACGAGCTGAATGCCGCGGTGGCACCCCAGGGCCTGCAGTTCGGTCCGGATGTGTCCACGAGCAGCCGGGCCAACCTCGGCGGCATGATCGGCAACAACTCCTGCGGCTCCCACTCCATAGTCCACGGACGGACGGTCGATCACGTGCAGGAGCTTGCGGTCGTGCTCAGCGACGGTTCGACAGCCGCCCTCGGTCCCCTGACCCCATCCGAGTTCGAGGAGCGTTCCCGGCGCCCCGGAATCGAGGGGGGCGCCTACCGGGAGGTGCGGCGGGTCGTGGACGCCTACGCCGCAGAGATCGAGGAGCGCTTCCCCAAGGTGATGCGGAGGGTATCCGGGTACAACCTCGACTCCCTCACCGCCCCCGGGGCCCCTTTCGACCTGAGCAAGATCGTGGTCGGCTCCGAGGGGACCCTGTGCGCCGTTGTCGAAGCCAAGGTGCGCCTCGTGGAGCGGCCGCGCCGCACCGTCGTCGTCGCCTGCCACTTCGAGGACCTGGTGGAGGCGATGGAAGCCAACCTGCACGCGGTGAGCACCGCTCCGGCGGCTTCGGAGCTGATGGATCGCGTGCTGATGGACCAGACCCGGGGCCAGCGGTCCTACCAGTCCCGGCGCGGCTTCCTCCAGGGGGATCCGGAAGCCCTGCTCTGCGTCGAGTACCACGGGGAGAGCGAAGCTGAGCTCCGGGACCGGTGCGAGGATCTGGAGGCGAGGCTGAGAGGTGCCGGGCTCGGGTATGCCTACGTACGCGCCTTCACGCCGGCAGAGCAGAAGGACATCTGGGACCTGCGCAAGGCGGGACTCGGTCTGCTCATGGGTCTGAAGGGGGACGCCAAGCCGACAGCGGGCGTCGAGGACACGAGTGTGCCCGTGGAACATCTGCCGGAGTACATCGCCCGCGTGCGCTCGCTCATGTCCGAGCAGGGAGTGGCACAGGCCACCTATTACGGCCACGCCAGTGTCGGCGTCATCCACATCCGCCCGGTTCTCGACCTGAAGGCGAGGGACGGCATCGCCACCCTTCGGGCCCTCGAGGAACGGATGAGCGACTGGGTTCTCGAATACGGCGGTGCCATGTCGGCCGAGCACGGTGATGGCCTGGCCCGCAGCGAGTGGATCGAGAAGATGTTCGGACCCCGTCTGCCCCGAGCCTTCGCCAAGGTCAAGGCGGCCTTTGACCCGACCGGGGTTCTGAACCCCGGCAAGATCGTGGACGCCCCCCCGATGGATGCCAACCTTCGCTACGGCGACGGCTACCCGGAGGTTCGGGAGGAGACCTGGTTCCGCTACGACGAAGCCGGTGGATTCCAGCAGGCGGTGGAGATGTGCTCCGGAGTCGGGCAGTGCCGCAAGAGGCTCGTGGGCACCATGTGTCCCTCCTACATGGCCACTCTCGAGGAACAGCACAGTACCCGAGGGCGCGCCAACGCCTTGCGCGCCGCCCTGAGCGGCCGTCTGCCCGGGGGCCTCGAGAGCGACGATCTGTACGAGGCGATGGACCTCTGTCTCGAGTGCAAGGCCTGCAAGTCCGAGTGCCCATCGAGTGTCGACATGGCCAAGCTCAAGTACGAATTCCTCGCCCGCTACCACGAGCGGCACGGCTATCCCCTCCGCTCTCACCTCTTCGCGCGGATCGACCGGCTAAATCGCTGGATGGCCCCCATCTCCCGGCTCGCAAATCCCCTCATGCACGCCCGTCCGAGCCGATGGCTGATGGAGCGCCTCCTCGGCATCGACCGCCGGCGCCGCATGCCGGCCCTGGCGAGCCCCACCTTCTCCCGCTGGTTCCGCGGGCGGGTCCCCCCCAGCAGCCGAAGCCGGGGCACCGTCGTCTTCTACAACGACACTTTCACCGAGTACAACGAGCCCGATGTCGGCCGCGCGGCGGTCACCCTCCTCGAGTCAGCAGGCTTCGAGGTCGTGGTCCCCCGGCGTCGGCTTTGCTGCGGGCGGCCGCTGATCTCCAAGGGATTCCTCAGGGAGGCGAAGGGCCGTGCCGCGGCGAACCTGCAGGCTCTTGCGGAGTATACCGATCGGGGCTGGCCCGTCGTCGCCGTCGAGCCCAGCTGCGCCTCCACTTACCGCGACGACTACCTCGATCTCGCCGAGGACGCCGACGCCGCCCGCAGCGTGGCCGGCAATCTCTTCCTCCTCGACGAGTTCCTCGCCGGGCGCACCGAGGGCGGTTCCACACTCGACTTCACGGACCTGAAGAGACGCGTACTACTCCACGGCCACTGCCATCAGAAGGCGCTGGGGGACACCAAGGGCACGATGGAGCTGCTGGCTGCTCCCCCCGGGTACCAGGTGGAGGAGATCCCTTCCGGCTGTTGCGGGATGGCCGGCAGCTTCGGGTACGAGCGGGAGCACTACGATGTCTCCCTGGAGGTCGGCCGGGAGCGTCTGCTCGAGGTGGTGGCCGGGGATCCAGGAGCCGAGGTCGCTACGGCCGGCACCTCATGCCGCCATCAGATCGCCGACGCCACGGGCCGCGAGGCCCGCCACTGGGCCGAGGTTCTGGCCGAGGCCCTGGCCTGAGAAAAGGAGGAAGGAGATGGCTTTCAACGTCAAGGAGCGAGGTCGACTCACCTACTACTATGGTGGGGATCATCCCACCCTCTCGGCACTCGTCACCGAGAAGCTCGACGGAGGGGATCTGAAGATCTACTTCGCCGGTCTGACCGGGGGGCACTCGGCCCGCGGGATTCTCGAGCGGGACGAGCTGGTCAACATGGAACCTTCGGTCGAGGTGGAGCTTGTCTTCCGTTGCTGGGAGAAGTGGCTGCAGCAGGCCGGGATCTGCGACTCCATAGCGCGCATCGACTTCGTGGAGGTTCACGCCTTCGCCTCACAGCCCAAGGCCCCCGATCCCCGCCTCGATCCGGAGGGGTACCTGGCCGAGCAGCAGCGCCTTTACGAGGCGTATGCCGAGGCCTACGGCGGCTTCTTCCGCGAGCACATGGCCCACACCGGGGTCCCCTCCAGATTCACCGTCCACGTCGTCGACTTCCCCGACAAGGCGGCGTCGTACGAGTTCTATAGCGTCGGCCTCTACCAGCCTGGTCTCCACGAGTAGGGCTGTCGGGTCAAGCACCGGAAGACTCGTCCGCGACGAACAGGTCCAACTGCCCCGCGGTCTCCGGAGTCTCACTGTCGCAGAAGTGAGAGAGGCCGATTCCCAGAAGCCGGACCCCCCTTCGCTCCGCGTCGGTGCGGTTCAGCAGGTCGACGGCGATCCTCAGCATCGGCTCGGGGCGATCCAGAGGCAAACTTCCCGTCTGTGCCCGGGTCACGGTCTCGAAGTCGGGGTATCGGACCTTGAGCATCACCGTTCGGCCCGCAAGCCCCCGTCGCCGCAGCCGGCTGGCCACCTCTCTCGCGAGGGTCCCCAGGGCGCCGCGCATCTCCTCCGGATCGGAGAGATCGGCGGGGAAGGTCGACTCGGAGCTCAGCTGCTTCGGCTCCCTCTCCGTCGTCACAGGTTCATCGTCGATACCCAGGGCCCGCTGGTGCAGGTATCGGCCGCGCTTGCCGAAGCGCGCTTCGAGCCGGGCAGGGTCTGCCCCTGCCAGTTGTCCGATGGTCTCGTAGCCCAGGGATTCCAGTTGCTGTCGAGTCACATCTCCGACACCCGGGATCCGGGCAACAGTCAGGGGGTGGAGGAATTCCCGTACCTGATGGGGCATGACGGTGACCAGTCCATCGGGTTTTTCAAGGTCAGAGGCGATCTTGGCGACGAACTTGCAGGGTGCGACACCGGCCGAGGCAGTAAGTCGGATCTGGTCGCGGATCTCGGCCTTGATCGTGCGAGCCACCCGGTGGCCGAAAGGGATTCCGAGTTTGTTGCGGGTGACGTCCAGATAGGCCTCGTCGAGGGCGAGGGGCTCGACCAGGTCAGTGTGATGGTGGAAAATCTCCCGGATCTGCCGGGAGACCTCCCGGTACCGGCCGAAGTCAGGAGCAGTCCGGACCGCCCCGGGGCACAGCCGCAGTGCCCTTCGCATCGGCATGGCCGAGCGCACCCCGAAGGCACGGGCCTCGTACGAGGCCGCGGCGACCACGCCTCGCCCCTCCGGATTGCCGCCGACTACGACGGGCCGTCCCCGGAGGCTCGGATCGTCCCGTTGCTCCACGGAGGCGTAGAACGCGTCCATGTCTATATGGATGATCTTGCGGCCGCCGCTCACCGTCCCGTCCCGTCCCGCCTGTCCGGATCGAAAGGGAGGGCACTGACTGCGGCCTCGGTGCCATCGACGGACAGGAGCGTTCCGGGCCGGCAGTGGGGGGTACGCACGTAGGCCAGGGCGAGTGGCCCGAGCCTGGGCGAGGAGACGCTGCTGGTCACCTTGCCCGCGGGCCTGCCCCCGGCCTCCACCTGGACGCCGGACCGGACCTCCCGGTTGGGGCGCAGGCCCACAAGGTGCTGCTTCACCTTCTGATAGGTATCGAGGCGGGCGACGACTTCCTGACCGATGTAGCACCCCTTGTCCATGTGGACGGCGTCTCCCAGACCTGCCTCCCAGGGATTGTGGTCCAGGGTGAGTTCGTGACCTGCCGAGGGAAGCCCCCACTCGACTCGCAGGATCTCCCAAGTTCCGGCGTCGAGCTCAGCGGCGCCCGCGCGCAGCAGCCGGCGGCGGCACTCCTCGATCTCGGCGCGCGGCCCCCACAGGCGGAGAGCCGGCGGACCCATCTGGAGCCGCATCCCCCACAGGCGTCCGCCGGGGGGAACGCTGGCAGCGGACTCCCCGGGGGCGGCACCGAGCGCCGACCGAGAGGCATCTGCCGCCGCGGGTCCGAACAGCTCGATCTGCCCGGTAGCCCCGGTGATGTCCGCCCACTCCATCCGCTCGGCGAACCGGTAGCGCTCGAGCCAGGCGAGCAACGCCGGAGCATCTTCGACGAAAGCGATCGTCTCTTCCTCGGCGGTGCGACTCAGGTCTGCGACCTGAACAATCCGCCCACGGGGGTCGCAGAACACCGTCTCCAACCCTCGGCCGACGGCGCTCCCGGCGATCCCGTTGGTCGACATCCGGTGCAGGAAGTCGAGGTGGTGGGGTCCCGTGAACAGGATGCGCCCCCGGCCGGAGACGTCGAGGAGAGCCGAGCCGCTCGCAACGGCGGCGTACGGATTGGAGGGGAGGCTTGAATTCGATGCCACGAATCCGAACCTAAGCGCCCTTCCAGGAGGAGGGCAAGGCGATTGCTCAGTGCCTCCGAGGCGGGCGAGAGGCTCTGGGCCTGGGGAGTGGCGGCCCGATCTACACGCGCTGCCAGAGGCCGTTCGAGCGGCGTCGATGGGGAGTCCTCACCTTGCCACCGGGGTTGCCGATGATTATATTGCTCGGGTCAATATCGAAGGTTTGCTCGAATGCGGAAGCGGCCCCCTCAGCATGGGAGCCACGCTTCCGCTTTTTGTTTCCCCCGCGGGCAGGGGCGTTCCGGGGGGCATCAGGAGCCAGCTATTGCCATGACCGAGGTATATCTGTCGCGAGAGGGTCTGCAGAAGCTCAAGGACGAGTTGATGCAGCTCCGAACGGACGAGCGTCCCAAGGTGCGTCAGGCTCTTCAGCGGGCCCGTGAGTTCGGGGATCTTTCCGAGAATGCGGAGTATTCGGCCGCCAAGGAGAGACTGATGTTCCTCGAGCAGCGGATCGGCCGGCTTGAGGAAACCCTCAGCAGGGCGCGGCTCATCGAGGCCGAGGACATCCCCGATGACAAGGTCTACATCGGCGCTACCGTGCAGTTGGCGGATCTGGGGAAGGGAGGGGAGATCACCTATACGCTCGTATCCCCGGAGGAGGCGGATTTCGAGCAGGGCAAGATCTCGACCGTGTCTCCCATCGGCAGGGGACTGCTGGGCAGGGAAGAGGGCGAGGAGGTGGAAATCAAGGTGCCGGCTGGGATCCTCCATTACAAGATCGTCAGGATCACCCGGGACCTGGGCGCCCTCCACGGCCCCCAGGGATCCTGAAATCCGGATCTCCGGTGAGGCTTGACACTTATCCAAACCAGCTGTATTTTTTGAGGTCTGTATCCGGCGGGCAGCTGTCCGGCAGCCGGAGCCTTGGCGCCCGGCGGCGGGCAGATGGAGGGCGGGAGTAGCTCAGTTGGCTAGAGCGCGAGCCTTCCAAGCTCGATGTCGCGGGTTCGAGTCCCGTTTCCCGCTCCATTTGCCGCCACCACGTCAGCCATGCGAGCCGATGTAGCTCAGTCGGTAGAGCGCGTCCTTGGTAAGGACGAGGTCACCAGTTCAATCCTGGTCATCGGCTCCAGCAACAGGGTAGGCTTGGGGCCGCGGCGCGGCGCCGCCCGGCCTCCGGCACGCCACGAGATGCCAAGGCATCGCATCACACTCGAGTGCGAGGTTTGTAGCCGTCGCAACTACTCGGCTACGAAGAACCGCCGGGCCCATCCGGACCGGGTCGAGTACCGGAAATACTGTGCCCACTGTGGACGGCAGACCTTGCACCGGGAGACGCGGTAGGCCTGTAGCTCAATTTGGTAGAGCACCGGTCTCCAAAACCGGCGGTTGCAGGTTCAAGTCCTGCCGGGCCTGCCAAGATCATCAGCGGGGGGGAATGCGGGGACCGCACAGGAATCCCGACTCTGGATGTTCGACAAGCTGACAGGCTTTCTGAGCGAAGTGCGTGGCGAGTTCGCCAGGGTCATCTGGCCTACCCGTGAGGAATTGGTGAATTCCACGACGGTAGTCATCGTATTCTCCATCGCCTTCGCGATCTTCGTCGGCCTCTTCGACCTCGTTCTTTCCTACATCCGGTCCATCCTCATCGTCCTGTAGGGATCGAGAAAAGCGGAAGGTCGCAC